>DATHPI010000034.1:0-2783 GCA_035484035.1 Chthoniobacterales bacterium
GGGCATTCTCACGGAACGGCGACTATCGGAGGTCTGAGCACTTCCGGCTTTGCCACTGGCCAGCTCATTCGGGATCGCTACGAAATTTTTGGGCAATCTCCAGTCGATCACAACCTGTTCAGGGCGAAAGATCTGCATTCCAATCGCGTGGTCGCCATTCGGCCGCTTCCGCCGGCGGTCCGCTATGAAAAGGCACGACTCGAACTCTTGCGCCAGGAGGTCGAACGTCTCCGGACCGTGCATCATCCGAACCTTCTCGAAGTATTCGGACTCGAGACTTTTGACAGGGGTTTATTCATTGTCAGCGAATGGATTAAGGGGTTTTCGTTGCAGGAGCTTTTGCGGGTGCGTCGGATCCTGGAGTGGGAGGAAACGCTGCGGATCGCCAAACCGCTCGCCAAAGTTCTGGACTTTGTGGCAGAACGGAAACTGCTAGCCAGCGGAGTCTCCTTGCGGCACGTGTTTATCGAAATACCGCATGTCACGGAAAATTTTGTTGAGCTCCAGCGGACGCCGGTGACGACCTGGCCCCCCTTTATCGTGAAGGTGGACGGGTTGAGTCTAAGCCAAAATGCGGAAAGCTTGGCGGAGCCGGCGCAAACGATGGTCGACTCGGGTGGATTCGACGTATCTGCCACCCACGTTCAGCAACTGGCCGGTGTGATCCATGAATTGCTTGGCGGAGTCAGGTCTGGCTCTTTGACCGGCTCGGTTCATCAAAGGATGAATCCGGTGGCGAATCTTTCCGAATCCGGAAACACGATTTTACGCCTTGGCGCGACTGAACCGACCCGCTTTACGATGGCCAACGATTTTCTGGCGGAGCTGGAAGCGGCGGAAATCCAGAGTCAACCACCGGTAGTGCTTCCGCCGTTGCCAGGAAGAGAGCAACTGGGCCAGGCGGAACCATCGCGCCTACCTAGTCCTGTTCCTGAGGCAGCAGAGGATAGCCAGCCGAAAACCTCACCCGTCCTGCTGCGCATCCTTTTGGCCGCCGTTGGCCTGTTTTTAGTCTGTGCAATCGGGGCAGTGATCGGCGCTAATTTCTTCCTTCACAAGCCCGAAGCGTTGCAGCCCGTTTCGCTGATGGGTAGCGTGACGGTGACGAGCAAGCCGGAGGGAGCGATCGTCAAATCGGATGGCAAGGAAATAGGTCGGACGCCGCTGACCTCTTACCCATTGCCGAAAGGGAAACACGTTTTCGAGTTCAGCATGGCTGGATATCAAAACCTGTCGATCGATGTGGAAATTAACCAGGGGAGTCTCGACAACCTGGGTTTGGTCGCCTTGAGTCGTGAAGTCGGTCAACTGTCGCTCAAGTCAGATCCCGCGAATCTCCCGATTGAAATCGTGGATTCAGAGCAGAAATCAAGTTTTGGGAATACCCCGATGACCCTCGACAACCTGCCGGCCGGGAATTGCACGGTTCGGATGAAGCGTTCAGGCTGGCCGGACTACGTGCAACAAGTGACGGTCCAGCCGAATACTCTGGTCGCCGTTGAACACACCTTTAAAGGGGTGAGGGTCACTCTGAAAAGTGATCCGGCCGGAGCGACGATTTTCGCCGGTGCCACTGAGTTGGGCAACACGCCGCTAACCATCGAGCTACCGCCCGAACCGGTGGAGTTGGTGTCTCGCATTGGGGCTCTGGCTCCGGTCTCGCACGAGGTGGTTCCAGATCTAAACGGCACTAGCGTAGTCGAGTTCAAACATGAGTACGGCAATATTTCGCTGGCTAGCGATCGAGGGGATGCCGAGGTCATGGTCGGCGGAATCAATCTCGGGAAACTACCGATCGAGGGGATTTTTCCACCCGGAAAACATCAGATCGTAGTCCGAGCCCATGGACTTCCCGACCAGACGCGGGTCGCCGAGGTGGTGGCGGGTCAACGTGTCGTGATGGAAATCGATTTCGGTGCCACTTCGAAAGCGGCTGCCTCCATGAATCGCAAAATGGATCAATCTGATAATGATTCCGAGGTCGATCAAACACCAAGACAACCGCGTCAGCGAACGCCGGTCTACCGGACGAAAGAGGATTACGAACACGCAAAGGACGCCGCTTTCGACCGGTTCGACGCCCAGTGGGAGGCTCGAAAGAACGCCCTCAAACGTGAGAAAGACTATTACGACAATCAAATTGATCACTCCGAGGGAGCTGCGAAAGATCGGTGGAAGAGGAAAAAAGAGGATGTGGAGCACCGTTTGGACCAGCTCGATGATCAGAAAGACGCCGCAAAAGAGAACTTGAAACGGCAATGGAATGATTAGCAGGAGTCAGAATTCAGAATTCAGGAGGTCCGGGTAGGGTGAGGCTCCGCCCGAACCGGGGCTTCCCGCTTAGCCCTGCCCCGCGACATCATCCCACATGTATTGGGCGATTGTCGAATTGCCCTGCCACGTGACTTTGCCGCCCATCCTGGCGGAAGCTGATCGAAAGCCGAAACCGGCTCAGACGGTTGATTTCCTGGGGGACGACGTCGCAGGCAAGGCAACCCGTGAAACCCCGGTTCGGGCGGAGCCTCACCCTATTTGCGCTTTCGCTGGTGCAGAACCTTGAACGCTTCACCTGCTCCGGACTCATCCGCGATATATTGATCGGCCAACTTCAGCTCTTTTGTTCCTGGGTTTGCCCACCGTCGGATAAATTCCGCCTGGGTCACCAGTTGAACGGTATCCAGCCCGAGCTGCTCACCCCATTTCTTTAGATCGACAAAATTGACGTCCGAGGTGAGATCCTGACGACCGGGGCGCAAATAGATCCCCATTCCGTCGATTCGCTG
>DATHPI010000035.1:0-5394 GCA_035484035.1 Chthoniobacterales bacterium
GATAATGACGCCGGTATCGACAACCGCCGGAACACCGGTCACATGCGCGCTGGCGTTATCGTTTGAGATCGGAACCGGATTGTTCTTCAGGTTGTAGAGGATTTGAAGAGCATAGAAGGGCATCAGCGCCGTTTGCTGAGCCACGCTGGCAGAAATCACTCCCTCCTTAATGGCGTCGAGCACTTCGTTCCCGCGATCCATCGAGACAATCTTTACCGTCCCTTTTTTGCCCGCTTCGTTGACCGCCGTCGCGGCGCCGCTTCCGCCCGCTGCTTCAACGCACCCAATCCCGGCCAGATCAGGGTATTTCTGAAGCAACGAGGCAGCAGCTTGTGCGGCGACACTTGGATCAGATTGGGTGTCGGCAACTTGCACCAGATTAATGCCGGAGTTCTCTGCGAAAGCCTTTTTGTAGCCTGCAATTCGCTCCTCCAGATTTGACTGCCCCGGCTTGGTCATTAACGCGACCTTTCCCTTTCCGCCGATCAGCTCAGAGAGCTTTTTTCCGCCCTCGTAACCGGCCTGAAAATTGCCAGTGCCGACAAATGCGATCCGTTTGGATCCAGGCAAATCGGCATCCACGGTCACGACAGGAATCCCCGCATCAACCGCTTTGTCGACGATCGCGTTGAGCGACGATTCAAATCCGACAACGATAATTCCTACCGGTTTTCGTGCGATAGCCTGTTCGAAAGCAGTCACCATCGCGGACATATCGTATTCGGCGGGTCCGACGTATTCTGTCTTCACACCCATGGCTTTCCCAGCCTCCTGCAGTCCCATTTTGTGATCGTAAAAATAGTCAAGACTGCCGAGAGCCGAGACTTCGATGTAAAGCTGATCGGAGGTGTTAGCTTTCGTCTGAGCTTGTGCCGACGAGAGAAGGAGAACGGTCAACGCAACAAAGCCAGTGACCAGTCTTGGAAGAATGAGAGGGGAACGCTCTTTAGACATGTGGATTAGGTGTGGGGTTATTCAGTTTGCCAGATAAGGGGGTCTCGCGGATGCAACGAGCGAAAGCTCGACGCATTGGCTGCAACATAAGGCTCGAACGATCGGCAATGAATTGGCAGATTTGCCAATTCGATTGACTTTTTTATCACACCTTTAACGTTCGGCGTTCGGCCGTTCGGCGTTCGGGGGGCGCAACCTCGCTCTGCTCTGCCTGAAGAGGCAAAAGCGGGAAGCTTTGCTAAGCGCGGCCTCCGAACGTTGTACGCCGAACGTTGAACGCCGAACGCTTTGATTCCGTGCCGGGCCCGACCCGATTTCGTTTACGATATTCTCCCGGAGAAATACCAAAGTTTTTTTTAAACAATCGGCTGAGGTGGGAGATGTCCAGATAACCCGATTTCCGGACGATTGTGGCCAAGGTTTCATCTCCAGAATAGAGCAGCTGGCAAACCCGTTTGAGACGCACTCTGGTTATTTCGTCGTGAATCGTTCTGCCCACACTCCTCTTAAATTTCGCCTCCAGATGGGTGCGCGAAATGTGCAGGTGATCTAATAACTTTTTCACCGTCAATCCATCACACGCCTCGTCCCGGATCTCCCGCAGCGCGCTTGCCAGCATTTTGTCGGTCGTTGCAATAATGTTCGTAGATTCCCGCTCGATGACACCGACAGGCGCGGTGCGATCCAGCAACGACTCGGGGTTCGATCGGGCCATCATTCTGTCCAGGCAAAGGCAGGCTTTGTAGCCGCTGGACAGTGTATCGGGCTCAATACTGGTCAGCCGCGGATGGCACAATTCCGTGATGATTTCGTCGTTATCAACTCCCAATACCGCCACATGGTCTGGAACCGTGCAACTAATCAGATGGCAAGCCTGCAGCACTTGCAAAGCGCGCACATCGTTGCAGGCGAACACGCCGACCGGCTTGGGCAGAGCATTCAGCCAATTGGCAATCGATTCAATTTCGAGAAATCCATGTTCCTCAGCTCTTAGAATTTCGCCGAAATGCTTGGCTCGGCTAGGGTAGCTGAACACGCGGAAACCGAATTTATCGAGGTATTCAACGAAGCCTCGTTGCCGCTCATCGGAAAACGGAATGCCTGACAATCCGCAAAATGCGAAGTGAACAAATCCGTTATCGATCAGGTGATCTGTGGCCATCTCGGCAATCGCGTGGTCATCTGGTAAAAAGGCGGGGCAGTCGCCTTCCACCCGTGCACCTAGGAGATCAACGGTCGGAATGCCGAGCGAAACGATCTTGCGAGCGACGCCAGGCTGATCCACTCGCATCAGAATGCCGTCGACCTTGTATTTCCTGAGAGACTCCGGGATGGACTCTTTCAGATTCCGTTCTTGATAGAGAATCAACCAGTCCGGATTCTGCTCGGCGAAGCGGGCTACGCCCCGGCAGATTCCGCGCCCATATGCCCGCGACGTCTCGACCAAAAGCGCTACGGTTTTTTGATCTGTTGATCTTGTGCGTCGTCTCATAGGTAGCTGGCAGGCCATTTAACCTTTGGAAACCCAGGGATACACGGACCGCACTGCCAAAGCAATGGCGAGTGGCGAGGTAACTCAGATCATCTTTAGTTGCCGCGTTTGGCAGAAAATTGCATTTACCAGCTAGCGGCCGATGCTCCAGATACTCACTTAAGTCGCACTCCATGACTAGTCACCGGCAATGCCTTACCAAACACCGCCCGGACTGGCTTGTTCTCAATGTATTTCGAGGTGGAGGTTGACCTTCTAGCTGCCTATCACCTGGGTGGTCGCCTACATTCTGGGTGAGCTGCAACTCCCATAACGAGTCTACCTTGCATAATATTCACAGCAAATAAAACGCCTACAAATAAAAAGAGCGGATTCCCTTTTATACGAGTGATGTTCTGCCCATATTGCCGCGTAATATGAAAACAGTTCGCCTTGTCCTCGCCCTCATGGCGAGCGTTTTAATTGGTCATTGTTTTGGCCAAGATGCACTTCACATGTCCAATCATCCAGTCTATCCAGCCTCTGTCACATGGATGAACGGCTGGCATAGACTGTCAGGTGTTACCGTTGGTTCCGGGGTTTTCTCTAGAGCTGGTCATTACTTCCTTTTCGGCCAAAAATTTGGTGTCAATGAATTATCAACGTTCAACCCAGCTGTCAGCTACGAGCTTTCAGATCCCAGAGTAGTTGATGAAACTACAGGACAGGAAGTACAGTACTTAGGTGGTACTTATGTCATAGATTGGCAAGTGACTCCAATTACCTCTTGGATACCACCGATTGGCGGCGTCTATCACCTCATGTTTAACATACATCTTAATCTTTCTATATGACTTTTCTTATTCGCAAACTGCTCACTTGCCAGATGATATAGCTATTAGGATACGGTATGGGGACGACCTGTTCCCAGGGAGCATTTCCCTTTTCCGTGGAATATTTCCTGACCTGCTTTTCAATTTCCAGCGAAATGGTTAATCAAGTTTTCAGGTGAAAGCAGCCATTAGGCCCTACTCCCCCCTTTGTTAGTACGCTCGATCTGGCGCTCTTCCGGGCGATGGCCCGAAGGGCCGGACTTCGTGCCTGGCTACTATCGTGCTGTCCCTCCGGGACAAAAACCATCCGCCCATCGAAGAGATTCGCACTATCCTAGCTGGGAACCGTGACAATTAACGAATCGCCCTGAAGCTGAAGGAGCGAGAGGCTGGCAGATGAATTTCGCTCCTTTTGCTGGACGTTAGAAACTTGATACGCCGCCCGGTGATACAAACAGAACACAGGCTGGAAGCCTATGCTACATTGGGTTTCCGGACTGTCGAGCGATCTCCCAGAGCCATCCCGGGAGCTATCGCCGTGCACCTGAGCGGCGACGCGACGGCGTTAAGCGTTATCAGACCGCAAAACAAATCCGCGAAACGGCTACCATTCAGCAAGAGTGCCGTCCTGATTTCGCCAGACCGGATTTTTCCAGTGATGGCCCGTCTTGGCAGCCTCGCGCACGGCGGCTTCGTTGATCTCTATTCCAAGGCCCGCTCCGCTCGGGATGGCGACGTAGCCGTCTGTGTATTTAAAAACTGACGGGTCGATTAGGTAATCGGAAGATTCAGCGCCCATATTGTAGTGGATACCGAGGCTCTGCTCTTGAATGAATGCATTTGGAATACAGCCGTCGAGTTGGAGGCTCGCGGCAAGGGTGATCGGTCCCAGAGGGCAATGCAGAGCAACCGCCGTATCGTATGCTTCGGCCATGGTGCAGATCTTGTGAGTCTCGCTAATTCCGCCGGCGTGGGAGACATCCGGCTGGATAATATCGATTACGCCAAGGGCCAGAACACGCTTAAAGTCCCAACGCGAATAGAGCCGTTCGCCTAACGCAATCGGTGTTGTGGTGTGTCGCGCAACCTCGACGAGGGCTTCGGGATGCTCCGGGAGAACCGGTTCCTCGATGAACATGAGCCGAAACGGATCAAGCTCGTTGACTAAAGTTTTCGCCAATCCTCGATGGACTCGGCCGTGAAAGTCCACTGCAATGCCGAAGTCCTTCCCCACAGACTCTCGCACGGAACCGACGCGCTCAACCACCTCGTCCAACTTGGCGGGCGAATCGATGTAGTGCAGCTCCGCACAGGCGTTCATTTTGACTGCCTTATACCCTTGCGACTGTTTTTCTCGTGCCGCGGACGCAACCTCGGCGGGTTGATCGCCTCCGATCCAGGAGTAGACTTGCATTCGCTCCCTTACGACACCGCCCAGGAGTTGGTGAATACTCAGACCGTACCGTTTTCCTTTGAGGTCCCAAAGCGCCTGATCAATCCCGGCGATTGCGCTCATCAACACTGGGCCGCCTCGGTAGAATCCTCCCCGGTAAAGCACCTGCCAGATGTCTTCAATTTGATTCGGGTCCCGGCCTTCCAGATAGCATCCAAGCTCGGTCACCGCTGCAGCAACCGTATCTGCGCGGCCTTCGACGATCGGTTCGCCCCATCCCGCTATACCATCATCGGTCGTTATTTTGAGGAACAGCCACCGCGGCGGCACTTTGAAGAGTTCGAGATGAGAGATTTTCACGGATTGATTCAAATCGCTTGAAACCCGAGTTAACTTGCAATTGCAGCGATCATCGTTTCAATTTTCGCGAACCCCAGTAAGCGATCCCAACGTTACAACGTCTAATAGCCAATGGCATCGCGATTGAAGGTCGGGTTCAATGGAAGAAGGACGATAAAAGTACCTACTTCCGCGATCCCGACAATCATCTGGTTGAATTGATCACCAGCGAGCATTGGGATACCCTGCCGGAGCATCGGTGAGCCGCGTCCCCCCGGGCCATCCAGTGGACGACGTTCATTGTCTGAACATGCCCCTCCTCTTATTGGGCGTTTACCCAGTTGTCGGATCCCGCCACCTTGGCGGCCACATCCGAAAAGAAAATTCGCAGCGGTGCGCCGTCC
>DATHPI010000036.1:0-3712 GCA_035484035.1 Chthoniobacterales bacterium
GATTTCTATGAAAAATCGCAAGCGCTCTGTCGGGCTCACGGAACGCTGGTAATTTGCGACGAGGTCCAAAGTGGGTTGGGGCGTACCGGAAAATGGTGGGGATTTCAACATTGGAATCTTGAGCCTGATATCGTCACGGTCGCAAAGAGCCTCAGCGGGGGATTCGTTCCGTGTGGCGCTGTTGTGACGCGGCGCGCCATTTATCAAAAGGTATTCAGCCGGTTGGACCGGGCCGTGGTTCATTCCAGCACGTTCGGTCGGAATAATCTTGCGATGGCTTGTGGTCTCGCGGCTCTCGACGTGCTGGAGAATGAAAAGCTGATCGAGAATTCTGCGGCTCTGGGTCAAAAGCTCCGGGAAAAGCTGGACGCGCTCCGCGCCAAGCACTCGCTGATCAAAGAGGTGCGAGGGAAGGGATTGATGATTGCCATCGAGTTCCATGAACCGGCTCAGCTAGCCCTGAAGTTTACCTGGCGGGTTCTGCACCGGATCGATCACGGTCTCTTCGCTCAACTGGTTATTGTTCCATTGTTAAGCCAACACCGAATTCTCACCCAAGTGGCTGGGCACAACATGGATGTCATTAAGATCTTGCCCCCTCTGATCATCACCGAAAAGGAGGTCGATTACTTTGCGAATGCCTTCGATGAAGCGCTTCAAGGCTGCCGCCGATTTCCTGGGCCGATTCTGGAGCTGGCACGTAACACGGCTTTCCGGCGGTTAAAAAGGAAAGATCGGCCAAACGGATCAGAGACTAAACCAGCTGTGGTACGAAGTTGAAGTTGTTCGGCTGAATCGAGTTCGTTTCCCCATCCTTAAGAAGCAGATCCGTCGTGTGCATTGAGGGCGGAGAGGAGGTTGCGGAGCGCACGACCTGGCGTACCGTAATGCTCATGGCGCTTACATTTCAGGTAGACGACAAAGGCCAACTTGACCCGAAGATACGCTGCGACGGCTGCGGCGGAATCATTGAGAATTACGCCGATGGAGTTGCGCTGGTAGACACTCCGAGCAAGCTAGAGACGATAAGAGACCCCGTCTTTCTCTGCTCAGGGTGCCAGGAGATCGCCCAAAGAAAGGGTGATTCTCGGCGCTCAATGCCGCTTGATCACTTCATGCTCTACTTGCTGAACAATATCCAACTTACGCCACGAGCTTTGGAAGACGCAGGGCAAAAATTGCGAGGCGCGGCATGGCATTAGTGCAGCAGTCACTGACTTGGTGCACCAGAACTTGTTTTCGCTAACCCAGGATAAAATCTGGCAAGTGTTTAGAGGCGGTTTTTCGGTCCCTTAGGCCGTACGGACGATACTCAATCTTCTTCCGACCGGAGGTCTCGACTGATTAGACGCTCCATGGCCAACGCAGGAGATGCGTTTTCGTAAAGGATTGAATAAACCTCGTTAATGATTGGAGTGGTAACGGCAAGCCCGATTGCACAATCCCTCGCGCTTCGAGCGGTTGAAACACCTTCTGCCACCATCTGCATTGAACTTTGAATTTGTTTCAAATGTTCTCCGGCGCCGATCCGTTCGCCGACGCGACGATTTCGGCTATGACGACTGAAACAGGTCAGAATGAGGTCTCCTGCACCGCTCAATCCTTGAAAGGTTTCTCTTTTTCCTCCCAGTGCCAATCCCAGTCGTGCCATTTCGGCGAGTGATCTGGTGACCAGCGCCGCCTTCGAATTGTCGCCAAGGCCTAAACCGTCTGCCATGCCGGCGGCGATGGCGAAAATATTCTTCAGGGCGCCTCCCACTTCGATGCCGACGACGTCGGAACTGGTGTAGGCCCGGAAGGATTTACTGGAAATAATTCGTTGCAGTTGCATTCCTACCTCTTCCTTTAAAGCGCCGATGACGGTAGCGGTGGGCATGAAATTCGCCACTTCCACAGCGAGATTGGGGCCCGAGAGCACCGCAACCGGCCGTCCGGGAAAAGTGGCCGCTAGGATCTCGCTCATCCGCGACCCGGTCCCATGCTCGATACCTTTGACGGCGGAAATAAGAATGGTAGAGGGGCCAACGGAGGTAGTGGCTGCGAGAGAGTTGGAAATTTCCCGAAGAGCGGTCGAAGGGGTGACAAACCATACGGCGTCCGCCTGACCTGCCTCTGAGAGCTGGGTGGTGACGATGATCGAATTTGGAAGGACAATTCCGGGCAGATATTGATGGTTGACGCGTTCCCGCCCGAGGGTCTCGGCAAGCTCTTTGCGACGCGCCCAGAGCCGCACTTGGTAACCGTTTTTGGCGATCATTACGGCCAGGGCCGTGCCCCAGCCGCCGGCGCCGATTATTGAGATGGTATCCACTTCATTTCTTTCCGAATCGAGACTCCGTGCCGTTCCTCAGGCGCTCGATATTTGCTCGATGACGCCAGAGAGCCAATGCGGCAATCAGCACCGTAAAAATGAACAGCGTCCAGAAATCGGCTCCCGTTTTTGCGACAAACAGAAACACTGCACACGGTAGAGCGATCGCCGAGGCAATCGAAGCGAGCGATACGTACTTGCTGGCGTAAAACACCCCGATCCAGACAATAGCCACGGTGCAAATGACGCTGACGGGGAACAATGCCAAAACGACTCCGCCAGAGGTGGCCATTCCTTTACCTCCTTTGAACCCGAGCCAGATTGTATAGTTATGACCTAAGATGCAAGTGACCGCTGCAATCACTCCGCCCAGGACAGGGCTCAATAGAGCTTGGGCTGCTAAAAACAAACCAAGCTTGACCGCCAGGAACCCTTTCAAGGTATCGCACAGAAAGACCAGGTACCCCCACTTTTTTCCCATCACCCGCAGAACGTTGGTCGCGCCAATGTTCCGGCTTCCTAGCTGGCGAATATCGATCCCCTGACTGCGGGCCACCAAGTAACCGTTAGGGATCGAACCGATCAAATAGCTTAGAATGGCAATCAATAAGAAAGTCATACCAATTCAGTGGAGGGCTTCTCATCCGCTTTCGGCGGTTGGTTTCTCTTTGCTAACAAACTGTGTTGGAGGCGCGCCTCGGTCGAGAGGTTTTCACTCGCCGTTACAGGAAAATCACTTTGAGAAAGCGTAATCGTTTGCAATGATTAGGCGTCCCATGCACGAGTTGACACGCATTGAACCGGCCACCATCGAGGATCTTCCGTTGCTTACGGAGTTGCTCATGGATCTCTTTTCGCAAGAGAAAGATTTCAGACCGGACTACAACAACCAGATGCGGGGCTTGCGTTTGATCCTGGAGCAGCCGAGCCGAGGTCGAATCTTCGTGCTTCGGAGTGCGAACCAGATCATCGGGATGATCAACTTGCTGTTTACGATCAGCACTGCCGAAGGTGGCTTTGTGATCCTGTTGGAAGATCTGATTATCTCCAGCAATTTTCGGGGGCAAGGGATGGGAAGCGAACTGCTGAAATATGCGATCGAATATGCGCAGCAAAAGAGCTTTTTGCGGATCACGCTTTTGACCGATCGAATCAGCGAGGAGTCGTTGGCTTTTTTTGAGAAACATGGGTTTCACAGGTCTGATATGGTTCCGATGCGGCTTTATTTGGGTACAGCGGCTGAACTCCGTTTGCCACATGCTCAATAGCTATGACGACCGGCTTTCTCGACTTGGGTTTCGCGAAAGTTGATGTTGGCCGGCTGGAGAGGAGGGGCCTGCCGGAAGTGGCGTGGGCGGAGGGCAAAAGCCCGGATGATCTGACGCGGATTCTTCAGACGCT
>DATHPI010000037.1:0-8606 GCA_035484035.1 Chthoniobacterales bacterium
GGCGAAAACGCCGCAACGAAGTTCCTCGAGTTTTTCGCGGCCAGGATCCGGAACCTGAACACCCGCGAAGCGTACGCCAAAAATTGAGCACAGGCCCGTGGTCGGAAAATCACGTCGATGACATCAGGGCCATTACTCCCATGCACGTCGCGGCCTATATCGAACAGCATCCGGGGTCGCCGCAGACGATCAAGCAGCACCTGGCCGCCATCAAAATGCTTTTTGATTACCTGGTGGTCAGCCAGATCGTTCCCACTAATCCGGCCGCGCCGGTCAAGGGTCCGACCCATGTCGTTAAACGCGGCAAGACGCCGGTCTTGAGCGTCGAGGATGCCCGGACGCTAATGAATTCCATCCCGCTCGATTCTCTGCAGGGTTTGCGGGACCGGGCCTTGATAGGCGTCATGCTCTTTTCCTTTGCGCGGGTTTCGGCTGTCCTTGGGATGAAGGTTTCGGATTTTTACGAAAATGGACGCCGGCGCTGGTTCCGGCTGCTTGAAAAAGGCGGCAAACATCACGAGGTGCCGGTGCACCACAAGGCCCAGGATTACGTGGCCGAGTATCTGGAAAAAGCGGGTTTTGAACCAAACAAGCCGCTCTTTCAAACCTTCCACAAGAAAGCACCCACTGGACGGCCGATGTCGTGCTCCGAGGCTTACAGGATGATTCGGCGGCGAGCGCTTGCTGCTGGCATCTTTGCTCCGGTCTGCTGCCATTCGTTCCAAGCAACCGGGATTGCCGTTTATCTCCGAGAACAACGGAGCACCGTTTCGGCGACCGTCGCGAAGTCGGTACAATTCAAGCGGTTATACTGAACGTCATAAATATTTGCGCATGTCTTGAAGTTTGATAAGCTTCGAGTATGCGCGCAAAGACGATTGACGACGTCGAGGAAATGTTATGGGTTTTGCAAGATGAGATACGGCGTTCTGAAGAAGCCCGCTACGACCACAGGTTGCACGGTGTTCTCTTAGTAGCACAAGGAATGAGCGCGCCGAAGGTTGCGCAATTTCTAGGGGATGGCACGCGCACGGTGGAATATTGGGTTAAGCGCTTCAATGCAGAAGGATTGTCAGGGTTGGTGGAAGGAGAAAGACCCGGAAGGCCGACACGGCTCTCGGAAGCCCAGCTTGAGCAAATTGGGGTGATTCTGCGGGAGTCGCCACGTGCCCATGGCATGGTGGGGAATCTCTGGGATGGTAAGACGTTGGCTGAGTGGCTACGACGCAACTGGGCAGTGGAGTTGAGCGTTCGCCAGTGCCAGCGACTTTTCCGGCATTTGGGCTTCCGACAGCGTAAACCCCGTCCACTCATCGCCCATGCTGATCCGCTTCTACAAGAAGCGCATAAAAAAACTTCGAAGGCTGGCCGTTCAGCCAGACGTAGACCTCTGGGCTCTGGATGAGGTTCACTTTCAGCAACACGGTTCTCGATGCCGAATGTGGGTTCCGCCGGAGGTTAGAGAGCCCGTCCTGTTGCATGCGCCGACGCGCAAAAGCGTTGGCTATTTCGGAGCCGTACGATTACGCGACGGAAAATTTATCTACGCTCGCGAAGAGGACAAATTCAACGCGCAAAGCTGTTGGCAATTTTTAAAGCAGTTGCGCCAGAAGAGTCTTCGAAGCAATAAACGAGTGGTCATCATAATCGACAACGCGAAGTATCATCACGCGCTCCTGCATAAGGCTTGGAGAGAGGAGGCTATGCCTCGGTTTAAGCTCGACTTTCTGCCGCCTTATAGTCCCGAGCTCAATCCGATTGAGCGTGTCTGGAAACTGACACGTCGACTTTGCCTACATAACGTGTATTTCCCAAAACTTGATGAGGTACGCGAAACCGCTGAGCGGCAGTTCGATCAATGGAGCGGCGGGAGCAGCACACTCAAAAAACTATGTGCGATCGCATAGATACGCAATTATTTATGTCGTCCTGTATAGGCGACGACTTCCAAGCTACACCTTCGGAAGCGTTTCGAACAAGACCGGAAGATACCTGTGCAACTGCTGAATGGCGTGAAGATCCTTGATCTCTCTCGCGTGCTTGCCGGTCCGTACGCGACGATGGTACTGGCGGATTTAGGGGCTGACGTAATCAAGGTGGAACATCCTGACCGCGGCGATGACACTCGCCATTGGGGCCCGCCGTTCGCCTGCGGTCAGTCGGCCTATTTCCTTTCGATAAATCGGAATAAACGTTCGATCACCGCCGACCTGAAAAATAAAGAGGACCTGGAACGGATCAAGCAGTTCGCCTGTAAGGCGGACGTACTTATTGAAAATTTCCGACGAGGGACGCTGAGCAGGCTCGGCATGGATTACAGTAGCGTCAAGCTCCTCAATCCGGCGCTGGTTTATTGTTCGATTACCGGCTTTGGGCCGGGCAAGGAAGAGAACCAGCCCGGGTATGACTTTTTGGTACAGGCACGCGCCGGCTTGATGGCCATCACCGGTCATCCAGGCGGTGAACCTACAAAGGTAGGTGTTGCGGTGGCAGATATTGCCTGTGGGTTGTACGCCGCGAACGCGATCCTGGCTGCTCTTTACCGCAGAGAGTCGCATACCGAAAACAGCTCGTGCCTATCCTGCAGCTTGAAATCAGCAAACGCCCGGCTGCTGAGTGGATCGAAACCATTCGCGAGTCAGGTGTACCGTGTGGCCCGGTCAACGAGTTAGCCGACGTTTTTTCCGATCCACACCTTGTCAGCTCGGGAATGTTGCAAGACGTTAATCATCCGACCGCCGGACTTATGAAAATGCTGGCGTCGCCAGTGCTCGTTCACGGGGAGAGGCTACCGATTCGACGTCCTCCACCGCTGCTGGGCCAGCATAACGACGAGCTGTCCGCCGAAAATTGGACTTAAAAAAAGAGCGCTCTATGCACAAAAAAACAATCTTCCATTGGGATGACCCGTTACGGTTGGAATTACAATTGACCGATGTTGAAAAAGCCGTCCGACAGGAAGCTTTCGAATACGCGCAAGAGTTTCTTGCACCTCGGGTGATTGAAGCAACAAGGACGGAGAAGTTTGATCCTTCCATCGTGAGGGAAATGGGCGAAAGAGGTTTTTTAGGCATCAACTTGCAGGGCCATGGTTTCCGCGGCCTGAACCATGTCTGTTACGGTCTGGTGGCCCGTGAATTCGAACGTGTTGATAGTGGCTATCGAACCATCTACAGCGTTCAATCCAGTTTAGCGACTGAAGCTATCTACGTAAACGGCTCAGAGGAGCAGAAAGAAAGATATCTCCCAGAACTCGCTAGAGGGGAATTAATCGGATGTTTTGGTTTAACCGAGCCAAATCATGGTTCGGACCCCGGATCGATGGAAACTCGGGCAACGAAAGTGACGGGGGGCTACCAACTAAATGGCCATAAGAAATGGATTGGATTAGCGGTCATGGCAGACCTCCTGATTGTATGGGCTAAGGATGACGAGGGGATTGTTCGCGGCTTCATCCTGGAAAAGGGCACCCCCGGAATAAGTGCGGATTATATTCATGGGAAGTTTTCCTTGCGCGTCGCTCCGACCTGTGAGTTTCGATTGCACAATGTATTCGTTCCTGAGGCGAATCTGCTTCCGAAAGCGAAGGGGCTGTCAGGTCCATTTCAGTCGCTGAACAAGGCAAGATTTAGCATCGCGTGGGGAGTGATCGGCGCTGCTGAGGCCTGCTGGAAGACTGCAAGAGATTATGTATTGCAGCGGAAGCAGTTTGGCCGGCCGTTAGGCGCGAACCAATTAATTCAGAAGAAACTGACCGATATGCAAACGGAAATAGCGTTGATGTCGCAGGCTTGTCTGAGGGTCGCGAGGCTGTTGGATGAGGGTCAATGCGCGCACGAAGCGATCAGCCTTGTAAAGCGCTGTTGTACCAAGAGGGCATTAGAGATCGCTCTCACTGCACGAGACATGCTCGGGGCTAACGGCATTATCGATGAATATAACGTTATTCGCCACCTGATGAACTTACTGGCTGTAAGTACCTACGAAGGGACTGAGGATATCCATGCATTAATTTTAGGGCGTGCTCAGACCGGAATCCCTGCCTTTACGTGATCGGACCGTGGCCCTTATGTCACGCTTTTCAGCACTTGCTCGTCGCTCAGAGGCTCAAAGATTACCGCCAGTAGTTTTTCGTCTGTGCGGATGCTGCGCTTATCCTTGGGATCCTGGAGCTCATGTTTGCGGACGTACTGCCAAAGCCTTTTGGTCAGTTCGGTCCGGGGAAGTCGGTCTTTGCCGACCACTGCGGGCAGCGCGGCGTCGGGTTGCACGGGTTTACTAAGGGCGTTTTTGGGGTGGCGGCTTTCTTCTGGGTGGGCATCGGGCAATCAGGACGCACCGGGTCCAGGGCTTGGCTGCCAAGCGAAAAATTAACCGTGTTTCAGCGGTAAAACAACTGGTTGGAATCATGGAAAGGCTGGACGGGCTTCCGACTGAAGCAATCCCTTAAACAGGAATTTCCGATCCTAGGCGCCAGATTTAAGGGGGACAAATACAACACTCTTCTCGCCTGGCTTCGCACGCCCTTCCGCGGGCGACTCCTCCGGAGGAGTTGCGTCAGGAAAATACAGAGTGTCGATCAGGAATTTTTCGAACTTCTCTCGGTAGGCGTCCGTCCATTCTTGCCGAGCACGCTCCCAAGAAAGCTTGCGGCCTTTTTCACCTTCGATCCACTTGTACTTCCGGATCTCTTCTTTGATAAGGTGGGTGATTCGGTAGAACGGATCGGAATACATTAGGGGCGGGATCGGAACGTATTCTTCAGTCTCTAAAATTTGGCGCATAGCAGGCCAATCAACCACAGCTTGAGTTGTAACGCCAAACCGAAGGCCCGTTACTGAATCGTCCAGAGCGGAATGGCTGTCGTCCGGTGAGGCCGGGCTCTTGGTACGGGTTCCAAAGAAATCCTGCTTTTGACGAGATGACCTGGCGATTCGTACTCCGCTTTCTATCAGTCACCGGGCCGAGACCTGGCAATCATCGCGAGTTTCCTGACGACCATGGAATGTTCCGCCCCAGCCGGACTTTTGAAGGGACTCGCCTTACTGCCCTCCATTTTCGCCTCGAAAGCGGTCCGTCCGCCCGCCGCTTTTGCAAGTCCCATCCTCTAACATGTCACGTGCAGGATGGCGTTGGTCTCAGCAAAGTTCTCCTGCAACGTTTTGATCGCTTCGGCCGTAGGCAGAATAGCCAAGTCGATCTTGCGCTGCTGAGCTTCGCGCTTCACTTCTTTCATGACTGGCAACGCCCCAGTGCCAGTGCCGATTACAAGTCGTCGGCATTTCCAGGGTATTTCCTCTTCGATTGAGAGCGGGGTGTGTCCAAATTCGTCACGAAACTTTTGGGAAGGCTTTTTCTTGCGTTTGCGGATTTGCCCTCGATCGATTACCACGTCATGCTCGTAGGTGGTCCCGTCAATACGGATCGAACCAAAAGAGAAATCTTCGAACCGCATGGGTATTTCAGGACGCTTGAATTGGCCAGACCCTCGTTTGCTCATAATCTTACTCGATTCCGAGAAAGGAAATATCGACCCTCATCGCGTGGAATCAAACAGGTTCCAGGTTCCGAGCTACGGGTCGACGGTTCGTCGATTATAATGAAGGACGTGTGTCTCCCGTCGAATTCTGTCGAGTATGTGCTCACTTCAGCTTCAGGAGAGTTGGCATGAAGCCTGTACTACGTTCTGTGAACTTGGTCAGGACTTTTCAAACATTCTCTCAGCAGATCTGTGGTGCCACGCCCCTGCGTGGCGGCATATACCGCGGGTTTGACAAATGAAAGCCGAGGAAATCTCGCGGGTCGTCAAGGAACGGTACAGCAAGGCCGCCCAAACATCTGGCGCGGGGGAAGATTCTTACTGTTGTCCGAGCGTAGCCCCACCTGGCGCCGGGTTTGCCGCACAACATCATCTTTACAGTCCGGAAGATTTGGCATCTACCCCTGAACTCGCTGTCAAGCTTTCGAGAGGTTGTGGTAACCCTGTAAGCTTCGCCGATCTTCGAGCGGGGGAGGTGGTCGTAGATTTGGGGTGCGGTGCGGGCCTAGATGTGATTTTCGCTGCTCGCAGGATAGCCCCAGGAGGGAAAGTCGTCGGCGTGGATTTCGCACAGCCAATGATCGAGCGCGCGACGCAAGCGGTTACAGAAGCAGGCCTGACGGATTTGGTACAGTTCGTGGTCGGCGATTTGGCGGAGTCATATTTGCCGGATGACTTTGCCGATGCCGTCATCTCCAATTGCGTCATCAATCTTTGCGCGGACAAGGAAGCGGTATATCGCGAGGCTTTTCGCATTCTAAAGCCGGGCGGGCGGCTTGCCATTTCTGATGTCGACTATTCCGAAAAGCCTGCTCACGAGGTGAAGTCGCGTTTCGAGGCGATTTGGGCAGGATGTGTTGGGGGTGCCATGGAGGAGCAGGCGTATTTTGATCTCATCCTGCAAGCCGGCTTCGAGGAGATCCGTATCGTTGCCAGACATTCCCTTGGCCCAACGGAACTGGAAGAAATGGCTTCCTGCCCAAGCCCAGAATTCACCCCACGTCCGGAAAAAGAGGATCTGGTCGCTGTGCAAGGGACCGTAACGAGCATCAAGTTCACCGCGGCAAAACCGTTTCCTCGACGGTAAAGGAGCTAACCCAGCTACTTCAGCCGCCAGACAAAAAAAAGTTACAGCGACAAACAAGATCGCGCTATAGCCAAAGGCTATTTGCGTTCCGAAGCGCACCCACAAAATCCGACAATGGGACTACTTTAGCGGGTTTTCGCCGACCTGGAAGAGGCTTTAAGTGAACTTGATCAGCCCTGGTCATTGATTCACCTCATCAAAATCGTGAGCAACTCCCAGCCAATCGCCGCACATGCGGTGCCGAGGACGAGCCAAAAGACGCGCATGCCGAATTGGTATCTTGCGCCATCGACTTCAAATCTGTCCATGAATTGATGGCGTTGCTGTCGTGCAAACGCCTTCCAATTCTCGAATCCGTCCGACCTGATTTGTTTCATACATTCCTGTTATGACGGGAGCAATTCAAAAGAGCCGAGTCTATTTTGTAACTCGGCACCACAATGAATCGTCTTGTTATCACGATATATGATTCGACCATCTTGTTTCGCGAGGACAGGAAAATTGTGTGACACGTTTTCAAGCTCTGTAACCGTAGAGAAGAAGAGCGAGTTCATTGGGCAGATACGAGTGACTCCGTCAGCAAGTTTCCCAGAGAAGCTTCACTCAATGTAACGACGCAAAGCTAGGCTGCCTCCACGTTGCTGTGTGCGCTCGGATTCTATCGACTTAAGTTTCTCTAAAATACTAGACAATTTCCGGTAAAAGAGTGGATCGTCCAGATTCGCTGCAAGACCGATTAAATTCACTTCGCGGAGTCTGTCGGGAGCAACGCTTGGTGTTTTTTTTGCTGAGATGGATTGTTCCTGAAAGCTCATTGGTCTTATTTGCTGAAGGGTTTCGCCACTGGGCGCACTTGCGTAAATGAATCCATGTTAGCCGTTTCGCCAGCCGTGAGATTAGTCAAATCAAAGGCTACAGACGCGGGATTGAAAAGAGCGTTACAGAAAACACCGCGGCTCCAGACTTGAATACGCGCATTTGATAAATGGGAGGATTCGCAGGAGGTGGACCTCGTGGTTCTTTTCAACACGGATTTAATCATCAGTTTGTATCTCATCACAACTTTGGTGGCCATCGTTTCGTTTTTCACGATCAGTTCTTTCGCGATCACCGCCGTTTCTTCGTCGGTTTTGACTTCATGATCGGCTTTGGCAGCCGCGAAGCCATTCGAACTTTTCAAACGGCCCAGGGACTGTCTGCGACAGGGCTGATTGATCCAGCGTTGCTAAAAGCGTTAAAGCTCGAACACGGCGAGCGTCAGAGTATCCGGCCAGCCTATCACGGGGTACCCGCAAAGTTACCACACTTCCACTTAGACACCTGGCCTGCCCCGGGAAATGGAAGATGCCGGCGAGGAGCTGAGGCTAGAGATAGTGACGCTGGTGTCACAGACGCTGGCGCGACCGGTGTCGATAATCGCTCGACTTTAGTCGCCGCTGCAAACGCTGACCATTGATTCATCCAGGCGCTTAACGCCGGGGTCTGTACATTGGCCAGCGTTCTATGGTTTGCAGCGAAATGCTCTGTAGACTCGCCCAGGAGTTTCTTCTTCTGTGTGAGCCATTCAACGAAGCGAGCGAACAAGAATGCTGTTAACAATTGGCAAATCACGAGAATAGAAGAGACCGGTTCGGCGCCTCTGAAAAAGGGGATTATCCCGATTAAAAGCATCGATAGACCGATCTGTGAGCAAAAGACAGGCAACATGTTGCGGCCGATTAACGAGAATGGATGAAGTACGGTCTCCCAACACTGCAGATGCCCGAGAACTTTTGAGAAAGCCCAGCCCGTCACTAAAAAGTTCAGCAACCGAAGGGGGCCCAGGTGCCATTTATCGAGCAACCACGCCTGGTTAGTGGGAACAGCGATCGCTGAAACGGTAATCAGACGCCAGGCGAAAAATGCTATGGATACAAGAATCAAGATAACCGGTAATGGTTTCGGCAGTGGCAAAGCACGCTTCTTCTCGCAAAGACGCTG
>DATHPI010000038.1:0-13319 GCA_035484035.1 Chthoniobacterales bacterium
AAACGCCTGATGATATTTCGAATATTTGGGCTTTAAAAGCGCCTTGGAACAACGGTTGGCCACGACCAGCGCTTCGAGCAGCGAATTGCTGGCCAGTCGATTGGCCCCATGCAAACCGGTGCACGCCACCTCTCCGACTGCAAAAAGGCCCCGCAGCGTTGTCGCACCATCGAGGTCGGTCTTCACTCCGCCGCATTGATAATGGGCGGCGGGAACAACCGGGATCGGCTGCCTGGTCAGATCAATCCCCAAACTCATACACGTTTCATATATGTTAGGAAAACGCTCCCGAAGAAATCCAGCCGGCTGGTGGGTAATGTCTATGTACATGCATTTTGCGCCGGTCCGTTTCATTTCCGCGTCAATTGCGCGTGCGACAATATCGCGGGGGGCCAATGCGCCAAGAGGGTGATATTTGGGCATGAACTCCTGCCCGGCGGCGTCGACTAATTTGCCGCCTTCTCCCCTCACCGCCTCGCTAATCAGGAACGATTTTCTTTCTGGATGAAACAGGCAGGTAGGATGGAATTGAATAAATTCCATATTAGCGACAGCCGCTCCTGCACGCCAAGCCATCGCCACCCCGTCGCCGGTCGCGATATCAGGGTTAGTGGTATAGAGATAGACCTTACCGCATCCACCTGTGGCGAGGATGACTCGATCGCTGCGAATCGTTTCGACATTCCCGGAGGCCTCATTGAGGACGTAAACGCCGATCACGCGATCCTCGGTGGTATAGCCGAGCTTGCCTGTGGTGATTAAGTCAACGCCCATATGGTTGTCGAGGACCTGGATATTGGGCTGGCTGGTCACCGCATCGAGCAAACGCTGTTCAATTTCGCGCCCTGTCGTATCGTGATAATGGAGAACGCGTCTTTTGGAATGCCCTCCTTCTCGACCGAGGTCCAACTCGCGTTGGCCTCCCTCCAGGACTCTTTCGTCGAACTGCACTCCAATTCGCATCAGATCGCGAACGGCGGCGGGCCCTTCTGTCACGATGGTCCGGACTGCCGCCGGATCACAAAGTCCAGCCCCAGCGATCAAGGTGTCAGAAATATGCAACTCGAATGAGTCCTCTGCGCTGGTCACACAAGCCACTCCTCCTTGGGCCCAAGCCGTATTAGAATCGGTGGCCCGACGTTTCGTCACGATGACGACAGAGCCATACTCCGCGAGCTTGAGCGAAAGACTCAGACCCGCCACGCCGCTGCCGATAACGACAAAGTCTGCTTGATTCATTCTTAGGAAGGAGCCACCAATCAGGATTCAGGATTCAGGAGTCAGGAGTCAGAAGCCAAGGAGACAACAGTTTCAGGAGGAGAGGAATGTTGGAATCGTGAAAGCATTTTTGGTGGAGTCGGAGTTCTGGCTCCTGGCTCCTGAATCCTGATTGGTGGCTCCTGTTTCCTCATTGCTTTGGCTCGGGTACCACTCCTTTATCAATCAGGCCCAATAGCCCGCGCAACGGAATGGCAACCCATTTCGGACGATTGTTAAGTTCATACCGAAGCTCATAGAGGGCCTTTAGAATCAGAAAACTGCGGAGCAAGAGCCGCAAGTCCTTCTCATCTTTCGGGATAAAGGAAGCGTTCGCGGCCTTATCCAAATAAGCCTTCAAGAAAACCTGGCTCGCCCGTGTCGACCAGAGGTCAGCGTAGGTCTCGAGAGTCGGCTGATCAAACGGGCGGACGGTCCTGGATTCCAGCAATTCGTGATGGGCTGCATAATTAAACGAACGGAGCATTCCAGCAACGTCGATCAGAGCGGAACGCTTCAGTCTGCGTTCACCAATGGGTCGGCCCGGTTCACCTTCAAAGTCCAGGATTATATAGTCCTTTCCAGTGAACAGAAGCTGACCGAGATGATAATCCCCGTGAATCCGGATTTTCTTGGTATCGATCGGTTCGTGCAGAAGGTAATCGTGCAATCCTCCCAAGGCATCGGCGTGTCGAAGGACATTCTCCGCTAAGCTTCGGGAATGCTCTTCCAGACCATTCGCCAAACGCGTCAGGAGGGCGAAGGTTTGTTTAGTTTCGCTTCGAATGGACTGGAACACGGAACGCTGGTGCTGCAGCGAAAAAGGCTCCGGAGCGAAATTGGGCGAAGCAGTGTCCTGCGCCAGAGCCAGGTGCATCTCTGCGGTTCGAACTCCTAACAAGCGAACTGAGTCGAGATGAACTCCTTCGATAATGCCGAGAAACTGCTCCGGTATCTCCTCCCATAGACCGAGTGCTGGCGCCGGCTTGATTTGGGGATCTTCGAGGGCCCGATCAAAGTATCGACTTACCGCACTCAGCGTCTGCGTCCATCCGTCCTGTTCGTTGGAAGTGAACGATTGAATCATCACTAGCGAAGCCGGTTCCTGGCCAGGTGCGACATACTGGATATCCCCGAGGTAAGTAGGCACATACACAAAGCCGCAATTTTCGCTGAGTTGTTTAGTCAATTCCAGATCCGGGTTGAGCCCTTCTTCAAGCTTCCTGAACAGTTTGAGATAAATCTTATCATCGTAAATGACGGAGCTATTACTCTGTTCGACTTTTAAGAATTTGCTTTGCTGCGGCGGGCCGTCCTTCAAAGTTTCCGCAAGATGCGTTGACCGGGTGGAAACCAATTTGCCCGATCGACCGGCCAAGGTGCGGGCACCGGAAATCAATTCCAGCAGGATTCGTTGAACAGGCTGTGAACTAATGGAATCGACCAGCAGATCGCCTTCTTGACCCAATCGAGCAATCACTGTGGCAGGATAATCGACTTCGATATTGCGCGCTTCTTCCCCGGATACCACGCGGATCGGCAAGGCATACAAATCGCGCGGGCCTTCCGCGTAATTGAAAGCGATGATCAGCAGCTGGCCAAGTCCATCGCCCGGAAAATTGACCAGATCCAACAAAGTGACGGTGAGGACCGCTCGTGTTTTGCTCCGGAACCAGCGTGTCTTTTTGATATAAATCGCCAACTCGCGATCGACAAAACGGGAACCAGCCGAAGTAAACCACCAAGCTGGATCTCCGTTGTATTGCACAACGGGCAACGATTTTTCCCCATCTGCGACGCCCGGGACTTCAGGTGGAGTCAGTAACAACCAATAAGAAGTGTGCGCCCCTAGAGTGAGCGGATATCTGCCGTCACGGATCACCGGAAAGCGGCCATGACCGAAAGTATCCTCAGGGACCCAGCCGATCCAGGTGGCCAGATCCAGGTCAACCGCTTGCGAAAACCTCGACAGATTGACAACGACTAGAACGGTTTGGGTGTCATAGGTGCGGGTAAAGGCCAGCACTTTGTTATTGGACGGGGTGAGCATCTGAAAATCGCCGTGCCCGAAGGCGGGAAAACGTTTGCGGATCGCGATTACCCGCCGCATCCACCAGAGTAACGAGGACAGATTCTGTTCTTGAACGTCCACGTTGATCGCCTCGTAGTGGAATTCAGGATCGATGTTAACCGGCAAAAAAAGTGAGTGCGGATTGGCCCGGGAAAATCCGGCGTTTTTATCCGAACTCCACTGCATGGGAGTGCGCACCCCATTGCGGTCGCCGAGATAAATGTTATCCCCCATCCCGATCTCGTCTCCATAATAGATGATGGGGCTGCCCGGCAACGAGAATAGCAATGAATGAATCAGCTCTAACTTCCTTCGGTTATTTCCCAGAAGAGGTGCCAGGCGCCTGCGAATACCGAGATTAATCCGCGCCCGCGAATCTCGCGCATAGACGCGATACATATAATCGCGCTCTTCTTCCGTGACCATCTCGAGAGTCAATTCATCATGGTTCCGAAGAAAGATAGCCCACTGACAGTTCTCCGGGATTGCCGGTGTTTGTTCAAGGATATCCACGATTGGATAACGATCCTCCATGTGCAGCGACATAAACATCCGCGGCATCAGAGGGAAATGGAAACACATTTGGCATTCGTTTCCTGTCCCGAAATAGGCGACGGCATCCTCCGGCCACTGATTCGCCTCCGCCAAAAGCATCCGATCGGCGTATTTGGCATCAATCCGGGCCCGTAACTCCTGTAAAATGGCGTGAGTTTCGACGAGGTTTTCGCAACTTGTTCCTTCCCGCTCGATCAGGTAGGGCACGGCATCAAGTCGGAGGCCGTCGACGCCAAGATCCAGCCAGAAATCGAGCACCTCGAAAGCGGCAGCCTTCACCTCTGGATTGTCGTAATTAAGATCGGGCTGATGAAAAAAGAAGCGATGCCAAAAATAGGATTTGGCAATCGGATCATAGGTCCAGTTGCTGACCTCAAAGTCTTTGAAAATGATTCGGGCTTCCGAGTATTTGGTTGGATCATCGGACCAGACATAGTAATCGCGCCAAGGATCTCCCGGAGCCGCACGCCGAGATCTCTGAAACCAGAGATGTTGATCGCTGGTGTGGTTGAGCACGAGTTCGGTGATTACCCGGAGGCCGTTCTCGTGAGCGGCATCCAGGAATCGTTTAAAATCGTCTAAGGTGCCGTAAGAAGGATTGACGGTGAAATAATCGGCGATGTCGTAGCCGTCATCCCTCAGTGGCGAAGGGTAGAACGGCAGAAGCCAAATCGCGGTAACACCCAAATTTTTCAGATAATCAAGCTTGCTCAGCAATCCCTGAAAATCCCCGATGCCGTCATTGTTCCCATCGCAAAAGGTCTTAATATGCAATTGATAGACGATGGCTTCTTTGAACCAGAGCGGCGCGGGCGGCTTCACCAGTTCGGGGACTTGGACCTCGGGTGTTTGAATCTGCATAGAAGAGAGTTCGTTAAGAGTTAGACGTTCGGGATTCGAGGGGCAGGGTTCAGGCTGATCTTCGGGGAAGTTTCCATAAAGTTGCGTGCGGTCAAAGACCCTCTGTCGATCAACTCTGAACTCCGATCGTTCACGGGAAGAGCCCACGATCACGACGAGCTTTCATCACCCGCTCCACTCCAATCGCGAGAGCGGCCAACCGATGAGGAATTTTTTCTTCCTTGGCTCGTTTGATCATAGCGCTAAAGGATTGTTCCAGGACCCGGAAAAGGCGATCGACCACTTCAGTCTCGTTCCAGAAAAAGCTCTGAAGACTCTGTATCCACTCAAAGTAGGAAACGATTACACCGCCCGCGTTGCAAAGTATATCCGGGATTACGAAAACTTCGTCCCACCGTTCGAACAGGATCTTATCCGCTTCGACGGTGGTCGGCCCATTGGCACCTTCTGCCAAAATCCGGCAGTGAATTTTCTTGGCATTCTCTCCGTTAATCACTCCGCTGACAGCTGCCGGCACCAGCACATCGCAAGGCAAAGTGAGAAGATCCCCGGCAGGAATGGGTTCAGCGCCGGGAAATCCGTTCAAATCGCCATGCGCGAGCGTATATTTTTCCGCGGCCCGGACATCGATTCCACGTTCGTTGTGATGAGCGCCCGAGACATCGCTGATACCGATGATTTTCATGCTGTTCTTGAGGGCCAGGCCGTGGGCAGCGACCGCGCCGACGTTGCCGAACCCCTGGACGACCGCGGTTCCATCGTGCAGTTTCAACTTCAAGAGGTTTGCGGCGCGCTCCACGAGATAGACGATCCCCCGTCCGGTCGATTCTCTCCGCCCGTAGGTCCCTCCAACGCTGACCGGTTTACCGGTGACGATTTCCGGCACGGTATGCCCTACGTTTGCCGAATAGGTGTCCATGAACCAGGCCATGACTTGCTCGTTGGTTCCCATGTCAGGTCCCATGATGTCGATATGGGGGCCGATGAACGGGATCATCTCCTGCATATAGCGCCTGGACAGTCGTTCCAACTCATATCCTGAAAGCTTGCGCGGATCGACGTACACGCCTCCTTTTCCGCCGCCGTAGGGCAACCCGGTAAGGGCGCATTTCCAGGTCATCCACATTGCCAGGGCGGCCATCTCCCCGATGGTCACGGTGGTGCCGAAACGAGTGCCTCCCTTAGTTGGGCCCATCGCCAGGGTATGCTGAACCCGGTAACCTTCGAAAACCTGCGTAGAACCATCATCCATGCGCACCGGAACGGCGACTACCAGGGAACGTTTTGGATACATTAATCGGTCGCGAAGATCGCTTGAAACCTGAAGGTAATCGGCGATCAGAGCAAACTGATCGCAAGCCATCTGAAAAGTTGGATCAGAATAGATATGCTGCATCGAAGGGGGGATCGCGGTGGATGCGATCTACGATGGGCCGCATCGACCCGCTCTGCAAGACAGATCAGGAGCCAGGAGCCAGGAGCCAGGAGGCAGAATTCAGAATTCAGAATTCAGGAGCCACCGCCGGGGCCCCGACTCAGGTAGGGTCAGGTTCCGCCCGAACTGGGGCTTCCGGTGTCGCACTCACCTGCGACGTCACCCCCCTTAAATCAGTCGTTCCAGTGTTCGAGTCGACCAGCAGCAATTGCCGAGAAGAGAATTCGGATCTTGTTCAGACAGCGAACTCCTGGCTCCTGGCTCCCGGCTCCTGATGCCCCCTAGGAGCAATATCTTGCCGCGCCTTGCAGATCGAACCAAGATTCCGGCGCATCAAGATGGCGCAGAATCTACCAAAAACCGCACAATCCGCGAAAAGTCGTTCATCCGGCCGCCCGGCTATGCTGGTGGCGACCGGGATTATGCTCAGCAAAATAGCCGGGCTGATACGAGAACGTGCACTCGCGCATTATTTAGGGACATTACCGGCGGCAGACGCTTTTCGGGCGGCTTTGAGGATTCCCAATTTTCTTCAGAACCTTTTCGGAGAAGGGGTACTATCGGCATCGTTCATCCCAGTTTACTCGCGTCTCCTGGCTCATTCGGATGAGAAAGATGCAAACCAGGTAGCGAGTGTTGTCGGGTCGCTTCTGGCCTTGCTGACGGCTCTCCTGGTTGTTCTCGGCGTGGTGAGCACCCCTTTTCTGATTGACGCGATCGCGCCCGGCTTTACGGCCGAGACGCGCCAACTGACTGTCAAGCTTGTTCAGATCCTTTTCCCTGGAGTGGGCGCGCTGGTCATGTCTGCCTGGTGCCTCGGGATATTAAACAGCCACGGTCGGTTTTTGCTTTCCTATTCCGCCCCGGTCCTCTGGAACTTGTTCATCATTGCCGGTCTACTCCTTTTCGGGACCACCCAATCACTGTCGAACCTGGTAGTGTCGACCGCGTGGTGTTCAGTGCTGGGCAGCTTCGCTCAGCTCCTGGTTCAAGTGCCAACGGTCTGGCGTTTGGCTCGAAGGCTACACTTTTCGCTGGATACAACTTCGGCGCACGTACGAAGCGTTCTGATTAACTTTGTCCCGGTCTTCATCAGCCGCGGGATCGTCCAGCTCAGTGCATACGTCGATAATGTTCTAGCAAGCCTGCTTCCGTCCGGATCAGTTGCGCTTTTGAACTGTGCGCAAACGATCGGTCTGCTCCCGATCAGCCTGTTTGGGATGTCAATCTCCGCGGCGGAACTTCCGGCCATGTCCAGGGCAATGGCTGGCGACGAAAAGGTGGTACGAATTGAGCTTGCCAAGCGCTTGAACGCGGCGATGCGCCGGATGGCGTTTTTGGTGATTCCCGCAGCGATGAGCTTTTTTGCGTTTGGCGATACCCTGGCCGGGCTGCTCTATCAGTCAGGGCGGTTCACTCATGGTGATACCCTTTACGTTTGGGCTCTTCTGATCGGTTCTGGAGTCGGACTGGTCGCCTCGACCAGCGGTCGCGTCTGTTCGTCGGCGTTTTACGCGCTGGGCGATACACGAACGCCTCTGCGCTTTGCCATTGTGCGGGTCGTTCTAACGATTGTTCTTGGGTACTTGTCGGCATTTCCGATTCCAAAGCTGTTGCATCTGGATCCCAGCTGGGGATTGGCAGGTTTGCCAGCTTCAGCGGGGGTTGCCGGCTGGATGGAGTTCTGGTTGCTTCGACGGGGGCTGAGAAGCCTCATCGGCTCCTTTTCGGTTCCTGGCAGGCTGTTACTCAAACTCTGGAGTGTGGCCGTGGGCGCCGCAGCTCTGACCTATCCGCTGAAACACTTGACCAGCGGGCATCCGGTCGTCGCCGGGATGCTCGTTCTTCCTTGTTACGGGTTGCTCTATCTGGTCGGAACCTGGTACTTGCGGATTCCGGAAGTCGACGCCCTGATTGGCCGGATGCGACGGCGCAAATGAAACGGGTTTTACAATTCTCATATCCGACCTTGCGTGACGACGGGTTTCCAGTTAACCGAGAGCAGATCCGAATGGCAGAAAAGAACGGAAAGAACGGTAATCGCCCGCCAAAACGGTGGCACGAAGTGTTGACCATGCGTGGAGGAGAGCCGCGCACGCCTTATTCGGAGCTTGTCGGCCACCTGGAACGGGCAACCTCCTCCGAATTGCGGGAACTCGAAGAACGGGTGGACGCGACGCTTCGTGAACTCGGAGTGACGTTCGAACTCCCCTCTGGTGGACACCACAATACCTGGTTCTGCGATCTGTTGCCCCAGGTTTTCACAAGCGACGAATGGAGCCAGGTGGTGCGTGGGTTCGAGCAAAGGGTTCGCGCGTTCGAAATGTTTCTCGAAGACGTCTACGGTCCCCGAGAGATCCTGCGGCAAGGAATCATTCCCATTCCGGTCGTTCTGGGAAGCCAAAACTACCAGAGAAGTGCGGTCGGTCTTCGACTTGGTGGCGGACATTTTTTGCATCTCAGCGGGCTTTGTATTTGCAGAGACATTTCCGGCCGGCTGCTGGTCAAAAACCATTATCTCAGTCACGCTTCCGGCCTCTCCTACATGATTCAAAACCGGCGGCTTCTGGCGCGCGTTTTGCCCGAGCTGTTTCAGAGCCAATCGGTCGAATCAATTGCCGATATTCCAACAGCGATTTTGCTGAAGTTGCGAGCGATCGCGCCCCAGCCCGACCCATCCGTTGTCCTGCTGACGCCAGGGACCTCGAGCGCAGTTTACTCTGAACATGGATTTTTGGCGAGAAGGATGGGAATTCCCCTGGTCGAAGGCGGCGATCTGGTGGTCTTGGACGATGCACTCTTTCTGAGAACAGTTTCCGGCCTGGAGCGTGTGGACGTGATTTACGCGCGCCTCGCTGATCCCTGGCTCGATCCGCTGGTATTCAGGCGGGAAAGTCACCTTGGAATTCCGGGCCTTGTCCATTGTATCCGGAAAGGCACGGTCTCAATCGTGAACGGCATCGGATCGCAACTCGCGGATGATCGCAGCTTGCTTCATTTTTCCAACGCGGTGATCCGCTTCTATCTCGGCGAATCACCCATTTTGCCGGCGCTCCAAACCTACTGGATGGGAGATCTGGATCAGCGCGAAATGGTCTTCGAACAACCTGGCCGGTTTCAAGTGCGGTCGCTGACCGGAGAAACTTTTCTAAAATTCTCGGGCGAAGAAAAATCTTGGAACGAGATCCGGGCGGAGGTTAAGCGCGCGCCGAATCAATTTGTCGCTCAGCCGGTTGAGGATTGCGCTGAAACGCTTTGTTTCTCCCGAGGGAAGAAAACAACCCGTCTGCAGGACCATATAGTGTACGGCATCAGGGACGGGAACCGCTTCGAAGTATTTCCCGGCGCTTTGACGCGTATTTCTGCCACGGATCAAGGCCGCACTGAGTCGCAGCATGGAGGCGGAGGGAAAGACACGTGGGTCCTTCAGGAGGTGTCGACGACCATCTCCACCGCCGAACCTTTTCGGCGTCCTAAAATATTACCTGCCAGGCCCGTTACCAGCCGGGTGGCGGAGGGTTTTTACTGGCTGGGACGGTACTTGGAACGCTCTCTGACCATCGCGAAAATGATCCAGGTGATCGAAACGATCGAGATGGAGGAACTAACCTCCGCTGAGCGTAAGCTCTATCGACCGGTCTGGAATCGGCTGCTGCCCCCGTTGGAACATGCGGGAAAGAAAGGAAGGCGCAGCATGGGGAGTCCGATCGAGCGATACCGGTTGATGCTGGACTCCAGTGAAACGGGATCGGTGGTATCAATCGCACGAAAAGCGATGCGCAATGCCGATTCACTACGCGAGGCCATCAGTCCGGAAGCTTGGGCGGCATTGGCCGGCCTGCGAGGCTTTTTCGTTCGTAGCCGCTTTCGCGCAGGAGTCACCGACGACGAAGCGCGCAAGATGACGCGTCGCCTTTCAGAAACCGCGGTTGCGGTGATTCCGCAGTTTTTCGCCACCGCCCAACTTTCCATGCTTGCTGATGACGGTTGGCGATTTAGCGAACTTGGTCAGTTTGTTGAAAGGGCCATCACAACGGCCAATGCGACGCGGAGCATTACCCAGTCGATCGTCCGGCGGTTGGAGTCGTTGCACTCGATCGAGATTGAGCTATCCGCGTTTCTACGTCTTCTCGGTTCTCGAGATGCCTATCGCCGGATTTATCAAACAAGAGCGGAACCTCCTCAGGTTCTGGAATTCTTATGGCAAAATGCTGAAATGCCGCGATCGGTAAAGTACTCTCTTCGCCGTTGCGCGGAAATCCTACAGGCCTCGCTTCCCAGCGGTTCTTCAGCCGCGCAAAAGGCCCAAACCTTTCTTGAGGAACTGCTGAGAACGATCAGAAGATTAGATTGGTATAACTTTTTTGTCAGTGAAGATGAGACTAACATTCGTCTCCTTCGGCGGGAAGAGTTGCTCTTGCTTCTGGATGTCTTGCTCGGAGAGACCCATGAATTACATCACGTGGTAACGGATAATTTCCTGAGTCATCAAAGCATCATTTCGGATCCGGAACCGACGCTGTTCTGAAACAGGAGCCAGGAGCCAGGACATTACGTTAGCGCGTCGTTGCTGTGGGTTCGGGCGGAGCCTCACCTTACCGGCAACGTGACTGTTACGGAAACGTTGCAAGGTTCTTTTTGCCTTGTTCCGGCGGCCTATGAAATGGTTCGGGCTCAACGAGCCGACCAGCCGAAAATACCTACCAAAATGACAATATTGAAGACCGTTTATTTGGCAGCGTTCGCTGCCGCCGCTTCTTTTGGAAATCTGAGTTTTGGGCAAGAAACTGCAGAAAACCTTCAGCCAGGCTCCGAAACGGCCTATCCGATCAAGAATCTGGTGGTCATATTTCAGGAGAACATTTCATTCGATCATTATTTTGCCACCTATCCGGTGGCGACGAATCCGTCCGGAGAACCGTACTTCCTGGCCAAACCAGGGACTCCAACCGTGAACGGGCTCACTCCCGACCTGATGACCAGGAACCAGAACTCGCTGCAGCCGCAGCGGCTTGATCGTTCACACGCCGCGACGCAGGATCAAAACCACGACTACCCGAACGAACAACAGGCTATGGATCATGGTTTGATGGACAAATTTGTCGAATTTACCGGGACGCCGGAATCCGCGACCAGCCCAACAGTGGTGATGGATTACTTTGATGGGAATACGGTCACCGCTTATTGGAACTACGCCCAGAACTTTGCCATGAACGATAACTCGTTCGGATCCGTGCCAGGCCCTTCAACCCCGGGGGCAATTAACGTGGTTTCCGGCCAGACTCATGGAGCGATCCCGAAACAGATCACCGGTACGGTCGAGCAGGGTTCTGTCATTTCCGACGATGATCCCGCAGGGGATATCGCTTCGGGAGGGACAACCTTTATGATGACGGGGAAAAATATCGGTGACTTGCTCAGCGAGCAAAGCGTGACTTGGGGTTGGTTTGAAGGAGGGTTCGACAATCCGCAGCAAACCCATATCGGCGCCAACGGCCAGCCGAAGGCCGACTACATCCCTCATCATCAACCTTTTCAATACTACCCGTCGACCGCGAACTCGAACCACAACCTTCCAACACCGGGTGTGCCGATCGGCGCAGCGGATCCACTGCCAAAAGGCGCCAATCACCAGTATGATCTAACTGATTTCTGGAATGCGCTGGCGGTTCACCAATTGCCATCTGTCTCCTATCTGAAGGCCCCCGGCTACCAGGATGGCCATCCAGGTTATTCCGATCCGCTTCTGGAACAGACGTTTGTGGTTGAAACCGTGAACCAGTTAATGCGCTCACCTGAGTGGCGCAACATGGCCATCATCATCGCCTATGATGATTCAGATGGCTGGTACGACCACGTCATGCCGCCGGTGGTCAACGAATCTCAGACCGCCTACGATTTCCTGAGCGCGCCTGATGATTCGGGAGGAGAATCTGGAACCAACGCTCCCCTCGGCGGCTATCAAGGCCGCTTTTCGTTCGGTCCCCGGATGCCGTTGATCGTTATTTCCCCCTTCGCGAAAGAGAACTTCGTTGATCACACTGTGACCGACCAATCTTCGATCGTGAGATTTATCGAAGATAACTGGTTGCAGAGCGAGAGAATCGGGGATTCCTCTTTTGACCAGTACGCAGGGACTTTGCTCAACATGTTCGATTTTGATGACAATCATCGTAGAGAACATCGATTCCAATTTCCTGGCCGTCGCCTGATCCTGGATCCGCAGAGCGGCGAACCTGTCCCCGGCCAATGTTGGTAAAATGTTTCCGGAGTACGGTTAGTCGTTCTCTGTGAACCTTCGCTGCTTTGATTGGATTAGAAAATTGAACGACTCAAAAACAACGAGGCCGGCCATTGGGTCGGCCTCTCCTTTTTCGGAATAGTCTTATGCAATGGTTTTTCTGGGCCCTATCATCCGCTTTCTTTGCTGGAGTAACCGCACTGCTGGCGAAGATCGGAGTCTCTGGTCTCAACTCCAACCTCGCGACAGCCATCAGAACCTCAGTCATCCTGATCTTCACCTGGGCGATCGTCTTTGTCACCTCAGGCAGCATCGACGTGCAATCGATCAGCAGAAAAACATGGATTTTTCTTGTTTTATCCGGCGTGGCGACGGGGCTCTCATGGCTATGCTATTTTCGGGCGCTGCAGATTGGTGAGTTATCAAAGGTTGCACCGGTCGACAAGCTCAGTGTGGTCATGGCCATGGCCTTTGGAGCCCTGTTTCTGCACGAGCGCCTGACAGCTCGCGAAGGGATCGGCGGATTCTTCATTGCCGCCGGCGCCCTGATTCTGGCCTGGAGGTGAGCTGCTAGCCCGCAAAAATCACGCAAAAACTGAGGCGACGAGCTCATTGCGGGCTAGAAAGCTCTTAAACAGACGCTGCGCGTCTGTTTAAGAGCCTTTTTAAAAATTGATGCATCGAAGCAAACTGTTTTTAAACTCTTCTCTCTGAAAAGTAGCGGAATTGTCCAGCGTAGCCGGAGAGTTCCGCGGCTACAGCCTGCCCCGGCTGGTGGAGGGTGCCGATCGCCGGATCACTCATGCTGTCGCGCCCGGTCTCCAGGTGACCGGCAAGGCGGTGCCGAAAAAGCGAATCCGAACTTGTCCTAATCGTCAAGTCATACCAACCGTAGGCTG
>DATHPI010000039.1:0-7265 GCA_035484035.1 Chthoniobacterales bacterium
GTCGCTGTCGTTTCCGGCTGACCGTGCGTACATTGACCCCTGTTAGTTCTCCGACTCCGTTGTCCGATTCGCGCGGGTCTCGAATCAGGTGACGGATGATCGCCTTCTCTTGCTCATCTAGAATTCTCATGGCAGTATCCCTAATCGGGCTCGAAAGGGACGCATAGGCAATCCCCGCAAACCAGCTCTGTTGCAATTATTCTGCATTACGGAAGTCGTAAATTATACTAGAAAGTTGTTTTGGGCGACAAGAATTTGTCGGTAATTTGCGGATTTCGTCTTGAAACACACATCTGAAGTCTTAAAGCAAGTTTCCGCCATGAATGACGCAATCACCCTAGCGCTCAATGGGCTTCCCGCTTCTCTCTATCAACCCGAAGACGAACATGATTCCTGTGGAGTCGGTTTTGTCGCCGCAATTAACGGCGAACGATCCAATCGGGTGCTGCGCCACGGGCTGACTTCGAAGTGCAACATGGCTCACCGCGGAGCGATGGACGCGGACGCAAAAACGGGAGACGGCTCGGGCGTCACAACGCAGATTCCTTACAAACTCTTTCGCAAAGAACTTAGCAAACTCGGGCACACACTCTACGAGGATGCCGATTTAGGGGTGGGATTTGTCTTTCTGCCGCACGACAACGCCTACGCCCAGGCACGGGCCAAAGCGGTCATCGAAGAAGTTTTAGAGCATCGCGAGCTTTTCCATTTCGGCTGGCGCGAGGTCCCGCTGAATGTCCTGGTGCTGGGCGAAAAAGCGCAGCTCACAATGCCGCGCATCGAGCAGGTACTGATCGGCCGGCCGGCCGGGATGAGTGAGGATGAATACGAACGCCGTCTGTTCCTGGCTCGAAATGAAATCGAGGCGCGTGCGAATCTCGACAAAATAAAGAACTTTTACATCGCTTCGTTTTCGCACCGGGTAATTGTCTATAAGGGCTTGTTAACCGCGGTTTCGCTCGAGAAATTTTATCGAGATCTGGCCAATCCCGAGTACGAGACAGCCATCTGCCTTTACCACGAACGGTATAGCACCAATACCTTTCCGACCTGGCCCCTTAGCCAGCCATTCCGCGTTCTCGCACACAACGGAGAGATCAACACCATTCGCGGGAATCGCAACTGGATGCACGCTCGGGAGGCGGAGTTGGTCGCTGAAACCTGGGGCAAGGATGTCGAGCTCCTGAAACCAATCATCCAGCCTGGAGGATCGGATTCAGCCAGCCTCGATAACGCGATGGAAGTGCTGATGTTGTCTGGGCGCGACATTTTGCATTCGATGACGATGCTTGTGCCTCCGGCGTGGCGCGCCGACGAAAAGATGGCTCCGGAACTGAAGGCGTACTACGAGTATCACCGTTGTTTCACCGAACCTTGGGACGGGCCGGCAGGTCTCGTTTTTACTAACGGAATTGTCGTTGCCGCTTGTCTGGATCGAAATGGACTTCGACCGGCACGATACAAAGTCACCGAAGACGGGCTCGTCAGCTTGGGCTCTGAGGTGGGCTGCAACGAAATCGACGACTCCAAGGTCATCGAGAAAGGACGACTGGCGCCCGGCGAGATGATCGCCGTCGATACCCGAGCGGGCAAATTGCTGCGGGATGCCGAAATAAAGAAACGGCTCTCATCCGAAAAACCGTACCTGGAATGGATCAATTCCGGTTTGCTGCGCCTTCAGCAAATTGCCGGGCCATCGATGCCCGTCCAGTCAGAGGAGCTGGATGTTCTGGAACTCTCACAGCAGCAGGTAGCGTTCGGATATTCGAATGAAGAACTCGACATGGTGCTGAAACCGATGGTCAAGGATGGCCAGGAAGCGCTTGGATCGATGGGTGATGACACCCCGCTGGCTGTTCTTTCTTTGCAGCCGAGGCTACTTTACACCTACTTCAAACAGCTCTTCGCGCAGGTGACCAATCCGCCGATCGATCCGATCCGCGAAAAACTGGTGATGTCCCTGGCCACAGTCATGGGGTGGCGTCGCAATTTGCTGGGATCGACGCCGGAACACGCCTTCATGGTGCATTCTGATTCTCCGGTGCTGCTCCAGCATGAGTTTGATGCCTTGAAATCGATTCCGGGTTTGAACCACAAATCGGCCACCATATCTGTTCTGTGGAACGTGACGGAAGGTGCGGATGGAATCGAAGAGGCAGTGAATCGAATCTCTGCGGAAGCTGAACGCGCCGTCGATGATTCAGTCAGCCTGATTATTCTTTCGGACCGAGGCGTGGATCACGATCATCTGGCTATCCCCATGCTGCTCGCCACTGGAGCCGTGCATCATCATCTCACGCGAGTCGGCAAACGAATGAAATGCAGCCTCATTTGCGAGAGTGGGGAAGCACGGGACGTGCATCAAATCGCATGCCTTATCGGCTATGGCGCGAGCGCGGTCTGTCCTTACCTCGCTTACGCGACCGTTCGAGAACTTCTTGAGAAGGGGAAACTGGGGGAAACGGCGACCTACGAAAAGATGGTCCTCAACTATCGAGCTGCGATCGAGAAAGGCTTACTGAAGATCATGTCCAAGATGGGCATCTCGGTTGTCGACAGCTATCGGGGCGCTCAGATTTTCGAAGCGATCGGGATCAGCTCTGCGCTCACTGAGAAATGCTTTACCGGAACACCCTCTAAAATTGAGGGCATCGGCTTCAAAGAGATCGCAATGGAGACGCTTGCCAGGCACCGGCTGGCATTCTCGAAAGCCGTACCGGAAGAGAACAAATCGGTGGAGTTGGGTGACCCGGGGTACTACCGGTTCCGGCGGCAGGGCGAGCAGCACGCGGTGACGCCGCCGGTGATCAAGAGCTTCCACGCCTTCGTTAAGTCGAACAAGCACGAGGACTACAAAGCCTACGTCGAAGCCGTCAAGGCAGTCAGGCCAAATACGCTGCGAGACCTGTTGGAACGGATTCCGACCGGGAGACCACCGATTCCACTCGAAGAAGTCGAACCGATCGAAGAGATCCGGCGCCGATTTACCACCGCCGGCATGTCCCTTGGAGCCCTGAGCCCGGAAGCGCACGAATGCCTCGCCATCGCGATGAACCAGATCGGCGGTAAATCGAACTCTGGCGAAGGAGGCGAAGATCCGCAACGTTTTCATCGGCGGAAAAACGGCGACTGGCCAAACAGCGCGATTAAGCAGATCGCTGCAGGCCGCTTTGGCGTCACTGCCGCTTACCTCGCCAGCGCGAAGGAGATCGAGATCAAGATGGCCCAGGGCGCTAAGCCTGGCGAAGGCGGGCAGTTGCCCGGCCACAAGGTCACGGAATTGATCGCGCGACTTCGAAAAAGCACCCCGGGAGTGGCCCTCATCTCACCACCGCCGCACCATGATATCTACTCCATCGAGGATCTGGCTCAATTAATTTACGATCTCAAACAGGTCAATCCACGGGCCAAAATCTGCGTCAAACTCGTTGCCGAAGCGGGCGTGGGAACCATTGCCGCCGGCGTGGCAAAAGCACACGCCGATATCATTTTGATCAGCGGCCACGAAGGGGGCACCGGTGCCTCCCCCCTTAGTTCGATCAAAAACGCAGGGAGCGCTTGGGAACTGGGGATCGCCGAAGCCCACCAGGTTTTGATGCTGAACGGATTACGCAACCGCATCATTCTGCGCACCGACGGCGGTCTCCGGACAGGGGAAGACATTGTCTTTGCCGCATTGCTTGGAGCCGAAGAATACAATTTCGGCACCACTGCTCTGATTGCCTCCGGTTGCGTCTATGTGCGGCAGTGCCACTTGAACACCTGCCCGGTGGGTATTGCGACTCAAGACGAGCGTCTGCGAGCGAAATTCAAAGGCAAACCAGAATACGTCGTCAACTACTTCAATGGAGTCGCGGAAGAAGTCCGAGTGATCATGGCGGAAATGGGCCTTCCCAATTTCACAGATCTAGTAGGGCGGGTGGAATTTCTGCGCCAGCGCTACATTGAGAACCACTGGAAGGCAAACAAAGTCAATTTGAGCCGATTGCTGGTGAACGTCGCGAAAGATGACGATTCACAACCGCGGCATAATACGTGGGAGCGCAATGATCCCCAGCCTGGAAGACGGCTCGACGACTCCATCCTCCAGGATGCGCGCGAAGCAGTGAACGATCAGTTGCCAATCGCCCTTTCTTACCGGGTCAAGAATACCAACCGCGCAGTGGGGACCAAGCTTTCAGGGGAAATTGGGTACCTTTGGGGGGAACAAGGTCTGCCGGAAGGAACCATCGAACTGGAACTACGCGGTAGCGCCGGTCAAAGCCTCGGCGCGTTTCTGAGTCCCGGCGTTAAGATCACTTTGACTGGTGAAGCGAACGACTATGTCGGCAAGGGGATGTCAGGCGGTGAAATTGTCGTCAAACCACCCAGCGAACGGAAATATGTCGCGCACGAAAATTCGATCGTCGGCAACACTTGCCTGTACGGTGCGACAGGCGGAGAGTTTTTCGCTGCCGGCCGAGCCGGCGAACGCTTTGGGGTACGAAATTCGGGCGTGACCGCCGTAATTGAGGGAGTCGGTGATCACGGCAGTGAGTATATGACGGGCGGTGTCCTGCTTGTGCTCGGGAACACCGGGAAAAACTTTGGAGCCGGAATGACCGGAGGGGTCGCCTACGTGCTGGATCTGCACGATTCGTTTCCGATTAATTTGAATCCGGAACTCGTGGTGCTGGAGCGACTCGAAACCGAAGCGGATATCGTCACTGTCAAGAAGCTGGTCTACAAACATCTAGAGCGGACAGAGAGTGACCGAGCCAAAGAGATTCTGGGCGACTGGCATCGATACGAGCCAAAATTCTGGAAGGTTCGTCCCATCTATATTCCAACAGCGCCAAAACCGGTCCCCGTCTCGACGCCCGCCGCGGAGGAGACTTCGGCAGCCAAGGGTTAGCCTATGGAAATTACGACTCAGCTTGCGCTTTTTCTCGCGAACAAGCCAGGCACACTTGCCGCCGTCTGCGACGCTTTGGCAGCGGAGAAGATCAATATCTTTGGATTAACCATCTCAGACACTGTCGACCATGCCGTAGTCAGGATGGTCCTCAGCGACTACAAAAGGGCGTTATCCATTTTCGAAGAGCACGGCACGTTGGTCTTGGAAAACGAGGTGCTGATGCTCGAACATGACAATAAGCCCGGAACACTGTCCGCGATCGCGAAAAAACTCGCCGCAGAAAATGTCAACATCGAGTACGCCTACCTAGCGACTGCACCTACTGCGGAAAAAGGAGTTCTTATCTTCAGGCCGAACAACTTAAAGAAAGCGTTCGAGATCCTGAGTTAGCCGGCTCTTATTTCTTCTTTTCCGCAGTCGCTTTGGTCTCGGGCGTCGTCTCCGCTCCAGGCTGGTCCACGAATTCGATGTACGCCATCAAAGCCGAGTCGCTTTGTCTGGGCCCCAGTTTGACGATTCGACAATACCCCCCTTGGCGGCTCGCCGTCCGAGGAGCGAGTTCAGCAAACAGTCTGTGCACTGCCTCTTTCTGACGCAGAAAAGAAAAGGCAATGCGACGTGCGTGCAGATCGCCCCGTTTCCCCAAAGTGACCATCCTCTCGGCATACGGTCGAACAGCCTTTGCTTTCGCCAAGGTTGTCTTGATTCGATTGTGTGCGATGAGGCTGCAAACCTGGTTTGCCAACAGTAGATTCCGATGTTCGGATTTCCGGCCCAATTTGATCGTCTTCTTTGCGTGACGCATAGCTTTCTTTAGAGAGAGACCAGTTTCCCTTCGTCGCCCCGTTCTCCGCCCATCGGAGGTTCAACTAAACCCGATTCAAACTTCATCCCAAGAGCCAGACCAAGTTGTTGCAATTTTTCTTTGATCTCGTTTAACGACTTCTTCCCAAAATTGCGATACTTCAACATCTCGGCCTCCGTCTTCATCGCCAACTGGCCAACGGTCGTAATATTCGCATTGTTCAAGCAGTTGGCCGCACGAACCGAGAGTTCGATTTCGTTCACGCTCATGTTCAGGAGTTTCTTGAGCCGGGTATTTTCCTGGCTGACTTCCTCCGGCGTTTCATCAAACTCAATCTGACTGTCGTCGTAATTCACGAACACATCCAAATGATGACGCAAGATAGCTGAAGCCTGCAGGAGTGCGTCGTCCGGAGTGATCCGTCCGTCTGTCCAAACCTCCAAAAGCAACTTATCGTAATCGGTACGCTGGCCCACGCGGGTATTCTCGACACTGTACTTGACCCGAATTACCGGCGAAAATATGGAGTCGATGGGGATTACCCCGATCGGCATGTCCGCACGTTTGTTCTCGTCTCCGGTGAAAAATCCCCGTCCTACCCGGACGTCGAACTCGGCTTCAAACTTTTGCCGCTTATCGAGAGTGCAGATGATCTGGTCAGTATTCAGTACTTCGATGCCCTGTGTGGTCTGGATGTCACCAGCACTGACCGGCCCCTCTTTGTTGACGTTGATGGTGACCGTTCGCGGCTCGTGGTCGACGGCTTTGAATTTTATCTTCTTCAGATTGAGGATCATATCGGTGACGTCCTCAACAATTCCAGGCAGAGAGGCGAATTCATGCTGGGCGCCGGTGATTCTCACAGAAGTAATCGCTGCCCCTTCCAGGGAGGAAAGAAGAACGCGACGCAAAGAGTTGCCGACGGTGTGGCCGTATCCGGCCTCAAACGGCTCAGCAGTAAATCTGGCGTAAGTTTCAGTTGCGGTGGCCTCTTCTTTGCTGAGGCTTTTGGGCATCTCGAAACGACCTAAACGAACGGGCATATGCATTTATTTTAATCTTAGCCGGGTTTCCCCTGGCGCGTGCGATTGCAGGCCAAGCGGCCGCAACCCAGGGACCAACGGCAATTCTGGCTCGCGCGGAGCGGGCAATCAGCCACAGGGTTGGCAGCATGTCAACCTAATAGAGCAAAGCGGAAGAAGGCATCGCACAGAGGTCACAGAGGAACAGAAAAAGATGGGGATGGAGTGTGCGTGGGTCGGCTCCCAACAATGGAGCTGTCAACTCCTCCTTAGGAACTGAACGGGATGTTGTTCCCAACCCCCTCTATCTCTCCGTCCTCTGTGGCCTCTGTGACCTCTGTGCGATGCTCTCTTAAAGTTGAACCACGTCACCAAACGACCGCCGCTAAATCCCTTCTGCAATGGCTTTCCCCACTTCCTCCGTCGAAGCCGAACCCCCAATGTCTTGCGTCCTCGGTCCGTCTTTAAGAACTTTTTCGATGGCCGTGACGACAGCTCCGGCAGCGTCGGGCTCGCCGAGATGCTCGAGCATCATTGCCCC
>DATHPI010000040.1:0-4169 GCA_035484035.1 Chthoniobacterales bacterium
GCGATAGAGGCTCAAGCGCTTGCCCGTTCGAAGGAGCTGATGCCTGCGATGCCGGTCCAAACGGTGGACGTTTTATATTGCAACTCCCTCGGCAAGGATATCTCCGGACAAGGCATGCATACCAAGACGATCGGGCGATCACCCTATGGCTACCAGCAGGGTAAAGCTTGGAAAAGCACGATGCCTGCAATACATACTATCGTTGGCAGCAGATTGTCGCCCGGAAGTCATGGGAATGCGATTGGTGTCGGCCTCTGCGAATTTATTACTCGGCGCTTCGATGAGGCGATCGAGTGGGATCGCACAACGCTCAATAGTCTCTCCGCTCTCTGCCCCTGCCAGGCCCGCCGACCGATCGTCTGCGAGCACGATCGAGACGCGCTCAAAATAGCTCTCGCCATGAGCCCGAGCGGCCCGGACGGCCCACGCATGGTGTTCATTCACAGCACGCTAAAAATGGAGCATGCGTTACTTTCAGAAGGCCTGCTCAACGACACCCGTGCAAACAGCAACCTGGAAACCCTCTCCGACCCGTCCCCCCTCCGCTTCAGCAGCGACGGCTACGTTGACCTCGAGTGGTATTTTAGGTTCGGGCATTAGGCCCACACTGGAGGATCTGCCGGCTGACTTGAGGTGGCGGACAAACCAACTTGCAGCCCGTCTTCTTCGATTTCGCCTGCCCCAGTGCACGTGGATGTAGAGCACTCTAAAGCCTGACGCTAATGGGTCTCGGGTTTTTTTCCTTCTCCTTCGCCCCTGACTCTGGTCTCGAATTTCGAGATTAAGGCGGCGATGTAGATACTATTAGCCGCTTCGTTTCCCGGCTGGTAGTCATTGCTTGCCGCCTCAGTTATAAGGTCTGCCAAAAGGTCGTGTACGCTACTTTTCTCGCATTCTTTTGCTATCGCCGCGTAATCTTCGTGAGCGGCTGCTTGAGGGTCCGAATTCCGACTCCACTGAATTGTTCTCATCGCTTTATTGATGGCGGAGAGCTCTACTTTACTTAGAGCGCCCTTACGAAACTGGTTCGGTTGGTGCCTTACTACTCGGCTCTTCAGGGGCTTGGGCGTAGGTGTCGGATGGACTGTTTCAATGAGCGTCGGTTGTGTTGATTCCGCAGCCGGCTCAGGTTCAGGCGTCCCAGAGATGGGGAGAATACTTGGAGGCGAAGTAGAGGCAGTGGCTCCGGTTGTAGTGGGCGTGGATTGTGTTGGTTCCGGAGTTGGCTCAGGTCCAAGCGTCCTAAAGGTGGGGAGAACACTTGGAGGCGAGGTGGCGACATGCGCGACAGTTGTAGTGGGCGTCGATCGTATTGGTGCAGCACCGAAAATCATTTTTAGCATACCGCAGATAGAGACAAAGATCACTATCAGGTAGGCGCTAGTAACTAATTTGTGTTTTAGCATAGATCTGGACTCCACCACATGCCATCAGTAGGAACAACGGTCCGGCAAACTCCGAATTTAGCGGTCGAAGCGATACCTTTCGTGATGTTTTCTGGCGGATATTTGAAATCAATCGGCTCAATCTAACATGATCGTTCCGTGTTTTGGGGCAATTGCTTTCTTTGGCCTGTTTGGGCCGGCATTTCCCAGCGATAATGAGTGGGCCCGCAAATTCTCAATTCATCCCAAAAACAAACAGCGACTGGGTGCACGTGTCTACGGTGCGAGACGGGAAAATTACGCGTGGGCGCGGCTTTGCCAATACGGCTGCGCCTTACGGCTACTTGTCCTCGAATCCAACTGCCTCTATGATGAAATCCAAGAAAGCGCGGAGCGACTTCCTGATAAAATTGTTTTCCTTCGTTCGTTAACGTCACCGCTTTGGGTGTCCGGTCGAGCAACCGCACCCCCAGTTGTTGTTCAAAGCGTTGCATCGCACGACTCACTCCGGATTGGTCAGTCCAAGCGCTTCCCCAGCCCGAACAAAATTGCCGGCTTCCACGATCGCCGCCAGCACGTTAAGACCATTTAGAAGACGAGTATCAAAACTCACAGCAATGACCGTAAATCATGCTCAATATGAGGAAAATGCAATTTTGAAATGGTCAATCGAACCTAGATTCAAGTCTATGAAAAGCAGAAACCTTTATGTAATCACGGGAATCACCGGCAAGATCGGTGGTGTTCTAGCGCGCACTCTTCTTGCCGCCAATCAACCGGTCCGTGCAGTGGTGCGCGATGCTGACAAAGGGGCTGTCTGGGCGGCTCAGGGGTGTGAGCTAGCTCTAGCAGAAATGCATGATGAAGCCGCACTAACCGCAGCCTTCGAGGGAGCAGAAGCTGCTTTTGTGTTGCCACCGCCGAATTTCGATCCAGAACCCGGTTTCCCGGAAGCGCGCGCTATTGGCACTGCGACACGGAACGCGCTGGTTTACTCGAATATTTCCAAAGTGGTCTACCTGTCGACGATCGGCGCCCAGGCAACCAAGGAAAACCTGCTCACTCAACACACCATCGCTGAAGAAATATTTCGTACCCTGCCGATCCCGGTTACCTTTTTAAGGCCGGCTTGGTTTATGGAGAATTCAAGCTGGGACGTCGCTCCAGCTCGCGATCACGGGGTGATTCCCAGCTTTCTCCAACCGCTCGATAAGCCGGTGCCGATGGTTGCTACGATCGATATAGGGCATGTGGCGGCTCGGTTGCTTCAGGAAACGTGGACCGGACACCGAACCGTTGAGCTGGAAGGACCACACCGGGTAACACCGCACGAGATCGCAGCTACTTTCTCAAAGGTTCTTCACCGCCCGGTTCGAGCGGAAGTGGTGCCCCATGAAACCTGGAAAAGGTTGTTCGATTCTCAAGGCATGAAAAATCCCGGGCTACGGATTCGGATGCTGGACGGATTCAACGAAGGCTGGATCGATTTCGAAGGCACTTCTATCAAGGGCTCGATCGAATTCGAGACCGTCATAAGAAAACTCGTCGAACAGCAAAGCAACTAATGAATTCCTGTTCATCAATCCAGGGATCACCCAGGCCTCGACGCTCTGAATGATAACGTCCTTTATCATTCATCGTTCTTCCCGGTCGTGGACCGCACGTCAAAATCACTGATGGAAGTGAATTGGTCCCAAGACCCAGTTTACCTGGACCACTCTCAACTTCCCGATCGCGAGCCGGATCGACGAATTGGTGCCGAACGAGCGAATCTCATGGTATGGGGATGGCCCCGGCATCCGTGCCGATCATACGTGGCTCATCGTTTCGAAGGGGGACGGCTGCGAGGTAACCACGGAGGAAACGCAAGTCGGTCCCTCTGCAATCAAGTTCAACCTTGCCCAGCCAAGGGCGATGTATGACGCGCATGACTGGTGGTTGTCGGCACTCAAGGTTCGCTCGGAGAATGTCGTAAAGGCCTCTAAATGATGCTTCAATTCGGGGCCGTGCGGGCAAGGGCCTGCACCGGCTGCCGGCGGACTCCTTTGCAAACGAAGTGCTTCTTGCTTGACGTAACTTCTCTAAGGCGAGAGATCTGAAATTGTCTAGGACGGCTGCTCGATTTCCCTTCTGGAGGGCAATACCAATAAGAATATGGGGCCAAGGTGGTCTCGTCAGACGACTCCATGGGGTGCTTTTCTATTTGCTTACAGGCTGACTCCGTTGGAGAACTTGGGAGCCAAGTTTTTGTATCTCAGAGAACGTCTCCTCCAGGCGCGTCCGTCCGGTGGAGAACAGGATCAACTGGTCAAGTAGGTCGTTCTGCAAGAGGTTGAGCTCAGGTCTCGCCAGATCCTCCGCAACCCATTGAGGCGTGGCGGCTAAATCGTCAAGCATTGGTTTCAGGTAATCGCTGTACTTTCCATAGTTCACCGGCAGTTCCTTCATCGGGCTCAGCAGTGAACCGCCGAGACTTTCGAGGTAACGCTTGATTGTCAATGGCTCCGCCCACCAAAGCAATACTTTTGCCGCATCGTCATGGTTTCGCGATTTCCTAAACCCCATCAATAAGTCGCCTCCGGGACACGCGGCGCGGATGACCTCCTTGGGAAAATAAGTGGTCCCGAAGGCAAAATCTGTTCCACCCCCGAGGAGTGTCTTTAGCTCCCAATTTCCTGCCCACATCAGTGCGGTGACCCCCGTCCTAAAGAGTGGACCTCCGTCGGTCTTTCCCGGCCACGAAGAGGTGGGCACAAGTTTTGCCTCGACCAAACTCCGAAAAAA
>DATHPI010000041.1:0-10576 GCA_035484035.1 Chthoniobacterales bacterium
CGTCCTCGGCCGCTTTTCGCGTCGTATGCGGGAAACTCTCATCATTTCCGTCCTTCATCCTAGCCATCCCCCCGATCCCCAACCGAGGACGAAGGACGACGACGAGGAGGAGTACGACGAGGAGGAGTACGACGAGGAGGATGACGATAACGATGACGACAACGAGAACGAGACGCTAGCCAGATACAAACCCTGGGCTAAGCTCTCTTGCCCCGTCGGCTTCTGGGCGTACGACCGGCGCTAACGGGACGGTGCGCTGGCTTTCAATACAAAGGTAATAGCCAGGGCACCATCAGAACGCTGATCAGCATTACCACCAAGGCAAAAGGAACCCCAATTTTAACAAAGTCGATAAACTGGTACCGGCCAGGTGCCAGCACCAACATGTTTACGGGCGACGAAATCGGCGTCATAAATGCTGTCGACGCGGCCAGAGCCACAATCATGGCGAACGGGTAAGGGGAAGCTTTCAGATGATGCGCGAGACTTAAAGCAATCGGTGCCATCAGCACGGCCGTCACCGTGTTCGAGATGAAAAGACCGATCAATGCGGTTAGCGCGAATAAGGCGGCTAGAAGGACGTGGACCGCGGAATTGCCGAAGAGATGGAGCAAACCCTCGACCGCTAATTCGATGCCGCCAGTTTTCTGCAAAGCCAAGGCGAAGGGCATCATTCCCACGATCAAGAGGAGGATCTGCCAGCTAATGGACTTGTAAGCACTGTTCATGTCAACGCACCGGAATAGTCCCATCAGCAGGCAGCCGATCAGTGCCGCAATCACGTTCGGAACAATACCTGTGATCATCAGGATAATCATGACGATCAGGGAGAGCAAAGCATACGGCGCCTGGCTCAACGCCGGTGCCACCCGATTGATTTCTGCCGGCAGGCTGAGAACCACGAAATCGTGTATCTGCGTCTGCAATTGACGAATTTCCTTCCAAGGTCCGATCAGCAACAGCGTGTCGCCCGCCTGAAGTTCCTCTTCCAGGAGTTTCCCGTCGAACGCCCTCTGCCCGCGGCGCAGACCAATCAGGTTGAGGTGATATCTCCGGCGGAACGTCAACTGCACCATGCTCTTGCCGATCAAACTTGAGTTCGGCGGCAGAATGACCTCAGCCATGCCGATTTGCTGGGATTGATCGGTGAAGTAGCTTCCCTCCAGAGGTAAGCGCTCGAGTCGCAGGCCGGAAAAAAGCTCCGACTTTTCCCCGCTCCCGGAAGCAGGAACGTCGACGAGCAAGACATCCTCTGCCGCCAGTTTGGTATCGGAACGTGCAGCCAGCACTTCGCGACGAAACCTTACTTGCCGTTCGATAGCCACGACATTCGCCCCATATCGACCGCGCGGATCCCATTCCTGCAAAGTCTGCCCCACCAGAGGAGAGTCTGGCCCGATACGCAGGCGGTGCTCACGCCCTGCCAAATCGTATTCCCGAATCAGGTCGATCAGAGTGCGAGGCGTGTTCTCCAATCCTGATGGGTCTGCTTTGGCGCTCAGCCAACGACGGGCAACCAGCATATAGGCCACACCGGCCACGAGGATCACCAGCCCGAAAGGCGTGGGGCTGAAGAGACCGAATCCCGCGAACTCAGCGTGCCTCAGGGCACTATCCACGACCAGGTTGGGAGCAGTCGCTACCAGGGTAAGCATGCCGCTGATCAACCCGGCAAAACTCAAAGGCATCATCAAGCGGCCCGGTGGGACAGACAAGCGTTCGGCGATTCCAAGCACCACGGGAATGAAAATAGCCACCACCCCTGTGGAACTCATCACCGAGCCGAGACCAGCGGCTGCCAGCATCAGGAGAATCACGAGCCTGGTCTCGTTTCCCCCGGCCCTGGTAACTAGCAGATCGCCCAACTTCGAGGCAATACCGGTGCGGACGAGCCCTTCTCCAATCACGAACAAAGCGGCGATAAGGATGATGTTCGGATCACTGAAGCCAGCCAGCGCTTCCGGCACGCTCGTGAGGCCGCACAACGGTAGAACGACAATTGCCAGGAGGGCGACTACATCCATGCGAGGTTTGTTGAAAACGAACATTCCAACGCAGGCGAGCAGGAGCCCGATAACCAAAAGCAATTCAGGGTTCATAGAGGCAGTAGTGCGAAGTTATTGCAATATCATGGAGGAGGAAAAGCTGGAGGAGCGGAGTAAATAGCAAAAAAAGCGTGGAAAGCGAGCACATCGCTAAAAAAATCTCGCAGAATCTCGCGCCCTACGACGATTTTAGTCCCGTTAAACGATCGCCGACGATGCACTAGGATGATGACGAGTTAGAGACTGCAAACGACGATGCGCTAGAACCGGAGCCAGTTTTCGAAAGGAAGACCATCGACCCGTGAAATTTCTCGCTCGTTGTCTGTTACGATCGTATGGCCGAGTGAGACCGCATGGGCGGCGATTAGCATATTGTTTCCGCCGATCGTCTTGCCGGCGGCTTCGAGCCGGGTGCGCAAATCACCGTAAGTGATTTCTGCTGGCGTCTCGAACGGGAGAATTTCAAGCGCGCCGAGCACAGTTAGCACTTGAGCCAGCAGACGCAGGGAGCCTCTCTTCGCGGTTCCATAGCGTAGTTCCGCGGCCATAATGATACTTGTACAAACCGATTCCTCGCCCGCCAGCGCAATGCGGGCGGCCACTTTGCCCTGTGGATTGCGGACGAGGTCCGAAATCATGTTGGTATCGAGCAGGTAAGGCATTACAGGTCGACTGAATTGGGAAGGTGGTCTTCAATCGGCGGAAAATCCTCGTTTAGAGATGATAAACTCGCCAGAACGCCGAGCAGCGATTTCGGCGGGAAAACTTCGATGATCAGTCGTTCTCCTTCCTTGCGTATGATGGCGTCCTCCCCCGGTAGCTCAAATTCACGCGGAATGCGAACCGCCTGATTTCGCCCGTTCCTGAATAGTTTTACGCGATGTTCGATGCTCATGGCAGATTAGCATTTGGCATATGCTGGTAGCAAATGCCTAAACGCCTGGATGTCCAGGGCTCAGTCGCAGTGAGGCGGAGAGGGGACCTTTAACGACCAGTCACTGAGAGAAACTGCAGCCATCTGGCCAACGTTCGGCTCTCATTCGTCAAGCGGGAGGATCGGTTGGGGTTACTGGACAGTGAGGATCTCTCGGTAACGATGAGTCTTTGAGAACCGCTTGCCAATGTCCGGCCAGATCTATCTCGCAGCGCAAAATTGAATGAGAACCGGGGGGACCTACTGCTTCGAGCCGGCGGGGAAGCCATGGAAAAGCGACGGCCGGCGAGGTCGATATCGGTAAATTGCAGTCTTAGCTGACCACCGGGAAATCGACTTTCCATCACCGGTTGGAGCGCTTGGGTCATTCGCTGGGTGAAGACGGCCGCCGTATACTGAATGTCTCGCCCTTGCAGGCTAAAGTCAGTGAATCTTTCTGGATGAACAAACTGGATCGTCACCACGGAGGACGTGGCGCTTCGTTCACTTGGGGTGGTGCAACCGGAGCACCAAATGAGCATCACGAACGCGATGATTGCAGAAAGTGCTAGCTTCATGATTGTGGGAGTCAAGGGTCCTTTTGGTGAGCCAAAAGGGTGAGAATGAATATGGCTCAGTGGTGCTTTATACCGAAGCGCTCGAGCAGCGGCAAGAGATGTCACCGGCATCTGCCCGGTAAGTATGGCTGATTGTGTGCCTCCGCCGGTCGCCCCTTTTGGGTGGCATCCATAATGGAGCTGATACTCCTCCAATAAATTTATGATCTGACAACCAATAAAAGCTTGCTTGGAGCCGGCCGTCATATATAGAACGGATATCCGTTTTATATAGCGACAGCCAAAATGGACAATGAAAATTTTCGATACCGCCCTCACGGCATTAGCAAGACTGCCGGAAATATGGCGTTGATCCGCGCACTCGAGTTCCTCAGGTTGCCGAACCAAAGGCTATTCTCCGATCCCTATGCACGTGAGTTCGTGCCGCTTTGCCAGCGAGCTCTTCTTGGACCAGCGCATTTACCGGCCATCCGCGCTTTACTGGAGCGCTTTTTCGATTGGCGGGCGCCCGGCGCCCGCACCTCCGGTGCTGCTCGAACGCGGCTGATTGACGATTGGGTGCGAGAAGCACTCGCCGCTTTCGTGGAGCAGGTCGTCATCCTTGGCGCCGGATTCGATTGTCGGGGGCTTCGTATGAAAGAACTGAAGAAGATTCCCGTTTTCGAGGTCGATCGTGCGGCCATGATTGCGCACAAAGAGCGTATTGTGGGTCAAAGCCACCGGACGCCACGCCGCATTCGCCGTCTTGGCGTCGATTTCCAGAAGGACAATCTTGGAAGTCGCCTGACAGATGCCGGTTGGTCGGCAAAGCTCAGGACGTTGTTTATTTGGGAGGGGGTGACCAACTATCTCGATACCCGGTCGGTCGAAGCGATATTCAATTTTTTCGCAGCAGACGCGTGCTTCGGATCCCGTATTATCTTCACCTATGTGCATGCCGACGTCTTAAATAGCAGTTTCGTGACGCCGGGCGTTTTTCGCCTGACTGCTGCCTTGCGCGCTTACGGTGAGCCATGGACGTTCGGATTCAAACCCGAAGAGCTTCCGGTGTATCTAGCAAAGAAAGGCCTTCGGCTGCTGATGGACCTTGGCGCGGCCGAATACCGCGGGAAATATATGCCGCCTGTGAAAAAGCTGATCGGATATGAGTTTTACCGAGCGGCGCTCGCTGAGAAGGTGGGTCATGCCGCGCCTTAGGCCCGAGCGCAAGGCGGAGCGCCGCGCGCAGATTGTCGCTGCCGCGCGCACCTGTTTCGCGCGTTCGGGCTTTCACAACGCCACCTTGCAGGATGTATTCGCCGAAGCGGGTCTCAGCGCCGGCTGCGTCTACAATTATTTCCGGAGCAAGGATGAGCTGATGCTGGCAATCGCCGATGAGCGGCATGAAGACGAGCGGCGCTTGATTGCCGAAGTGTCCGAGATGGACGATCCCGTTGCGGCGCTCCGTCAGATTGCCAAAACGTTTGCCGATCAATATCTGAAGGACGACGGGCTCGATAAGCGGCGAATTGCGTTGCAGACCTGGTCCGAAGCACAAATCAATCCCTTCATCTTATCTTCGGTTCGCGCGGGAATGGATGGCCCTCGCGCCCAACTCGCACACTTGATACGGCGGGGGCAGGCTGCCAAACGGCTGACTTCTAGACTCGACGCCGATGCGATTGCCCATACCATCATCGCACTATTCCACGGCTCGGTGCTTCAGAAACTCTGGAAGCCGGATATCGACAACGACAGCCATTTTGCAGTTTTTGAGCATTTCCTTCGCTCCATTGAAACCGAATGAGGCCGGACTGAGCAAGTAGTGCACCAAGTCACTGACTTGGTGCACTTGTGCACGTGGACTATCTCGATGTTCACTTACCAGTAATCTGGACCAGTACTGGACGATGATTAAAAAAACCTTCAATGCGAAACCGCGCCTGTTGAGTTAATAGACTGGCTTGCCCTATATGGACCTGTCCCTCCTTTTTTGCTTGGCGGTAGTGGCGGACTTGGCGGTTGCCAGGTCCATTCCGGTACACCGTCGAGTCGCGCGTTTCGTGTCTGCCTCGATCTTCTTCGCAATACAAACCGTTCTGATTGTTGAACTGGTTGGTTCCCCACTCCGGCCCATCTATCGACTTCGAGATTTACCGAGAGAATTCTGGTTGCAAATTCTGGTTTGCTGCTGGTGGGGTCTGGCGGCGCGAGAACTGGTCAGTCTTGTCGCCTTGCCGACTGCAATCCGAAAAACGGCCACAGAGAACAAACTCCTCTCGGACGTCATCGCGGCCAGCACTTATGTCTGCTCCGCCCTGGCAATGATTGGGTTCGTTTTTGGGTTACCGCTTCAGGGATTGGTTGCCACTTCCGGCGTTATCGCGATTGTCCTCGGCTTGGCGCTCCAAAGCACATTGTCAGACGTTTTTTCCGGTCTATCACTGAGCATTGAAAAGCCATACCGGGTCGGCGACGAAATCCTTTTGGAGGGTGGGGCCGAAGGCGAGGTGATCGAGGTGAATTGGCGTTCCACCCACCTCAGAAATGGTGCGAACGATGTCGTCGTCGTTCCGAATAGCGCAATGGCAAAGTTACGGATCCAAAACCATAGCGCTGGGGTTAAGCGCTATAGTGAAAGCCTAACGGTGTCGGTGGATAGCCGGAACGAGCCGGAGCTGGCACTTGAGGTCCTGAAGCAGGCAGCCATGGCCTGTCCTTCTGTCTTGGACAATCCGATACCCTCTACTCAAGCGACGGATATCAAAGGCGATCGTATTAACTATACGATTTATTTTAGCACGGCTTCGATAGCATCGGCGGGAGAAGCAAGATCGCAATTGATCACCCAGCTCTACAAGCGAGCACGACCCCTGTTTGCTCTTTGCTCGTCGTCAGGATTACCTGTGGCTCGCGATTCGACGGCTGATTCGCGTCCCATCTTTTTTTTCCCGGAAAACGAGCTCTTGAACCACATTCCCATGCTCGAACCATTGAGCGATGCAGAGAGAGCCGCACTAAATGCGAAAATTATCCGCCGTCATTTTCAGGCCGGGGAAAAGCTATTAGCGCAAGGCATGGACCTTCGATCGGCTCACTTCGTCTTCTCGGGCATTGTGCAAGTCACACGCCAGGTCCAGGACGGACGTGTCTTGAATATGCGGAGACTTGGACCCGGCGATTCGTTTGGTGACATTGCGCTACTGACTGGCATGCAATCGCCCGGGACTTTTACGGCTTCCACCTCTGGACTTCTCTTGGAACTTTGCGCCAAGGATCTGAAGCCGATCCTCGAATCGCGCCCTGAATTGATGGAATCGCTGAGTTATTCAGCGACCAAGGCACAACAATTTATTGCGATGTTCGACAAGGCTGCAATTCAGCCAGTCCCAATTGAACAACACGATCTTTTATCGCGGATCAGAACTTTCTTCCATTTGGAATTGCAATGAGCGCCGTCAATGATAGAAAAACTGCCGTTCTATTTAATGATGGCATACTGCTTCCGGGAGCGACGTATCATTCTGGGAAACTCGCGGGAGGAGGTGCCGATTGCCAGGAGAACGTGTAGTTAGCCCTGATGAGCTGTTGAGAACGTTGAAGCGGTATCTCGCGGAATCTGGCGATACTGAGGAAGCGGCCGCTTCCCGAATCGGGGTGAATCACCACACCCTGCGGCGCTGGCTATCCGACAAGCAGAGTCCAAAAAAGGGTAAGCTGGCGCTGGCCGCGGCGTTTCTCAGGCACGCAGGATACTTGTAGCCCCGAAATGGCCACCAGGCCCGCGAGAATCGGCTTCCGTAACTCTGAAGCAGATCGCGCGCGCGTTTCGATGGGAGAATGGCTTTTGTCACGGAGGGTCGGGCTGATAGTGGTGCCTGGATAAGAGGTCCCCGTCCCGGAGGGACGGTATGGTCAGCCCCACAGATTTTTGTTGTCGAAACTGAGCACTAAAGCTGAGATTCGATAGCGGCCTTGTCTATGACCGACCATACTTTCTCGATCCGTTCGTTCCGAAACTCATAGAATACGTTTTCGGTAAACGAGACTCTCTTCCCGTTTACAGGGAGTCCAAACAGAATTCCTTTCGGCGTGCAGTCGAAACTCAGACGGCTCGCTACACGAGGTGGCTCGGAAATCAGCAGTTGGATGTTAAAATAGAGGTCTGGGATCGAACGAAAATCTCCCTCCAGCATCTTGCGATAACCTGATAACCCGATCCGCTCGCCGTTGTAATGAACTTCCTCATGAACGAACTGTCCCAGATGGGGCCAGTCCTGTTTGTTCAGGCAGGCGATGTAGCCTCGGTAGACGTCGGAAAGGTCGTCTTTAGTCATGGCAATTGCAGCGACACAAAAATTCTCGATTTGAGACCCAAATCTCAGAAAGCGACGCGATCACGTCAACCAGGTTCTGCACGTTGGGTGAGCGGCAAGGACGCTCTCTTGATGTCGGATCAGTAAGACTTGTTTACAGGACGTAGTCTCCCCAGTACCGATGGATTGACAATGATTTAATCAGGCTCGCGCATTGTTCCAATGTGTCACCAATACGGTGACACCGGCTGACGATTTCCAGAAGCTGGATAGGCGCATCCACACTCTCGGAAGCGAGAATGCCTTCCCGGCGAACCTGCTCTGCTCGGCGGCGCAATCCCTCGAGTGCGCCATGGGCCGTAGGGAATTCGCGCCGGCAATCGCCTTTCCGAAAGGAATCAGCGAAGGCATCTGTCATCTGGCCAAATTCAATTTCCAATTGCTCAAGCTCGGAATGTACAAGTGCGTCCAGCTTTGCCGGAAGATCGATTCGACGTCTCGTAAGGGCCGTCAACTGCGGTGCGAGACTCGAGAGTTCGCGTATCAGCAATTCGAACTGGCGCTGTTCCTCTTTCGTAAAAATAAGCAGCGGAATCCTTTTCGAGGCTTGCAGCGCTTCAATTGGCAACAGCGCCAAACGAGTCTGGATTTTCTTTTTCGGTAGCTCGCGGTTTGAAAAAGCCTTTAACTGAGCGAAGAATTCCACCAGGTCGTCCCGCAACAATCGTTGGGGCAGCAACGGCCAGATTAATCTGCCGATGACAGTTGCTATTGCTATTCCTGTAATGAGTCCCACGATCGAATCTATAATCGTGCCGGTAGGGACCGGTACCTGTGGATTCAAACCCACGAAGACACTCACGGCCAGAATGGTCACGAGTCCCCAGAACGAAAATCCAGGCGCACGAGCGGTCACAAAGCCGAAAATGAACAACCAAAGGAACAGGAACAAATTCATGACGAGGTAATCCGCCAAAAAAGGTGTGATCAGTATCAGGAGCGCAGCGAAAGCGGACAAAATAAGGAAGGCGAAAAAAAGTCTCTGAAACGCGCGGAGGTCACCTGTTCCTCCGGCTTTAATAAAAGCGCGTTGCAATGCGCTGAAAATCAGCGCGGCCAAAGGCAGCGCTGCCGGGCCAGGCGGATGAATCCATCTAATCGACAAAAGCGAGAAACCGGCTGCCAGTGCGGATTTAAAACCGATCTTCATCCAAAGCCAGTCGATCGTCGGGAATAGGTCCCAGGACGATTGGTGTTCGGGTTGAGCCGCGCTGACTCGTGGAAGTCCTTGTTTGATATCCCGCATCTCCAGAAGTTCATGCCGAATGGTCCGAAGCGCAGCGATATGCGAAAAAAAGTCGATATTCGTTTCGATCGGTGAGTCGACAAACAGACCGCTCGCCCGCAACGAATTCAGCTTTTCCAAGAGGACGTCGAAAGCCTCGTTGATGGTAGTTTTCGGGAGTCGAGCCCCGGGAGAAGAAACGCGCATCAGAATCTGAAACTCCTCGGCGATGCCCCTTGCCGCAGCTGCGAGTTCCTTTTGGATTGTTGCAATATACTGCGACTCTTGTTGCCGTTTTGACTCAAGGTTCAGGGCGGCTTGAAACAGGTTTGTCAGCGCAACCACAAATGCGTTGTAGTTGCCGAGCCGTCCATAGAAGCGAGTGCTTTCCCGCGCCCCGGCCTGGAGCAGATTGCGAAGCGTCGACACCTGTTGCTCAAATCGCTTTTGTAGCTCTTCTAGTTGCCCTGCTCTGTCCCGGAGCTGGATGTAAGAGTCGGTTTCCAGCGAGACAACCTCGGCGGCTGTCTGTAACGCTTTGGAACTTAGTTCGAAGAACTCTTCCCGCGCGTAACGCGGCCAGATAATGCTGGTTACCGCCAAAGAGCAAAAACTTCCTACGAGAATTTCCAACGCTCGATTCAGTCCGATTTTCCAGACATCAGAGGGATCCTGAATCCCGTAGGTTGCGACGCTCAACGTGGTCAACCCAACGAGGTAGTATGCATAAGGCGCCTGGCTACTCGGATATTGGCCAAACTTGTAAACCGCAAGCCCTAAAACAATGAAAATCAAGAGAAGGAAAACAACCGGACTGGAGGCGTACGTGCCGACGAGCCAGACGCCGAGGAGTGCCCCAGCAATCGTCCCGACGCATCGCAGCATTGCTTTGAGCGCTGTGGATCCGACATAGTGGGAATTCATCATGACCAGGGCCGTGAGGACCGCCCAGTTCGGATGCTCCAGTCTGAGAACAAGTGCGACATACAAGGAAAGCAGAGAAGCGAGGCTCAGCTTGATCCCATATCGCACTCGCAAGTCCGAGAACGGTGAGAGCAGGTGGGTAGATTCCGTTTGTGCCGGCATTGACTCCAGAAAATCGGTGCACCCGATCAGGAGTAAAGAACGAAACGCCGTCGAGTTTAGTGCACCGTCTCCTAAATCCCCTTGAGTTTCGTTGCGTTCAAAATGGATCGTCTGCGAGGCGGTCCGAGGCGGACTGGCGCCAAGGGAGCATATCTAGATCGATACGTGACTGACGAGCAACGAAGCAGCCGACCCATTTTCAACGCAACCCTCCGGGCCGCGATGGGAGAATGGCTTTTATCCCGGAGCGACAGGCTGATAATAGCCAGGCATGAATTGCCTGGATCACCCAGGGTAAACCCCGGGTAAACCCTGGGCTAAGCTATTTTTGCCACTTCGGGCCACGGATTGGAAATGTCCAAACTCCAGGGTAA
>DATHPI010000042.1:0-8882 GCA_035484035.1 Chthoniobacterales bacterium
TTCTCGAGTTTGATGGAAACGGCTTTCTTTATCGAATGGTCAGAATGCTGACCGGCACGATTGTCCGGATCGCTTCACGACGAGCGGAATACAGCTGGATCACCGAGTTGCTTAACGATCCGGGAAAAACAAAGACAAATAGCACCGCCCCAGCCGGAGGACTTTACCTGGTTAAGGTGAAATATCTTTGAGGAAGTAGTCAGGAGTTGCAGGAGTTCAGGAGTTGCAGAAGGGGAAACGGGATCGGTGTCCGACCTTGCTCACACCGGAGGTGCCCATCCGTTTCTATAACTCCTGAATTCCTTCTTCGCATCCCCCATTCTGCAACTCCTGAACTCCTGCAACTCCTGAACTTCTTCCTCTTGCGCCTTTCCGCTTTTGGCGTTTGGTGATTTGCATGCGCTGAATAAGCCGGTCCGGCATCGACGAACGTTTCAGCGATTGAGACATCAAGTGATATGGAGAACGGAACCTGGAACCCGGAAGGTGAAGCTGAATCTATCTACCCGCAAGGGCTGCAAAAGATTGTTAGCTTATTTGAGTCTTTGCCCGAACAGGAAAAACGGGATGCGCTGATTTCCTACGCCGATCAGGCTCGTAAATGGGAGCCAAAGGAGGGCGAGACATTCAGTCTCGAGGACATCCGCAAGGACGAGGAATGTACAGATACCGTCGGCGTTTTTCTCAAGGTAGATAACGAGGAGCGGGCAACTTTTCGAGTGACTCTGGGGTCGCAAGTACAAACTCTAACCCGGGCGATGACATCGATTCTTTGCCGTGGGTTAGCGCAGTCGACGATATCCGAGATTCTGGAAGTGCCAAGCGACTTTGTCCCCAAAATCGTCGGTGGAGAATTGATAAGAGCTCGCAGCCAAACCGTGTACTACGTTCTGACCCGCATGAAAGGGATTTGCAAAGTTTATTTCGACCGGCGCCGTGCCGCGATGAGCCGGTAGTTTCAGGGAGATCCTTCCGCCGAGGCCATGCCAGTGCACCGTCCCGCATATAATGGTGACGGCATACTACCAGGCTCGACACAGATCAAACATTTCGTTTGGCTCCGACGCTTTTCCCTGGTTGGCTGGTGCCTGCTGCTGGTTTGTTGCCATGAACCGCAACGGTGCCGGAATGTGACAACCTCGGACGAGGTTTCTCCGAACGGACTTCTGAAGGCGGTTACTTTCAGACGGTTTTGTCCCGAAGAACATTCGATCACCACCCACGTTTCGATCATTCGGGCGAACGAAACGCTGCCGGATGGAAATGGAAACGTCTTTGGTTACGAGAATGAAATTGCCATCCGCGTGTCGTGGTTGAGTAATACTCGTCTGGCTGTATACACCTACGCGGACCCCGGCAAAGCGACCAAAATCGACCGCGCCGGCAATGTGTCCATCGAATATTCCAGAATCATTGAGACAGCTCTGGTTCCTGCATTTCCCAGCCAGTAGGAAGTGTCAGTGTCAGTGCCAGTGTCAGCAAGACCGTGGCCGATCTCAAAGACCGGCCCCATTTCTGCAACTCCTGAATCCTGACTCCTCCCCCCTTACGGTTTCTGAATCGGTGCTCGCACTTTGTTACCCCACTCGGTCCACGATCCATCGTAATTTTTCACATCCTGGAATCCAAGCAGCTTAGTCAAAACAAACCAGGTGTGACTCGATCGTTCTCCAATCCGGCAGTAAACGACGGTGGGTTCCGATGGTTCGAAGCCGAGATTGTCGATGTAGATTTTCCGGAGCTCGTCCACTGGTTTGAATGTCCCGTCCTCCCGGGCCGCAGTTTTCCACGGAACGCTCTTTGCGGAAGGAACGTGTCCACCACGCAGAACTCCCTCCTGAGGATACTCTGGCATATGGGTAACGTCTCCCTTGAACTCACCAGGAGAACGCACGTCGATCAGCGGCTTGCCTGCCTGGCTTTGCGCCAAGGCCTCTTCGTAAAACGCACGGATCTCATCGTCCGCTCGTCTGCTAGGAACCGGATACTGGGTTGGAGCATGCTTCGGCACTTCTCGCGTCAATTCCCTTTTTTCGGCCACCCACTTATCCCTGCCTCCATTCGCGATTCTCAGGTCTTTGTGCCCGAAAAGCGAAAATACCCACAAAGCGTAGCAGGCCCACCAATTCGACTTATCTCCATAAAATACCACGGTGGTTTCGGGAGTAATTCCAATGCGGCTTGCCAACTCCGCAAAACCGTTCGGGTCAATGTAATCGCGCACGGTCTGATCATTCAAATCCCGGCGCCAGTCTACATGCACAGCACCCGGAATGTGACCGGTATCGTACAGCAAAACGTCTTCGTTGCTCTCGATGATTCGCACCTGCGGATCGTTCAGGTGCGCAGCAACCCATTCCGTGCTGACCAATGCTTCAGGATGAGCGTATTCGGTGGAGGACATACCGCCGAAACTACACAAAGAAACGCCCGACGCAACTAATCTCTACTTGTCTGTAGAGTTTAGTGCTTTTCTGATCGGCTCCTTATCGTTCCGGTTTGGCGTTAACCAACTTTTGCGGCCAAGTGGGCCGCTTCGATTACGAGATGCCGACTTTCAGCCCGTGCCGGTTTGCAGTATGGTTTTCATCCATATCACGTAATCCGCCATTACTTGCTCGCGTTCGGTTTCGTTATGCAATTCGTGCAGAAGCCCAGGGTAAATCTTGAAGGTTTTGGACGGAGCTTGCAATCGCATGAAGTAGTCTTCGGCAACTTTGAAAGAGGTGACCCCATCCGCGTCGCCATAGGCGAACAAGACCGGGCGATTGATCAGCGGCGTTCTGACGATTTCCAACGCTGCGTTTGCTGCCTCTAAATAAAGCCGAACCGTCAAGAACTTGTGCAGCAGATCGAGATCTTCGAGCGAGTCGAGATGCGCCTGATCACGCGACAATGTGACGGCACGGATGCGAGTCGAGAAGCGCAAACTGGGAATCAGTCCGTTCACTTTCTGCGCCACAAATAACTGCCATCGAGGCGGCGCAAACGCGAGCGCCAACCAGGGAGCACTCACAATCAATCCTGCAACCCTGAGTGGGAAATGCTGTGCCGTCCAGAGCACTAACTGGCCGCCCAGACTGTGGCCGAAAAGGAAGGTAGGACCTGCACTGAAGCGTTTGACGACGCAATCGACGTCGGATGCCAGTTCCTCGTAGCGATTCACGAAGGCGGGACGGCCGGGACTCCGCCCGTGTCCCCTCAGGTCAAAGGCGATCGTCCGGAAGCCGGCCTCTGAGAAGTATCTCCCCACGTGCACATAACGCCCTGAATGTTCGCCCAGCCCATGCACAATGACCACGCTGGCGAGCGCAGGTGTTGTGGGCTCCCACCTGCGGCAAAAAAGCGCAAGGTCATCCAGCACTGGCACCGTTTCGGTGGAATAACCGCTAGATATTTTTGAATCGATCGTCATCGTAGCCCCCTCCTCTGAACAACGCCGAGATCCACCCAAGCAGGATCATCTCAAATGCTCAGGGCTTGTCGCCCGCAGGCTGCTCCTCCTGGCTCCTGAAAAGGTTTGCCTTCCGTGACTTGAAGGTCAGTTCTGAGATCCCCGATTTGTCAATATCCCCTAGACCCGCCTTGACCATTTGGTCATACTGGCGTTTTGAAGCCTCCAGGAGCGGCAGGCAAAGACCCTGCTGTTCAGCAAGCTCCAGTGCAATGCCCGAATCTTTTGCGGCGTGGGAAGCCGAAAAAAAAGTTGAATGCTCCCGGTCGAGCATGTCGGGCCCATCGGTCTCAAGTACCCTGGAGTTAGCCCCCGTTTGCGAAAAGACTTCTTTTACCACTTTCAAGTCGAGCCCCAACGCTTCAGCCAGTCCCAACCCTTCGGCCAGCCCAACGGTGTTGATGTTCATCACCATGTTTACCAACGCTTTGAGTTCAGCAGCTTTACCAGGGCCGCCGATGTATCGAAGAGAAAGAGTCAAATCCTTGAGAATCGCTTCAGCTTTTCGGTAAATCTCCTCTTTTCCGGCAACCATCATATAGAGCTTACCTTCCCGGGCGTGAGTCAGGCTGGAAGCCATCGGTGCCTCTAAAACTTCGGCGCCCAGCTCGGCACCCTTTTTCTCGATTTCAACATGCACCGCAGGGCTGATCGTTGCACAATTGACGAAAAGCTTCCCTTTGGCCTCAGCGAAGAGGCTATCCGGTCCCAGGAAGATCGCCCTCATCGCCGCGTCATCGGTGACGACAGTAAAGATGACCTCGCAAAGCCTGCTCACCTCGGAGACCTTGCCAACGGCGTTGCTCCCCAGTTCCTGAGCGAGCTTTCCCGCAATTTCGGCATTGGCATCGTAGATTGCGACGACTGGGTAACCTATCTCATGGAGGCGTCGAGCCATGTTTGCACCCATCCGGCCCACCCCGACAAAACCGATTCTGGAGGATTTCATAAGCACAAAAATATCACATTCGAAGAGGATTGAAGAGCAGGCACTCGTTCTTCGATCCAAAGGGCCTGCTAGTTCGGGGACAGGACACTAGACCAAACGGATGCCACTTTAGCCGCTCGGAGTGGCGGGCGCGGGCGCGGGTGTTGGGCTGGCAAGTGGAGAGCCGCCAGGGCTGGCGCCCGGTCCACTGGGTGTAAGCTGCAGGCCTACGGCATGGTGGTACACCATCGCCCCGCCATATTCGCCTGCCTGGAAAACGCAGTACGAGGCCCATGCCGCGATGAGCGTTGTAATCACTGCCAAAATACGCCGGGCCCTGACCAGTCGGTAAGCGGCAAGTGCGACGACCGCGCTGATCGCAGCAATCACCGCCGCGTTGCGCACCCGTTCGCCCCACTCCGCATGCACGCGGATGAATGGTTTGGAATCCGGCATCCGTTGGATGACTTCATCGGCCTGATCTTCCCCGGTGTTGACCGCCAGCTGCGCTCCGCCGGCAGCCAGGATCAGGATAACCGCCGCAAATTGCGGCAGAGCTCCGCGCCGTGTAAAAATCGTCAGAACCGAGACAAGAGTTCCAAGAAAAATCAACACGATTGGGAAATGCACAATCGCCGGATGTAAGGGGTCTGGAATCTCAAACATAACCTAGCCGATCGCTTGTAGAGTGTTTCCGGTTGCAAGGGAAGTCTCCAAAACAGGATGTTGTCTCCCGCCCAGATTTCTCTTTTCTTCGGATGAAACCGCGTTATTTTCCGATTCCCTCAAATAAGTGCGGGGTCTTAGCTCAGTTGGTAGAGCGCCTCAATGGCATTGAGGAGGTCAGGGGTTCGAATCCCCTAGGCTCCACTTCGTTGAAATATTCCCAACTGGGTAGGGCGAGAATCCGCCCAAACCGGGCTTCCCGCCATAACCTGCCTTACAACTTTACCCTGGCCGTGACAAATGGCCGCCCACAAACCAAGCTTTGCCACACACCCCATATGAAGAACTTTCGCCTTAATCGTTTGTTCAACCCTGTCTCCGGGCGCTGTATCGATGTTGCAGTCGACCATGGGTTTTTCAATGAATTGAGCTTTCTCAGCGGCATTGAGGATCTCGCGAAAGCCGTGGATGTTCTCGTGGAGGCCAATCCCGATGCGATCCAGCTCACGGTCGGTCAGGCTGAACTGCTGCAGCGTATTCCAGGGAAATTAAAACCCGCGCTGGTGCTCCGCACGGATGTCGCCAACGTTTACGGTAAAGAGCTGCCCAGCTTGCTCTTTAGCCGAATGATCGAGCGGGCCGTTGAGCAAGCCATTTGCCTGGATGCGGCTTGTGTGGTTGTGAATCTTTTCCGGATTCCTGGCCAGCCCGAGGTGACCGATCAATGCATCCAGAACATTCTGCGATTAAAGCCGGAATGCGATCGGTTCAATTTCCCGCTGATGATTGAACCGCTGGTCTTCCGGCCCAATACGGAAGCCGGCGGCTACATGGTGGATGGCGATATTCGGAAAATTCTTCCCCTGGTGAGACAGGCAGTAGAGCTCGGAGCGGATGTGATCAAGGCCGATCCGACTGATAACTCTCAGGAGTATTACCGGGTGATTCAAGCCGCCCGGGTTCCAGTGCTGGTCCGCGGCGGCGGAAAGGCAGACGATCTGGAGGTACTCGAGCGCACGGAACAAGTCATTGCTCAGGGGGCCGCCGGAATTGTCTATGGCAGGAACATTATCCAACACGCCAACCCGGCTGGGATGACCAAAGCCCTTTTGGCCATCGTCCACCACGGCGCCAAGGCTGAGGAAGCCGCAGCTCTGTTATAGCCAGTCCTCCGCAATCGAGAGTCAACCCATCGTTTGATGTTTCAACTTCCAAGATGAACGACCGCACAGGCATCCTCGGCGCTGGGAACTGGATAGTGGACTATGTCAAAGTCATCGACGCGTGGCCAAGCCAGGATACGTTAGCAAACATTTCTTCGGAGTATCGGGGTACGGGCGGATCACCATGCAATCTTCTGATCGATCTGGCCAAACTTGGTGCTGATTTTCCGCTGATCGGTGCCGGTGTCATCGGGCAAGACGAACCGGGCGACTGGATCCTCGAGACTTGCAAAAGTGTTGGCGTGCACACCGAGCTGATTCTGAGACAGAGCGACCAGCCCACTTCGTACACGGATGTGATGACTGTCGCCAGCACAGGAAGAAGAACATTCTTTCACCAAAGAGGCGCCAACGCGTTGTTCGATATTGACTCGATTAGTCTCGAGACCTGCCGTGCGAAAATCTTTCACCTCGGTTATCTCTTGCTCCTTGACAGGTTGGACCAGCCCTCCGCCGAATATGGCACCAGGGCGGCAGAGCTCCTTCAGATGGCTACTGAACTTGGCTTCATTACCACAGTCGATGTTGTGAGCGAAGAGAGCGACCGGTTTGCGCGGGTCGTATTACCGGCGCTACCGTTTCTAGACATTATTTTCCTAAACGAGTTCGAGGCGGGACAAGCGCTCTCTACCAAGATTCGCCAGGGTGACCAAATCGATGTTCCGGTTCTTTTAGAGTCTGCCGAGAGGCTTTTAGCCGCTGGAGTCCGTCATTGGGTAGTCGTCCATTTTCCAGAAGGTGCCTTTGCCATGTCCCGCGGCGGGCGGCGAATATTTCAGCCGAGCCTCAAAGTGCCGCCTGGCCAGATCGCTGGAGCGGTCGGCGCAGGCGATGCGTTTGCCGCCGGTATCTTACTGGGATACCACCAAGATCGGCCGATGGAGGATTGCCTGGTCTACGGGGTTTGCGCCGCAGCCGCGTCACTGCGACATCCGAGCACTTCCGGGAGCGTGGAAAATATCAACGCCTGCCTGGCGTTGGGCCATGAATTTGGTTATCGAGACGCTCTTTTATAGGTCAATCACGCGCCGGTGGACCAGCCTCAGCCAATGACAATAGTCCCTGCGTCTTGCCTGCCACCGCGCATGCTCAATAAAAAGCACTGCACCCGCCAGAAATTCGGACAGGATGCCGATGGCAAAGACTGTTAACCGCCAATCTTCGGGAAGCGCAAGACAAACGAACGGTATGACCGAGACAGCCACCAGAAAGAGAATTAAGCGAGTGATCGTTCTCCGCACGCGCTGGAGCCGTCTAAACAAAAATACCGCTCTCTGGAAATCGTCCTGGCTGCAATGCGACTCACCGGACTGCCGCTCCAGGTTTCGGAAAAATCGTTCCGGAGTAAGTTGCGCCTGAGCCCGAAACAGATCGTCGAAGGACGGCAACCTCTTTGGGTGGTCAGAAAAGTAGTCTTCGTTGTTTAGGTCTGTAGAAGACATACGCGTGCCGGCAGAACCCTGCGAACCCATAAATCTCAGCATCTTCCACCCGCAATGTCAAATCGCTTGAGGGTTAAAATCGTTTTACTGCGTCCCGCGCCGCCGACACTTCTACGTGCCGCCGCCCAAGCGCAAGCAACTAACGCTGCATTGACCGCTCGGCGGATTCAAGATTCTCTCGCACGATGGTCAATAGGTGATCGGGTAAAAAGGCTTACGCAACTGGGGCGCCTTACCGAGAACGCGGAAATTGTGCAGTCGGACCCCAAAACGGATTGACCCAAACCACGTTTCAATGGAGTCTTGTCCAATTCTAACCCGACCTCGCAACGGCAGCTTTAACAGGGCCGCGTTCCGGAGAACGCGGAAAGTATGCCTTCGAGACGGCTTTGAACCGGGCTACGGCTATTGTTGTGCCGAAGAAGATTGCCGGCGACGGCGAACTCCGGAGTCGGTGCGTTTCCTGGGGCGCAGGGTCTATGCGGCCTGGTGGTGGTGTTAATCACGACGGTGATTCATGGCCTCAAGCCAAGCCGAGTTCGCCGGAACCGAGAAGCATTGCAGGTCGACTCGCGCACTTTGAAGCGTTGGCGCCAGTGGTGGCTGGATAGCTTTGTCCGCAGCTCCTTCTGGAAAGCCGCCCGGGCCGGATTCATGCCTCCGCTATCGGAACGGACGTTGCCTTTGTCGTTGTGGTTGAGTTTTGAGCTCGAGGAACGCGATTGCTTGCTGGCTATGCTCCAGTTCCATAGCCGGCTACTCCGCCTATTTGCCGACCACCGATCCGACCCAGGCGCTTGAAAAATTCAAAGGGTTCCGCGTTCTCTGCCCGCTCCGGGTTGGTCATTAGCGCTTAATGGCGAAGTTTGAAAAAATAATTGTCGATGTTCAGGCTGCCAGCCCCAGTTCCTGGAAAACAGATTGCATGGCCGTACGAATGGTTTCGTAGTTCCGATCGAGCGGTCTGGGATTCTGCGCGCCGCGTGATGGGTGCAGATCTTGGGCGGCGGCCAGCAAAGGCTTGATTGCTTTGTTTCTGAGAACCACCAACCCAACCATCGCCTTGAGTCCGCTAGAGGTTGATTGATATCGGCGTGTCTGGCCGATCCGGTGAACGATCTTCTTGCCTCGGAGTTTCTTCAGATCATAGGCGGCGCGACGGGCATCAT
>DATHPI010000043.1:0-2547 GCA_035484035.1 Chthoniobacterales bacterium
AAGATCACGTTCCGGCCACCCGGATCGTCCTCGCCCATCATGTTCGCCTGTTCAATTATTCATATATGACGACTGAGATAGGAGATAATATGCGTAAACTTTGGAAAATAAAACGTTCCGTCGACACATCGAAGGAGAAACCAACTATGAGACTAATCGTCCGAAGATGGCTGGTGTTGGTCACTGCGTCTTTGGGTTTGTATTCGGGACTCCCCGTCTGCGGGTTGGCGCAGAACGACCGAGGTCAGAATGACCAAGGTCCTGGTATCAAGCTGGGCGTCCCGAACGGAACCTACGTCTTCACGATCACTGGCTACTTGACCGCTCCCGCTATCCCGTCCAACAACCTGGTTCCCCTTGCGGCGGCCGGACGGGAGACTTACTTTGCCAACGGGACCACGAGCGGCGTAACGACGTTCTCAATCGGAGGTCAGGTCCAGAGTCGGGTCACGTTCGCAGGTACCTTCACGGTCAATGCAGATGGCAGCGTGTCGGAGACTGACACCCAGACCAGCGGGCCAGGGCAAGTGCTGCACTTTGATGTGTACCCTACGCCGGACGGCAATACCCTCACGACCATTCAGAGGGATCTCGGAGCGACGGCCACCGGGTTTTTAACGCGAGGACGCTAGTCTTGAGGCGCGTGCGATCCCGGTCGCAAAATCATCCGGTGCGCCACTTAAGAATCTCGATCACCTCTTTGATTCAGTTTCTGCCCTGAAAACTCTCAAGGTCGAAGCTGAAAGACCACCCAGTTAATTAACATCTGGTTAACTCGAAGGGGGCTCAGCACTTGGCCCACCCCTGGGCGCGCCAGCCGGCCAATTCCTGCTGGACGGCGCGTGACTTATGACCCTGGGGTGGACCTTCGCCAAACTTGGAATTATCTCTGTCGCTCTGTACTTAAATCGTAGACAGTCCCGATTCTCTGGGATTTAGCTGGCGCGCAAGAATGATTATCAGTACAAAGCGCCAGTATCAGGACACCGCTCTATTTCTATTCGCGAACCAACATCGCTTTCAAGGACTGGCCCCGAATCTTCGGCGGGGGATGTCACCATGACTTCCGCGCTGCTGGATTGCCTCCTGCATCACGCGCAACCAGTCATCATCGAAGGCGACAGCTATCGTAACGCCAAACGTAAACCTGTTTCCTCTCACTCAGAGCGCTAAAGCCACCAAATGCAGGTCACTTTAAAATCGGTAGAATCAGTCCCTTTCCGCGCCGGTGCTCGCACCATCGGAATTTGCGGCGATTTTTTGCCTTTTTTTTGCAAGTGTCACACTTGGCGCCAGCGGCTTTTATCCTGTTGAAACTGTGGAATTCGAAAGCGGCGGCAACGGCATGGGAGCACCTAACGTCAGATGCCTCGTTGAGGAAGGCGCCCGCTTTGTCTTTAGCGACCCCTTGAAGTAATTTCCGACGGCAGCATTCTCGATTTTGAGCCTGGACCGGGCGAAGGTTGATATGATTGGAGGTGACTTATGATTCTGGTGGTTGGTGCGACCGGCTTGCTAGGAACGCGCGTTTGCGAGCGATTGAGAGCCGAGGGGCAAGCCGTCAGAGCGCTTGTTCGGAGAACGTCTAATCCTGATAAGGTTAACGTATTGAAATCGCTTGGTTGTGAACTGGCCACCGGGGATCTAAAGGACCCCTCTCAGATTCAGGCGGTTTGCCAGGGAATTTCAGCGGTGATCTCCACCGCCTCCTCAACGCTTTCGCGCCAAGCGGGCGACTCGATTGAGAGCGTCGATTTGCAGGGCCAACTCGGGCTTGTGAGCGCCGCAAGAGGCGCGGGCGTCGGCCGCTTTGTTTTCGTTTCCTTTCGGGATGATCCCACTGTCCAGTACCCTTTGACTCAAGCAAAGCGTTCTGTTGAGCAGGCAATCGCGGATCTCGACTTCACATCAATCCAAGCGAGTTACTTTATGGAAGTGTGGCTCACCCCTGCGGTCGGCTTTGACTACTTTCATGGGAGGGCACGCATTTATGGCAACGGATTGAAACCAATAAACTGGGTATCCTATCGGGATGTGGCAGAGTTTTGCATAGCCCCGATCCTGCGTTCGGTTGCAGGCCGCTCTGTGCTCGCGGTGGGTGGTCCCGAAGCTCTAACCCCTCTTGAATGGTGAAGATCTTCGAGGAAGAAAGCGGCCGGCGTTTCGAGGTGGAAACAATCTCTGAAGCAAAATTGCGCGAACAGTTAGATTCCGCGAATGATTCTTTGGAAAAGTCGTTCGTTGGACTAATGCTGCAGTATGCCCACGGAGATGTCATCGACAGCCCCGGGCTGCTAGAATGGATTCCCGTTCGCCTAAAATCCGTCCGAGAATATGCTCGGACTGTGCTGGAACTATGTGAACGCGCGACAGTCGACGCGCCGACTCGCCCGTCATAAGAATTATCGGGCGCAATTCGTGCTAACAAAGAGACAGTCGGAAGCATTGAACCCCTGGCACTTTTGCCGACGGTATTCTGTGTAGCTGGCTTCGGCTAGTTTCTCTACTGAAATCGCCTTCTGCTCTCTTGCGATTTTGATGGCTGCG
>DATHPI010000044.1:0-42600 GCA_035484035.1 Chthoniobacterales bacterium
TTTCTGGAGTTCCGCCGCGGAAAAGAAGACCTCTACCCATTGATCTGGGAAGCCATCGAGCGCCCTTATATCTATGGGAAAGAACCAGTGCGGATCGATCTGATGAAGCACTTCGGGTTTTTCGTCACCGAATCAAGTGGCCATGCGAGCGAGTATGTTCCCTACTTCCGAAAGAGCGCAGCCATGGTGAACGAGCAACTCGTTCCGAACTTTACTGACAAAGTCAATGCTTGGTTCGACTATGGAAGGACCGGAGGATATCTGCGGCATTGCCTGGAACGGATTCAGAAATTCCAGCGGGAATTCGAAGAAATTCTGGCGGAAGATCCAGCGGCCGGACGGAGTCATGAGTATGGGTCATACATTATTGAGGCCGTGGAATCGCACTCGCCGATCTGCATCAACGGCAATGTTCCCAATACTGAACTGATCGACAATTTACCTCAAGGTTGTTGCGTCGAGGTTCCTTGTCTGGTCGATGGGAACGGTGTTCAGCCGACCAAGGTGGGCTCTCTTCCGCCGCAATTGGCTGCGCTGAACCGGACCAACATCAATGTGCAGGAACTGATCGTCCAAGCCGCTTTGGACGGCAGCACCGAAGCTGTCTATCACGCGGTGATGCTTGATCCGCTCACCGCGGCAGTTTGCAACTTGCCCCGAATCCACAGCATGGTGGCCGAAATGCTCAAAGCGCAGGAGCAATGGTTGCCGCAATTCTGAAGCGGTTGCCAGCGTCTAAAGCAGTTCCCACTGACAACTGGCACTGGCAACTGCTTAGGGAACCAGCTCCGTGCCGACGCCTCCCGCAGTGAAGACTTCAAGCAGCAAGGCGTGCGGAAGCCGACCATCGATCAGATGCACTTTTCCAACACCTTCGTTGAGAGCCTCAACTGCCGAAAGGACCTTCGGAATCATGCCTCCCTCGATGATGTGATGCTCGATAAGTTGGGCCACATTTTCACGATTGACGGTTGGAATGAGCGAGTTCGGATCCTTCACGTTTCGCATCACGCCCATCACGTCACTGACATAAATCATTTTGGCTGCCTTAAGCGCGCCGGCCATTGCACCTGCTGCCACATCGGCATTCACGTTCAGAATGACTCCTTCTTCCGTCTGCGCGATCGGAGAGATGACTGGTACCACTTCCCGATCGATCGCTTCAGTCACACCGCTGAGTTCCAGAGAGGTGACCTCGCCCACAAACCCGACATCGACGTGGTTTTTCCCATCGTACTGAGGTGCTAATCGCTTGGCCTTGAATACGTCTCGCCCGGAAAAACCTTCCGCGCGCCCGCCAAACTGTTGCATGGTTTCGACAATTCGCGGACGGATCACAGTGTCCAGGACCTCCTCGACAATGTTGATCGTGGCCTGGTCGGTGAGACGAAGTCCATTGACAAACCTCGGCGTTTTTCCGGCCTCGCGCATTCGCTGGGTGATCGCTTTTCCGCCGCCGTGAACCAGCACCGGATTAATGCCAACCGCTTCGAGAAAGACGACATCGCGAAGCAGCCGCTCAATCAAGTGGTCGTCCTCCATGGCACTGCCTCCGTACTTGATGACGAACGTCTGACCGCGGAATTTCTGGATAAACGGAAGAGCTTCCAAAAGCGCCTCTGCCTTCCCCACTCCGGATTGATTCTGCATTCCTGTTTCTCCCTCTCTTCGAGTTACTCGCCCATATTAAAATTCACGTACTCGGGCGTTAGATCGGTGGTAAACACCTTGTATTCGGCCGAGCCCAAGTGGAGGTCAATGGTAACCGTAAATTTTTTGTTCCCAAGAACTTCTTTCAGCGTTTCTTGCGGCGTGCTGCTGGCCATCCCATGCTGGGCGGCAACAACTCCGTTGAAAAAGATATCGATCATCTCTTCCCGGACTTTTGCCGACGAATAGCCGACAGCAGCCATGACCCGCCCCCAGTTCGGGTCTTCCCCGAACCAAGCGCATTTCACGAGGGCCGAGTTGGCAACCGCTTCGGCAGCCTTCCTGGCATCTTGATAGGTCGCCGCACCTTTCACATGGACTTCGACGAATTTCGTCACTCCTTCGCCATCTTCGACGATCATCCTGGCTAGTTGCCGGGTGACAAATTTGAGCCCGTCCGAGAATCGCTCGTACACTTCGTTGTCCTGCTCGATCGGTGCGATTCCGGCTTGCCCATTAGCCAGACAGATCGCAGTGTCATTGGTGCTCATGTCGCCATCCACCGTGATGCAATTGAACGATTGCTCCACGCTGTCGGAGGTCATCTTTTGCAAGTCTCTTTTGGAGATCGTGGCATCGGTGGTGATGAGGCAGAGCATCGTCGCCATCTCTGGATTGATCATCCCGGCTCCTTTCGCGATCCCTCCGATCCGCACACTCTTTCCGCCCAGCTGCAATTCCACCGCGATTTCTTTATGGAAGGTGTCGGAGGTCATGATCGCCTTGGCCGCGGCTTCACTTCCGTTCGCACTCAAACCGGCGACCAACTCCGGCACGGCTCCCTCGATTTTAGCGATCGGCAAATCGCGCCCGATCCGACCCGTCGAACAAACCAGGACTTGTCGCTCTTTTAAACGAAGTTGACGCGCGACGGCTTGGGCCATCTTCTTGGCATTCTGAATTCCAGTCGAACCGGTACAGGCGTTGGCATTGCCGCTGTTGGCGATAATTGCTCGCGTGTCCGCAGCTCGCAGATGAGCCGCAGAGACACGCACCGGCGCCGCTTTGATCTTGTTCGACGTGAATGTGGCCGCTGCAACCGCCGGGTAATCCGAGATGATCAGGCCAAGGTCAGATTTTTCGGAGCTTCCCTCCTTGATGCCGCATCGAATCGCTGCGGCGCGAAAACCTTTGGGCGCGGTAACACCTCCACCGATTTCAAAAAATGTCGATTCCATGGTTGAAAGGGGGTCCCCCCCTGATACAACAGGACGAGACTTCTGCCGATATAATTTCGTTACATTCCAAGTCCCGTCGCTTCGTCCCAGCCGTTCATGATGTTGAAACACTGGATAGCTTGGCCTGCGGCGCCCTTGACGATGTTGTCTTCCGCAGACATCAAAATGACACGCCCAGTCCTCGGATCAACGCGCCAAGCCATTTCCAGCCGATTCGTACCCACAACGTCTTTCAAGTCCGGGTATCGACTCGAGCCCAACAATCGAATGAACCATTCGGAGCCGTAGGCGGCCTCATAGATTTTCTCCAGAGATTCGACGGTCAGACCGGTGACCGGCTCCGCGTGAATAGTGGTTAAAATCCCTCGATTGAGCGGGATCAAATGGGGGGCGAATTGGATGATCACCGGCTCTCCCGCCGCGTAGGAGAGTTCCTGCTCAATTTCAGACAAGTGCCTGTGCGACGGCAGGCCGTACGGCCGCGCGCTTTCGTTGCACTCCACAAAAAGTAAATCTGTATCCGCTTTGCGGCCAGCGCCGCTCACCCCGCTCAAGCTGTTCACCACGATGCTGGAAAGCCGAATCATCTTGGCGCGGATCACCGGCAGCAATGGCACCAGAATACTCGTTGGGTAACAACCGGGACACGCCACTAGCGTGGCGCGCCGGATCTGCTCCCGGTAAGCTTCGGGAAGCCCATAAACGGATTTTTTCAACAAGGCAGGCGCAGGATGCTGATGGTGGTAGAAATACTGATAAACCGCTGGATCCTTGACGCGGAAATCAGCACTGAGATCAAGGACCTTGATCCCCTCCTCCAGCAACGGCACCGCAAACTCGGAGGCCACGCCATGTGGAAGCGCCAGAAAGGCGAACTCGATGCCGAGAGTGCGCAGCGAGGGAACGTCTGGCTCCGAAAATCCGAAATTCGCCAGCGAAGAGTGGCGGCCGATCCAACCAAAAACTTCAGAAGCTTTTTTTCCCGCGTACTGACGCGAAGTCAGGCAGCCAAGTTCGACCATAGGGTGTTCGGACAATCGCTTGACGAGTTCCTCACCCGAATAACCGCTGGCCCCAAAAATCGCGACTTTCGCCTTTTTCATGATGTCGTTGTGCTCCTCTCCCAAAGGAATCGTCTATTATAACCCGGGTGGCCCTAGAGAAAATCCAAATCTCAAAACTGAATCCCGAGTTTTTCTCTCTGGTCAGCTCCGGGCGACACGTGTAGTTTCCACCCCTTTCATCCCGATGCCAGAAGACCGGAAATCACCAGAAGCGAGACAGCAAATGTCCGAAATCGACAGATTGCGGCATTCGTGCGCGCACGTTCTAGCGACGGGCATCTTGCGGATCTGGCCTGAGGCGCAATTCGCTGCGGGGCCTCCAGTCGAGAACGGTTTCTACTACGATCTGGAAATGGATCATCATCTTTCGCCTGCTGACTTCGACAAAATCGAGGCGGAAATGAAGAAAGTCGTGAAGGAGAACCAGCCTTTCGAGAAGATTGTGCTCGCTCGCCAAGAGGCCCTCGAACTGGCGAAAGAAGGTCGATTGGGCGCACTCGGACCCAGGTCCTCCCCAAGCAAATTCAAGCTCGATATCCTGGAGAGAATACCGGACGGCGAAGAAATTTCTTTGTATCGCAACGGGGACTTCACTGACCTTTGTGCGGGCCCGCACGTGATGCGGACAGGGAACGTCGGCGCCTTCAAACTCACTTCCATCGCGAGCGCTTATTACAAAGGGGATGCCAACAATCCGCAGCTACAGCGCGTATATGGCACGGCTTTCAAAACGAGAGCAGAACTCGGCCAATACTTTCAACGGCTGGACGAAGCCAGGAAGCGCGACCATCGCAAGCTCGGGCGAGAACTGGAATTGTTCCATATCGACGATGAGGTTGGGCCGGGCTTAGTGCTCTGGAAACCGAAAGGAGCCATCGTTCGAAGAGAGTTGCAGTCGTTTATCTCCGAAGAGCTCCGGCAACAGGGGTACACCGAAGTGTTCACGCCTCATATCGGAAAGCTCGCTTTGTTCCGGACCTCAGGGCACTATCCGTATTACAGCGATTCCCAGTTTCCACCCCTCATCGAACCAGACACGCTGGCCAAATTGGCCCAGGAGGGGTGCTCTTGCGCGGATCTGTCCAACCGGCTGAAGCAAGGCGATATCGAAGGTTACCTGCTGAAACCGATGAACTGTCCGATGCATATCAAAATCTATGCCTCGAGTCCGCATTCCTACCGGGATCTCCCGATCCGGCTGGCTGAGTTCGGAACGGTTTATCGCTGGGAACAGTCCGGCGAGCTCGGTGGAATGACGAGAGTCCGAGGATTCACACAGGATGACGCCCACATCTTCTGTACAGAAGAACAAGTTTTGCACGAAATCCAAGGCTGCCTTCAACTAGTCCTCAAGGTATTGGGTACCTTGGGATTGGGCTCTTACCGGGTCCGGATTGGTCTGCGCGACGCGGACTCCGCAAAGTACGTCGGAACCTCCGAACAATGGGAGAGGGCTGAAGCGAGCCTTCGCGAAAGTGTCCAAGCGCTCGAAGTACCCTTTACCGAGGAACGGGGGGAAGCGGCGTTCTATGGACCGAAGATTGATTTCGTGGTCAAAGACGTGATTGGGCGCGAGTGGCAGCTGGGAACCGTCCAGGTTGACTATAATTTGCCGGAACGTTTCGAACTCACTTACGTCGCGCCGGACAATTCGATGCGCAGACCCGTGATGATCCATCGAGCGCCGTTCGGTTCACTCGAGCGTTTCTGTGGCGTTTTGATAGAGCATTTTGCGGGGAGCTTCCCGCTCTGGTTAGCCCCGGAGCAGGTCCGGGTTCTTCCGATCTCGGAAAAACATCTGGACTACAGCAGGTCCATCCTAAAGCTCCTTTTGGATCAGCATATTCGGGCGACGATTGATGAAACCTCCGACAAAATCGGTGCTAAAATTCGCCTTGCCCAGCTGGAGAAGGTCCCATATATGTTGGTCCTCGGCGCACGAGAAGAACAAGCCGGCGAAATCGCCGTCCGCAGCCGCAAAAACGGCGATGAGGGAGCCCTTAGTGCGTCGGAGTTTTTGAAACGAATTGAAATGGAAGTCAAGGAACGTCAACGTGATTGAGTGCGCTGCCCGGCGCCCCAGCTGCACTCTTGGGAGATAATTTTATCCAGCAACAGCAGATTCGAGTCAATGGTCGGATTCGCGCACGTGAAGTGCGGGTGATTCTTGGGACAACTAACGAACAGTTGGGCATTATGAAATTGCAGGATGCCCTGCGAAGAGCTCAATCCATTGGGCTTGATTTAGTCGAGGTTGCTCCGACTGCAAATCCACCGGTTTGTAAGATCGTCGATTTTGGAAAATACAGGTATGACCTTTCTAAACAGGACAAAGATCGCAAATCGACCACTTCAAAGCTCAAAGAGATCAAGTTTCGCGTTAATATCGACCCGCACGACTACGGAATAAAGGTGCGACACGCGGAGCAATTTCTCGATAAGGGCAACAAAGTGAAGTTTCAGCTCCAGTTTCGCGGCCGCGAGATGAGCCACAAGGAATTGGGCGACATGTTGATGCGGCGGTTGAAAGACGATCTCTCCACCATGGGCCAGGTGGAGATGGAGCCGAAGCTGATGGGGAAGAGCATTAATATGACGATGTCACCCCTCCCAGTGAACAAGAGGAAGCGAAAATTCACCGTGGAGGACGAGGTCCTCCCGCCCGAGCCTCCCGACACCGAGGAGTAGTGTCAGTGTCAGCCGGAGGAAAACGCCCGAGGAGCGGCTGAGCCTCTTTTTTTCCCAATCGTCCTCGTTCTCGACTGTTCTCCTGCGAGCGAGCGACCGCCGGCCCTCAAGATCGATAACGAGCACGAGCACGATTGAAGAGGGTTGACATGCCCTCTGTGGGGATGTACTGGTCCGTCCCGCTATTTTTGGAAGGGGTACTCTATGGCCGATACGCAAATCATTTTGAAAGAAAATGTCCCTGGCCTGGGAGCCGAGGCTGACATCGTCAAAGTCAGTAAAGGCTTTGCCCGAAATCATCTGATTCCCACTGGCAAAGCCTACGAAGTCACTGCCTCCAACCTGAAGCGCCTGAACCATTTGAAGAGCCAGCGGGCCGAGCGCGAAGCCCGTGAGCTCAACGAAGCTGAGGACTTCTCCCGCAAGATCGGGAAACTCAAACTCGAATTCACCCTCGAAACCGGCGAGACCGGAAAGGCTTTTGGTTCGGTCACGACAAGAGATATTGAAGAAAAGCTCCAGACGGAGTTCGGGATCACGATCGATCGGCACAGGATCGATTTGGAGCGCCCAATCAAAGAGAGCGGCGAGAAAGAGATTTCAATCAGACTTCATCACGATGTGGTGGCGACCTTAAAGGTTGAGATCAAATCTTCGACTCCACCCGCTCCTGCTCATGAAGAGAGCGAATCGACTGAAGGAAAGCCAAAAGCGAAAAGGAAAGTAAAACCTGGCACCTAACAACCGATGGCAAATGGTTCTCAAGGTTTAATGAAAGCCACTGAGAACCCCCTGAAAACTGAGGGGCCAGCCGTCGGGACGCGAAAGCCAGGTTATTCACAGGATCCTCACAACCTATTCACCTCGCGAGAGGCTCCTCGCTCCGTTCCATTCAGCGAGGATGGTGAAAAAGGGGTCCTTTGTTCTCTCTTGCTCTCTCCACGCGATGTAGCCGACATCTGCGTCCTACACCTTCGATCGGAAGCGTTCTACATTCCGGCACACGAGATCATTTATAGCCTTGCGCTCGAGTTCGGCGACAAGAGCAAACCAATTGATTTCATATCGCTCAAGCAAGCCCTCAAAGATCGAAATCAACTCGAAGAGGTCGGCGGCCCGGAATATCTCAATGACCTCTACAGCTTTGTTCCAACATCCGCAAATGCCGCTTATTACATCGATATTGTTCGCGAGAAGTATGTCCTGCGACGATTGATTTCCGCCTGCAACAGGCTTTCGACTCAGTGTTACGACCAACAAGGAGAAATCGATCCGCTCTTGGATCAAGCTGAGAAAGAGATTTTCGCGATTACCGGGGAACACGTCAAAACCGAAATTGTTCCGACCAAAGAGCTGGTCATGGAGGCGATAGAACAAATTGAAAAATTGTACGAGACGCGTGGTTCGGTGACGGGATTGCCGACCGGTTTCATTGAATTGGACCGGATGACCAGCGGACTGCATGCCGCCGAGATGATTGTCATTGCAGCCCGGCCGAGCATGGGCAAAACGGCGCTTGCCATGAACATCGCAGAGCATGTGGCGATGGAAATTGGCAAGGCTGTCGCTGTTTTCAGCCTCGAGATGAGTAGTCAGCAACTGGTTCAAAGAATTCTTTGCTCCCGAGCCAAAGTCGATCTGCAGAGGGTGAGAAATGGGTTCCTGTCAGAGCGCGACTTTCCGAACCTGACGGCCGCGGCTTCGCAGGTTGCGGCCGCGAAAATGTTCATTGATGACACTGCAGGTCTGTCGATCACTGAACTGCGCGCCAAGGCTCGCCGGTTGAAGTCGCAGCAGGATATTCAGCTCATCGTCATTGACTATCTTCAGCTACTGCGTTCCATGAGCCGAAGGGCTCAAGACAATCGGCAATTGGAAATCTCCGAGATCTCCGCTGGAATAAAGGCGCTCGCCAAAGAGCTCAATTTGCCGATCATCGTCATCGCTCAATTGAACCGGCAACCGGACACCCGCGCCAAAGAGGGTGGCCGCCCGCGACTCAGTGATTTACGTGAATCAGGCTCTATCGAACAGGATGCCGACCTGGTCGGACTGCTTGTCAGACCGGAGTACTATGAAACCGATGATGAAGCGAAGCTGGAACGGGCCGGTGAGGCAGAGTTAATCATCGCAAAGCAGCGAAATGGGCCCACCGGCGACGTACCACTGACATTTCTGAAACAGTACACACGATTCGAGTCTCGGACTCGCGAGCGCGCGTAGGAGAAACGTATCGGCGCGTCGGCATGCCGGCGTCCATAGGTGAGTTTCTGTCTTACGATGTCACAGACGCCCCCTCAACCGGCGAAAGACCAACTTAAGCGTTCTTAACTATTCTGAACGCAGAGGTCTGAATAACTCACGGATCTCCTGGGCCAACGCCTCCGGTTGCTCCATCGCAGCGAAGTGCCCCCCTCGTGGCATCACACTCCAGCGATGGATGTTCCTGAAGACTCGTTCTGCGACAGAACGGGGTGGCCGTACTATCTCATGAGGGAACTCACAATAGCCGGTGGGAACGCTGACGATGTTGGACTCCTCGATCTGCCATGAGCTATGCCTGCGCGAATAATAGGGCCAGAAGGACGAACCAATTGCTCCCGTGAACCAGTACAACCCAATGTTCGCGAGAAGCTGGTCCCGCGTGAAAACAGTCTCGATATCTCCTGCGCAGTCAGACCATGCACGAAATTTCTCTACGATCCAGGCCGCAAGACCCGCCGGGGAGTCCGTCAGAGCAAAGGCAAGCGTCTGGGGCCGAGTACCTTGAATCCAGCCATAACCGGATTCCTCTTTCATCCAGGCCCGGAGCTCCTCAAGATAGCGGCTCTCCTCGGGCGTGCTAGCGGAGATCCCCTCCGCATTGTGGCCAACCGGCATCATGTTAAGGTGCAATCCCGACATCCGCTCCGGGTAAGCGACGCCAAGACGCGCCGTGATCCTCGAGCCCCAATCTCCGCCTTGGGCACCAAAACGCCTGTAGCCCAGAACGTCTGTCATCAACTCGGCGAAACAGTCGGCAATTGCTTCGATTCCAAAGCGCGCCTGACCTGAGTTGAAGGACAGACCATAGCCTGGAAGTGAAGGCACGACGACCGTAAACGCATCTGCAGGATCTGCTCCGAACCGACCTGGGTCAGTCAGCCTTGGAATCAGATCCAGGAACTCAAAGACCGAACCGGGCCAGCCGTGGGACAGAAGCAGCGGATGAGGATCAGGGCCCTTCCCAAGCACATGCATAAAATGCAGGTCGATGCCTTGCAACCTAACCTTGTATTGAGGAAAGGAATTCAGCCTCGCCTCTTCAGCGCGCCAGTCGAAGCTATCTCGCCAATAGTCGACAAATCCTGACATCCAATTGAGATCTGTGCCATAAGCCCATGGCGCACCCGGCGCTTGATCAGGGAAGCGGGTCCGTGACAGCCGCTCTCGCAAGTCGGCCAAAGCCGCATCTGGAATGTGTAGTTTGAAAGTTTCGGGTTGTTTGCTTGTCATTGTGTTTCTCCAGAGAGTTGTGGAAGCCGGTGCGGAGCGGTGATTCGTGCCATTTTATACCGATCGGTACGAATAGTAACTCTGGACATCCCGTCGTCAATGATTTATTTACCGATTAGTATGAAAGTCGGTAATCCTGCCCCGCGGATCGGCCGTCCTCGCGCTTTTAATCCGGAGCTAGCTCTGGAAAAGGCCTTGCAAGTATTTTGGTGCCGAGGGTATGCCGGCGCTTCTCTCTCCGAATTGACCGCAGCCATGGGCATCACCCGGCCTAGCCTTTACGCTGCTTTTGGAAACAAGGAAGAGCTCTTTCACAAAGCGTTGGACCTCTACATGGGAGGCCTGGCCAACGGTTCCCGTGAAGCATTAAGGGAAAGAACCGCGCGCGCCGTGGTAGAAGATTTACTTAATCGCTTGGTCGTCCTTTTGTCTGATCCTCATCACCCCGCCGGCTGCCTCCTGGTTAAAGGAGGCCTCTCCTCTGCCAAGGCTGATGATCCGATTCGCAATGAAATGATCAAACGCCGGTTAGCTGGAGAGGATGCTCTTCGAGAACGCTTTGAACGGGCAAAAGCGGAAGGAGACCTGCCCGCAAACAGTGATCCGGCTGGGTTAGCCTTCTACGTGACCACCATAACTCAAGGAATGACGGTCCAAGCCGTGAACGGGACAGACGAAAACGAGCTGCGCCGTTTAGTCGAAATGGTGCTGCAAACCTGGCCCAGCCTCGTCGAGAGGACCTGTTATGGATGAGCAGTCGGTAAAAATCGTCGAGACCGCCGCCCTGCGAATCGCCTACGTTGAACACGGTCCAACCAATGGTTGGCCCGTAATCCTTTCGCACGGCTTCCCCTACGAAGACCTTCTGGCGCAGAAGCCCACGGTGAAGGTGCCGACGGTGACGATCGACGGCGCGACTGACCCGCTCAAGCCCGGTGGGACCGCAGGGCACGCCAGAATGTTCGTCGGGCTGCATGAACACCGCGTCCTCGATGCAGGACACAATCTTCCGCAGCAGGCGCCCCAACCTTTCGCCGACGCGGTAATCAAGGTTCGTGATTGGTTCCTTCAGAAAAGCCGGCGAATGGGTTGACGAGCACTGAGTACCCGATCGTAGAGTAAGATCATGTTTGTGATACTAGGAGCGACCGGTAAGGTCGGGCGGAGCACAATTAAACAACTCCGCTCTCAAGGAGCACCTGTCAGGGCCGTGGTGCGAAAGAGTTCCGACCCAGAGGACCTTAGTGCGTTGGGATGCGAGATCCAGGCAGCGGATCTGAACGAGGCGGCAGCCATAAAGATCGCAATTAAGGGTGCAGATGCGGTGCAAGTCATTTGCCCGGTCCAAGCGCAGGCTGAGGATGCGGCGGGAGCGATGGGAAAGACGATCGATGCGATTGTCAGCGCTCTCACCGAGACGCGGCCAGCCAAAGTGCTGGCGATCTCGGACTATGGTGCTCAGGTGAGCGATGGAACCGGGATCACTATGATCTTTCATTACTTGGAAAAACAGCTCCGCCGTTTGCCAAATATGGTCACGTTTCTCCGTTCGGCTGAGCATATGCAGAATTGGGCCAGGGTGATCAACGTGGCTTCTGAGACCGGTGTGTTGCCAAGCTTTCACCATCCGGTTAGCAAACGGTTTCCCACGGTCTCAGCGCAGGATGTTGGCAGCATCGCAGCACAACTTTTGACGGATGGGGTGACGGTTTCGGCGCCGCGAGTTGTGCACGTTGAAGGACCGCGTCGTTATGATGCTAATGAAGTAGCGACAACCCTGGGCAATATTCTTGGCCACGAGGTTGTCGCTCGCGAGCTTCCTCAATCAGATTGGATCTCGATTTTGACTCGAGCGGGTGCCGGCCCAAGTTATGCGAAATTGGTTTTCGATCTCTATGTGGCGCATAACGCCGGGCGCATTGATGTCGAGCCGGGAGCTACTGATATCCGATTTGGTACAACGGAATTGAGGGATGTCTTTGTTTCTTTGTTAGGCCAGTGAAGACCGTGAGAATTTAACGGTTCTTGCTCGAACAGAAGATCGCAAAGAAACCGATCCGTGTTGACACGCCCACACCGGCGATCTTGATTCGGAAATGCGTCCTTACAAGGACCATATCAATCCCGAACTCCGAGATAAATTGATCCTCGGAATTTCGGGAGCCTTGCCAGCGATTCACCGCTCCTTCGCTCCACTACATCGAAGGATGGCAGCAGGAGCGTGCTGAAGGAATAGCAGATCGCTAAGCGGAGCAAAAAATCGTCATCTGACGGGCGTTTGTTCGACATACGCAGCAAACTGGCGTTGCAGCGCCTTAACGGCACTGATGCGCCACCCCTCCGCGATTGCCTCCGACATCGGATCGGGGAAGATTTCTTCGTCCTCTTTCCCCACTCCGGCAAGAATTGCCCGTGCGGTAGACTCCGGAGAAGCCTTCGGAATGTCCAGGTTACGCGCCATGTCGGTGTCTATGGGGCCGGGCAACACTATATGAACCGTCACGCCCCGTCCGGCCAAAAGAGCGCGCAACGATTGCGAGAGGGAGAATGCCGCGGCCTTCGAGATCGAGTAGAGGGGATCGAACGGCACAGCCGCAAGCGACGCTAACGATAACACGTTGACAATGGCGCTTCGGGGGCGAGCCAGTACTGGCAGGAACGCCTGGGTAACATCATAGGTGCCAAAGAGATTGACTGCGAGGAGCCGTTCGAGCGCAGCGCGATCGCTGAGGTCGTTTTGGACCGAAATACCGGCATTGTTGATGAGGATATCGAGAGCATCGACGCTTTCGGCTGCCGATCGAATCTGCGCCGCATTAGTAAGGTCCAGCGTCAGCGGCACGACGCGGGAATCGGTGTGAGCAAAGCGCTGACGCACGCCTGCATGGACCCGCTTTGCGCCGCTCCTTAAAGCCTCATCGACCAGCGCTTTTCCGATGCCCCGATTGGCTCCAGTCACTAAAATTGTTGAATCTGCGATCTTCATTGCTCTGTCCTAATCCTTGCCGGCGGAATTCAATGTGAGATTGGTGCTCCCGTTCATGTCACGGGTTAGTGATGTGCTGTTAGGAGCCACGAGATAGGTTACTATCGTGCATGGAACGGTGGGAGTGACAAATGTGGCGGGATTTCTATTCGGGGTGGGCGCACGAAAACGGAAAGTATTCCGTTAACGAATACTCCGATATTCCGAGTTCCGGATTATTCCGACGATGGGTTCAGAACTGACTCCGTGGCTGCGTTTCTTTGAGGAGAAACTCGGAATATTAAAAAGAGAAGCGAGAAGGGCTAGTGGCACGTCCTCCGCCTTGAATCCTCGCCCCAGTTCGTGCTGCATTTTATGCCATATCGCCAATTGGAAAACTTTTTTTTGGAACGACGACGAATTGGCGTCAAGAAAAGGCGAATGCCCGGACTCCAATCAATCGTGCTTGCAACTGACCATGCCTCGCAGCGCAAATCAGTCTGAGCAAATTAGTCGATCCTTTTCTTTCTCATTATGAGATGGTTTGCCTTTAGTTGGCAGAACTTTTGGTTCTCCTTCCTTGCATTAGTATTTGAAGGCGTACCGTTTATTCTGGTTGGCTCCCTGATTTCCGGGATAATCGGATCGTTTGTTCCTGCTCACATTATTACGGGCATTTTGCCCAAGAGGCGCTTTCCGGCGATTTTAGTCAGTGGGCTCCTAGGGTTTATTTTTCCGGTGTGCGACTGCGGAACCATACCAATTGTGCGGCGCATACTTAAAAAAGGCGTGCCTCTTTCCTGTGGCATCACGTATATGCTGGCTTCGCCGATAGTAAATCCCCTGGTTATATTCAGTACGATTATCGCCTTTCAAGGACAGGCACCCCTTTTGAACGCCGGACTACGAATTGGTTTTGGTTACTTCATCGCGGTGATAAGCGGCTTGATCGTCAGTTCGTTGCAGTCAGAATCAATTTTGCGAAAAGGGTTGGTTACAAAAGGACGTTCCAGCCGAACAGCTTTTACGATTGCGCCATTGTACGACAGTGGTTCAGAGGAAATGGAAGCCGGCTTCGTGCGAAAGGCCTCGGCCGCCGTCCGGATGGCAACGGACGACTTTCTCGCAACCGGCCTCTATTTTATGATCGGTGCTGCGATCGCCGCAACTTTTAACACGGCTGTCAATCAACGCGTGATGCTTCCCGTGGCGTCCGACTCCGTCCTCTCAATCATTTCAATGATGACGCTGGCGGGAATACTGACACTCTGCAGCACTTCCGACGCGTTCATAGCCGCTACTTTTGTCACGTTCCCATCAGCCGCTCGCATGGCATTCATGATTTTTGGGCCAATGTTCGACCTTAAACTCATCTTCCTTTATTCTTCCCTTTTTAAAAAACGGTTTGTCATCGCTTTGGGAATTGGACTCTTTTTTTTCGTGGGTCTGATTTGCGCAATCTTTGTCGGCGAAGCTTATGCAATCCAGGATTTGTAACGCAATTAACGCATGTACGCTTTTTGGACTTGGAACCGTTTTCCTAGGCTTCTACGGAACTGGTCGGATCGAACAGTACCTCAATCCATCCTTCAGGCCGTTCGTTATGGTTGGCGGCATACTGATGTTCATCATGGGATTGACTTGTCTGCTGACTCTTCGATTGGAACACCGCTGCTCCGAAGGAGGCTGCGACCACCGCCATGCAAGTCGCTTGTCGGTGAGTCTAGCTTCGTTTGGCTTGATTTGCGTATCAGCTCTGGCAGGCAGCACGTTCTCCAAGGACGCATTTGATCAGCAGATTTTTGTCAACAGAGGATCCATGGACGACGATTCCAAACTTTACGGCGGGTTCGCTTCTAACGCCGCAATCCCTGGTGTTGCCAAAAATGGAATCCTCCGTGACCTGACAGCTGATGATAACATTGCGGTGGAAATCACCGACCTATTGCGCGCCAAAACAATTGAGCCTCTGCGGAACTTCATTGCCGAGAAGAATGTAGCAGTCGTTGGTCAATTCGTTGCGGGTCCAACGGAACAAAGTTTCAGGCTCACCAGAATGTTTATTTGGTGTTGCGCGGCCGATGCGCGGCCGATCCATGTTACAGTCGAAGTTTCTGCGCCCGTTGGCGTTCCGGATTTGCAGTGGGTTAAGGTTATCGGCAGGCCACAGTATTCGTTCGCTGACGGCCACGCGCACCTACTTGTCAAAGCCTATAGTGTAGTGCCTATCAAGGCGCCAAAAGCCGCGATGTTGTACTGAGATTTTCGCAAGTTATTTGCGAAGAAATTCAGTAAAAGCCAGGCGTCAGCCAGCTTCGTAACAGGTCAACACAGAACTCTTGGCTGAACTGAAATGCGAAAAAACCGCTGTTCCAGGTTCCAGCGGCAACTGGTGACCATGCAATTTTTGCGTCTGACCAGCCTCAGCTAGGGCTTGCAGCTCTCCATCGCGAGGAGCGCTCGACGCTTTGCCGCTCCCGGAGCTCATGGACCAAATCGATCGAAGAAGGATGTTTTTGCAATCTTCTTGCAATACTTATTGCAATTTACTTGTATGTATCGATGCAACCGTTCCTTCGGTTCAAAATATTCTTCGCTCCGCACCAAGCCTTATTCGTTGCAATCTCACTGAGCATTCTGGGTTGTGCATGGCTGCCCTTGACCGCTGCAGCGCAGGCTCCTTCGCCCACCCCAGACTCCTTGACTACTACTGCACCCGGCCCAGGCCAGGGAGCACAGAATAGCTCCTCCACCGAACTAAGCCCGGTGGTTGTAACCGGGCAGCTCGACACGGCTCGAGACCAGATTGTACCTTATTTGGGCGCTACAAAATATACGATTCCGCAAGAGCAGATTCAGAACGAGTCCCAGGGCTCTAATGCGCCATTTAACCACGTTATCTTGCAAGCTCCAGGTGTCGCACAAGATTCCTTTGGGCAGCTCCATGTTCGCGACGAACACGCCAACCTCCAATTTCGCATTAACGACGTCCTGATTCCTGAAGGAATCACTGGGTTCGGTCAGGAAATCGATACGCATTGGGTGAAAAGCGTCGACTTGATCACCGGTTCACTCCCCGCTCAATTTGGTTTCCGAACCAGCGGTATTATCGACATTCACACCAAGGTAGGCACCGATTTGAATGGCGGCGATGTGTCATACTATGGCGGTTCTCACGACACCATATTCCCCAGTTTCCAGGCTGGTGGCGCCCAAGGCCGCTTCAGTTATTACGTGACCGGCAGCTACAAACAGGACAATCTTGGAATCGAAAATCCAACCGGCGGCTATAATGCCATCCACGATTGGACTGAGCAGTATAAAGGATTCGCGGACCTCTCCTATCTTATCGATGATTCGAGTCGGGTCAGCTTGATGCTGAGCGGTACGTACTCGGATTTCCAGATTCCAAACAATCCAGGTCAGCCGCCTCTGTTCGCTCTCGCCGGAGCCAGCCCGAAGAATTTTGATTCCAGGTACTTGAGCGAGAATCAGCACGAGCAGAATGACTTTGCCACTCTCGCATATCAAAAGTCCTTCGAGAATGTCAACCTTCAGGTGGCAGTCTTCAGCCGCTATAGCTCGACACTGTTTACGCCGGACGATGCCGGTGATCTGATCTTCACCGGCTTGGCTGGACGGATCGACCGAAGCATCTTTTCCAACGGAGTTCAGTTTGATGCGAGCTGGGTCATCAATGATTCAAATGTTCTGCGTGGCGGGTTTCTCCTGACGGTTGAGCACGCACAGGTCGAAACCAATAACCTGGTTTTTCCGGTTAACGCAGCTGGAATGCAAACGTCTGATGTGCCGTTCACGATCATTAGCAACCAGAAAACAACTGGCGCCTACTACGGGTTCTATCTCCAAGACGAGTGGAAGGTATTCCAGCCGTTAACGATTAACTTCGGGGCTCGGTTCGATGTCGTAGATGAGTTCGCTCACGCAAATCAATTCAGTCCGAGAGTCAACGTCGTGCTGGAGGCGACAAAAAGTACGACGTTCCACGCCGGTTACGCCCGCTATTTTACACCGCCTGCGCTTGAGCTTATCCAGTCACAAACCATCAACCAGTTTATCGGCACATCCAACCAGCCTGCCGTCTTGCAAAATACTGCGGTGAAACCAGAAAGCGCGAATTACTTTGATTTTGGAATGACTGAGCAGTTCACGCGCGCGTTTTCAATGGGGGTCGACTCCTATTACAAAACCTCTCAGAACTTAATTGACGAAGGTCAGTTCGGATCTGCGCTCATCTTTACGGACTTTAACTACGCCCAAGGAAACCAGTACGGAGCCGAGGTCACCGCGAATTTCACCCAAGGCGGGTTTAATGCTTTCGCCAATTTCGGTTTCGAACGCGGAACGGGAAAAGAAATTGCCTCTGGCCAATTCCTTTTCGAACCTGACGAACTCGCTTGGATTCGCAACCACTCGGTCTTCCTGGACCATGATCAGCGTTACACCGTTTCTGCCGGCGCTTCTTACACCTACAAAGACACCACCGTCTATGCTAACATCCTTTATGGCAGTGGCCTGAGAAGCGGCTTTGCGAACACGGATGAACTATCGGGGTATTATCCGTTGGACCTGGGATTCACCCACATATTTCACCTGCCGCAAAATTACGGTTTGCTCAAGTTCCGGTTCGACGTCACCAATGTTTTTGACCAAAGCTACCAACTGCGAAACGGAACCGGAATCGGAGTGTTTGCTCCCCAATATGGGCCACGACGTGGCTTTTTTGGAGGGATCAGTTGGATTTTTTAAGTTGTCGGCAGCCGATGATTTCTCGCCAGTCCCTTGGATGCTTGGTAGTATCTGCTTTATGTCGCATCCCATCACCCCTTCCCATCAGCACGTCGCTTCTCCGGCTCCCGAGGGATTTACCCTGGAGGTTCTGATTGCACTCCTTCGGCGAAAGGGTCTGCGCATCACGGCAAATCGCCAGGCTATCCTGAAGGTTCTCCTCTCCGCAAAGAGTCCGCTCAGTCTCCAGCAGATTCAGGCGGCCGCCGTTGAACACGGTTTGGACGGCAACCCTCCCGATTTCGCCACCGTATTTCGGATGATGAATTTGTTGGAGGAGTTGAAGCTTGCTCACAAAGTCAATTTAGGCCGGGCGTCAACACATTATGAAATGACCGACAGCCGACACCATCGCGACTACCTTGTCTGCACGGACTGCGGCCAAGTGACACCGCTAGAGCGCCCCTGCCCGGTGGAGCGACTGGAGCGTCAGATTTCCAGGGAACATGGGTTCACGCAATTGACTCACTCTTTGGAATTTTTTGGTCGCTGTGGTGCGTGTAGCGATGTCGGGACGAAGCCTTAAACCACCTTTTTTTGATCAGTTTGTACGGTTTCCCGCGTACGCATCCACGAGTCCTGCCGCAACGCTGTTTGCGTACTCCTGAAAAATGCTTCGACGCTCTGCGCCTCCAACGACTCGAGTCCCTTTGTAATCTCCGGCGAGTAGTCTTTGCAGCGTAACGGGCTCATTCATAAAGTATGGCTCGGTGACGACCACTGGACCGTCGTGTTCCCGATTAAAGGCGAGATTTCTGGCCACCACAAAAGCGTTTCCTCCACGGACCGTCCGAGTATTCGCGGAATTGCCGTACCCTACGGCTGAATCGCCTGTGACAGCTTGAAATCGAGCCGCAATTCTCACGGCGACTGTTGTCTCAAGTGGGGTCACGTTTTCGAAAAGCTTGGTCAGCAGCCGCAATCGTTGATGAGGATCACTTCTTAGCTCTTTGGCCTGATAAGCGCCATCGACAAAAAAGATGTTGCGATTGACCCCGGCCAAGCCGCCACGAGCACTTTTTGGAGACGCATCATGCTGAAGGACGATCGTGAGGTCCGGCTTGAAATGACGCTGAACCTCTACGGCCCTGGCACGTTGTTCGATGACCTTGGCAAAGAGCACCTCCTTCGCAACTTGAAAGCGGCGTTCGCTGTTCGCCGGAAGGTTCCCAGCTCTTTGGTAAAACGCTGGCGGAAGCGTGTAACTCTGGCGTGCGAGGATTTCTCTGGTTTCCTCATCGAGCTTCTGAGGATCGTACACGGCGACAGGCTCGGCCGACTGGCGGGTCAAGAATACCTTGGCTCCCAGCTGGTGGAGATTTCGTTCCAGGATTTTCGCGACGGTTAGATTGAGATCACCTTCCTCAATTCGTCCATATCCCCGGTAAAAAGTCGAACGATCATCCCAGTCCCCCCACTTGCCTCCGATATCGGCCGGTTCGATCGCCACCCGAAGGCCAGTAAGAGATTTGGATGCCGAGCGCTGAGAAGTCTCAGAGACAGTTCTAAAGCCGACCGGTGGGCGTTTCACCTTCTCGGGCGATGACGCGAATCGGACCTCGACCAGCGGTTCATGCCCGGGAACGGCGAAAACCTTTACTGACCTGTCGGTGATCTGGAGAAAGGGGCCAAGACCGTGAAAGGGATCGAAAACATCATTTAAGCGCTGTTCAAACTCTCCACGTGTCAAAGTCTCGCTAAATCGGCTTAGAGAAGTCCACTCAGCTCTGCTCGGATCGCGCAGCAAAGGCTCGAGGACAGTCTGGGATTCTAAGGACCTCGTCAGGACCAAGAACAAAGCCCCTATACAGAGCACTTTGATAATTCGGTAATCCATAAGGTTTCGTGCATTCAAGCGTAGTCTGGTTTTTTTGAGATTGCTATTGCAAATTCTTTGCAATTAGCAAAATATCCCTTTGCTATGACCATTGGAAGACGCCTCTTCATTCTCCTAGTCTGTGGACTCTTCTTCACCTTGCCGGCTAGCGCAGCTGACGTATTGAAGGTCGCGTCTTTCTCTACCGTGCTGACCGAAATTGCCGAGCAGGTTGGCGGTAACCACCTAAGCGTAGCCGGCTTAGTAAAACCTGGGCAGGACCCGCACGAGTATCAGCCGACTCCTGATGACCTGAGGCAAGCGGCAGATGCAAACCTCATTTTACTGTCAGGCAAGCACTTAGAGCATTACCTGGACAAAGTTCAACAAGCGACGGGCGGAAAAGCAGCATCTCTTTCGGTCGGTGATAGGCTGCCGAACCTAAAAATGAAAGCGGATCCAGACGAACCTCAGGCCAAAGCAGCTGCGGACAGAAACGGTATGATTGACGATCCTCACTGGTGGAACAGTGTCGCTAATGTCGAAAAAGCGACAGTGATCGTCCGAGACGAACTGATCAAATTGGATCCGGCAAACCGCGCCGATTACGAAAGTAACGCCAAGGCCTGCTTAGCGAAACTCGGAGAGCTCGATCAATGGGCAAAGCGCAAAGTTGCTGAGCTTCCGCGCGACAAGCGCAAGCTGGTAACCTCGCATGATGCCTTCCAGTACCTGGCAAAAGATTACGGATTCAGGGTGTACGCCATCGAAGGCGTGAGCACCGAAACTGAACCTTCTAATCGGCATATCGCTGAACTCATCGACGAGATAAAAAAGCAGCAAGTGAAGGCGATCTTTTTGGAAAACACGCTGAACCCGAAAGTCACTGTGGAAATCACCAAGGAAACCGGAGCCAAGATCGGCGGGACACTTTATGCCGACGGCCTGGGAGAGGGTGACGGGAGCACTTACGATGGAATGGTCAGGCACAATATCACGATCATTGTCGACGCGCTTAAATAGAAAATGAGAGGATCTCCGCTGTCCCGTGCGATCATGACGGTAATTGCTTTGATCGCGCTCCTTTTGCCACTGCGACTTCTGACAAGTCACCAAAGTTCGACTGTCTTGCCGCCTCCGGCTCAGGTTTCAACTGCGAGACAGAAGCTGCACTTAGAGCTCACTTCCACAACTGTGCCTTTCAAATTTCAGGTTACCCATGGAGGCAAGCCGATTTGGAGTGGCGAATCAACCGCAACAACTGTTGCGACAGATACCGAGCTCAGATTTCCGCCGGAAGGGATCGACTTAGTTCTGGACGTTTCGTGGGGCCAAGACCAGGAGACGGCGCTTAGACTTGCGCTCACGCCGGAGGGCTCAGACACCATCGCCAAGACGGTCTGGGGAACGAGGAATGCGAGCGAAGTACTGACCTTCACCCAAGAGAAATAGAGTTACCGCAAAACTATGTCTTACCATCGCCTCGAAATTAAGGATTTAACGGTCTCCTATAAGCGCGTTCCGGCCGTCCATCATGTTAGCCTGGAATTAACATGCGGTTCTTGTATTGGACTGCTTGGGCCGAACGGCGCCGGCAAAACATCCTTTTTCAAGGCCCTGGTCGGGCTGGTGCCCCTGGAAACTGGATCCGTGCGCTTCCATGGTCAAAGCGGGAAAGTCGCACGTTCGGAAATAGCCTATTTGCCGCAACGGACGATGGTCGACTGGGATTTCCCGATCACGGTCCGCGGAATAGTCGAAATGGGAAGGTATCAAGCCTTAGGATGGTGGAGAAAATTTGGGGAAGCCGACCACTTGGCAGTGGCTCGTTCGCTGGAAGCGATGGAACTCAAAGATCTTGAAGAACGCCAGATCAGCGCCCTGTCTGGCGGCCAACAGCAACGGGTTTTTCTTGCTCGTGCGCTTGCCCAGGAAGCGCATGTTTTTCTACTCGACGAACCATTTTCAGGGCTTGATAAACCAGCGCAAGAGCTTCTCGGGAACACCATTCGCCGCCTCGCCGATGCCGGTAATCTGCTTGTTGTATCCCACCACGACCTAAGAACGGTTCGAGAGTTGTTCGATCACGTGATCTTTATCAATGGCGAGCTGGTCGCATTTGGCGGGACAGATCAAGTTTTCACCGCGGAAAACATCCAAAAAGCCTTTCACACCCATATTTTTTTAGGAGCTGCTCATGAACATGGATTGGCTCTTTGAGCCGTTTCGCCATCAATTCATGCAGCGCGCCTTATTTGGTTGTGCCGTCATTGGCTTCACCAATGGAGCACTCAGCTCCTTTATCGTGATTCGCCGCCTAGCCTTAATGGCAGATGCAATGGCGCATTCCCTTTTGCCAGGAGTCGCCGTGGCCCTCCTCCTATTCGGGTTGATGCCGGGTACACTGTTTGTCGGTGCGCTCGTCGCCGCGCTGCTGGTGGCATTCGGAACCCAAATAATCTCCAACAGTTCGCGCATCAAAGAGGACACCTCGCTTGGGTTACTCTTTGCCTGTTCGTTTTCTCTGGGGCTGGTTTTGATCAGCCTCTCCAGCGTCCGCGTGAACGTCAGTGATTATCTTTTTGGCAATATTTTGGGTCTTGGAGACGCTGATCTATGGACCATTTATTTGATCAGTCTAGTCGCCTTGCCGACACTGGTGGCCATGGAACGTCCACTCTTGTTGACGACTTTTGAACCCTCGATTGCATCAAGTCAAGGAGTGCCTGTTAACAAGGTTAAGTACCTCTTAATGGGTCTATTGGTTTTGGCGATGATTTCTTCTCTTCAGGCGGTGGGCGTCATCCTGGCTTTAGGGATGCTGATCGCACCGGCGGCGACGATCTACCTGCTCTCAGACTCATTGGCCGCCATGTTTTGGGGCGGGGGAATTCTAGGCTCGGCAGGTTCGTGCATAGGACTCTTGATCTCGTTCTGGCTAAACTTGCCCTCTGGACCCTGTATCGTTCTTGTCCTCGGAGGAGTTTTTTTACTCGCCTATTTGTTCTCCCCGAGGTACGGAATTGTGCCCAAATTACTAAAGCCCCGCCATCTTCATGAAGCTTCCCTGGCTCGCTGGAAGCGGCAGGATCGACTTTGAATCCCAGCGTCCACAGTCAGAGCACCAGCCGCTTTATTGCTTTTTGAACCCTTAGAAGGGAGAACGAGGAGGTCGATTCGAATCCGCATATGAATGAAGATCGCCAGCAGGTTTCTCGCGGAGGTGACTAGCAGCAAAAGCAGGCAACTCCCGATGCTCAATCGGCTCAATCACATGCTGGAAGACGCGGAAGATGTAATAACTTTTAAGTTTGTCGCCGGAATTGGAATAGGCCATTTCTCGAATGGCTATCAGACATAGCGACCATGTCGATAATCTTCACAACAGCCGTTGCCCACCGCCACCATCGCGACCACCATCCCGTGGACCTCTGGCTCAACGATGGTAGAAGAACCGAGCAACTCCAGTCTCTTTGTACCTTCATGTTGATGTCCCGCTTATTGATCAAATTGACGGTTCTCGGGGCTTTTTTCTTCCCGCTAAGCGGCACGTTGCAGTCAGCGAATAATCCGAGGCAGCTTGATATCCGAGTTCAAGTTAACGGATTTGGAGCGGCTAGTTCCCAAGATATCACTGTCCTCTTGCGCTCTGCAGCCTTTGAACTCTGGCGCCACTGCCCCCAGACCCAACTAGGCGGTATTGATGTCTATTATCGTCCCTATCATCCGCAAACCGATCTCAAGCGCACGCCAAGTGGCCGTATTGCGATTGGCCTGGCCGCTCGGGACACTCATTGGGCACAATACAGCTTTCAGTTTGCGCATGAGTTCTGCCACACACTCGCCAACTTCAGCAATAATCCACCGAGGTTGATACGTTCTCCGCCTCAAGTTAATTTCTGGTTGGAAGAGAGTCTTTGCGAAACGGCCTCTTTATTCACGTTGCGGGCTATGAGCCGCTCTTGGCGGACCGCCCCACCCTATCCCACGTGGCGGGATTATGCTCCGTGGCTGAACGCCTACGCAGAGCAGCGACTTACGCTCCCTGAGCATCAACTCCCGGTTGAGAAATCATTCTTAGATTGGTTCCAGGAGCATCAACCTGCCCTGCGCCGGAACTCAACAATTTGGCCCTGGAACACTATTATCGCTATCCAACTTCTGCCTCTTTTTGAAGCGGATCCGCGCGCATGGGAGGCAGTGACATCCTTAAATCGCGGTTCTATCGGTACGAACGAATCGCTGGCGGAGCATCTCACAGAATGGCGCTCCCAATGCCCTGAGAATCTACGTCCCTTCGTTAACAGGCTCGCGGCCATATTTGCGGTAAAGCTATAGGTTCTGATACAAACTTGAAAATCTGATAGTGATGGTTTTCGAGTAATCCACGGGCCGACCAATCATGGCGTCGTTCCAGAAGATTGTGACGATGAGCGGTACGATTGTGCGTAAGAAGGGCGTGAATGTCTAGAGAATGTCCGGCTTCTCAGTGAAGAGGCCCAACAGCAATGAAGTCCGGATTTCACGGATTTAAGGCCCGAATTAGGCGTTGCCTTTTAGAACTGATCCATACAAAGTCCCTACCGGGAACAGATGCGGTCGCGTTTTGGCATCCTTTTAAGCTCTCTGGCCCTCCTGCAGATTCTAGGAGGGCACTGGGCGGCTTTGCAAGTTACGGCTTGGGTCGGCATGCTGGTCAAATATTCGCAAGCCGAAGGCCTGAAAGTCGGGATCAGCAAAACCTTTGATGGAAAGCATCCTTGCGACCTTTGTGTTAGCATCGCCAAGAACACGCAGACTGAAAAGAAGCAAGGCGCGCAGCTGGACGCCGCCAAGATCTACCTAGTCGCCTCCACGCAGGGCTGGGCACTGCTGCCTCCGCACGTCTTCTGGTGCTTAAGGTCCACCACCGCTTCATTGGTTGGCTGTGGCAGTAGTCCACCAGTTCCCCCTCCTCGGGCATCCTAAGGTCCTAAGGGCACTTCAATCTCAGTTCCAATCGTGCGTTCACGGCACGCTTGGAAAGCCTTTACACCCGAACCGAGCGTCGCGCAGTCGCATTGCCGACGTCTCCCATCCCAAAAAAATTTACATTCTCGATGAACAATTCTTCTGCTTTGAGAAGAGCTTTATTTGCTCTTTCCCTATGTATCTTTGTCGCGGCACCTTTGTCCGCGTTCTCTCACGGTTTTGCCGGCGATCGTTTCTTTCCGGCAACATTGACCACCGACGATCCATTTGCGGCGAGCGAAATGTCACTGCCAACCTTCACGGAATTCCGTCAGCCAGGAGAACCTCCGTTTAATGAATTTGACATCTCGACGGACATTTCGCTGCTGCTGTTCCCAAATACCGCGCTGACCGCCGGCGACGGATACAACATCCAGAGGGTGGTGAACCAGAAAACGCGGACTGGGTTTGACAACGTTGAGCTAAATCTTCTCTATGAGTTTTTTGAGAATGACAAGCATGAGGCGATTGCTTCGATCGGTCTAACCTGGGATATCGGCCGGAGCGGCAGTCAATCGATCGGCAACGATACCTTTAGCACCTGGACCCCTACTTTTTACTTTGGAAAAGGGTTCGGCGACCTGCCCGATAATCTCCCTTTCCTTAAACCATTCGCGATCACCGGAACACTCGGATTGGGTATTCCGACCAACTCGGGGACCCAGAGCGACCCCAATCCCAATACGCTCGAATGGGGCCTGGCACTCGAGTACAGCTTGATTTACCTCCAGGAACACGTCAAAGACATTGGCCTGAAGGCGCCCTTCAACCGGCTTATCCCGCTGGTCGAGTTCGCGATGTCAACGCCCGTGAATCGAAACGTGGATAAACTAACGACCGGCACCATTAATCCCGGGGTTATCTGGTCCGGTCAATACTTCCAGCTAGGGATCGAAGCCATGATACCTGTTAATAGTGAAAGCGGGCACAACGTCGGAGTCATCGCCCAAGTTCACTTTTACCTGGATGACCTTTTGCCCAAGATTTTTGGTAAACCTCTTTTTGGTCGATAAACCGATGAAAGCTCACACCCAATTGCTAATAATCGCCTTGACGGTGCTACTCCTCATCCAGGGCAGCTGGGCACATGCATTTGTCGATCACACGGAACCTGGGGTGGGAAGCCAGATCCATAGCGCCCCCACCCAGATAAAGATCTGGTTCACGGAGAAGTTAGAACCCGCCTTGAGTAAGATCCAGGTATTCGATATCTCAGGGCAGGAGATCGATAAGCGTGACGTGAAGATCGATCAGTCGAATGCGGCCTTGATGACTGTTTCGCTTCCCGCATTGAAACCAGGCAAATACAAAGTCGTCTGGCGCGCCGTCTCAGTCGACACTCATGTCACAACGGGAAACTTCACGTTTGAATTGGTTTAAGTGGTGTCCAAGGCGTCGTCCCCGGCGCCTGCAGACCGACATACTCGTATGCCGCTCGCATTGATATTGGTGCGTTGGTTGCATCTGTCGGCCTCGATTCTGCTGGCCAGCCTGTTGTTATTTGAGGCGGCGATCGTCTGGCCCGCTGCGGGGAAGCTTTCGGCGGGCATGGGACAATTGCTTGATACGATCCGGCGTCTAACCTTCCGGGCCGTCTGGTGGACGCTTCTGGTCGCGCTCATTTCATGGTTCGCCTGGAGCTGGCTCGTCGCCTCCACAATGAGCGGGGACGACCTAATGGAATGCTTACAAAGCGGTGACTGGTGGATCGTCCTGACCGGGACACAATTTGGCCATGTCTGGCTTTTCCGGATGATCGTCGGCCTGGTTTTTGGGACGGTCCTCTGGGTCGTGGCGCGGAAATCAAGGAGACCAAGCTTTTTAACGACAACCCTCGCGGGGCTTTGGGTCCTACAGCTTTTCTCCTTGGCATGGGCTGGCCACGGCGCCGCAACTCCGGGCCCGTTCGGAATCGTCCACCTTTCGGGCGATGCACTCCATCTAGTGACCGCAGCGTTCTGGCCAGGCGCGCTGGCGCCTCTCGCCGCATTCCTTCTACTGTTGTTAAAATCAAGTCACGTGGAGGCCATTGGGCTGGCGGCATCAGTGGTTCGCCGATTCTCAGCAACCAGTCTGATCGCGGTGGCTGCTCTGGCATTGACCGGACTGTTGAATGGCATTTTCATGGTCGGCAGTTTTCAGGCACTCGTGACGAGTGCTTACGGACGGATACTCGTTTGCAAAGTCGTCCTCTTTGTCGCGATGATCGGGTTCGGCGCGATCAACCTTTTTTTACTGAAGCCAAGGATCGAGGTCATCCTCCCGACCGCTCACTTTGCACAAAAGAATGCCACACGTTTACTGCTGAGAAACGTCCTTTGGGAAATAGGATTGGGCGCGGTTGTCATCCTTATTGTTGGATTGCTTGGAATCACTCCGCCGCCTATGCGCTGACGGCATGACACTTTGCATCAGTGAACTGTGTCGCAGCGCCGCCCGAACGCTCTTAAGACATCGCTATTCACAACTTGTTGGTCGACACCTTGCGCTCTTTAAGAAGACCGCTTCCAACCTCCATAAAACGCGGCTACTCCATTAACGCGGAGCATGCGTTCGTCAGCGGCTGACTCGCCAGCACATTCCTTCGAATCAGCGCCTTTCGTTCTCTGCACGATACGCTAAATAGCGTGGAAATAAGGCGCCAAATGATTTGGAAACTCAGATTCTGATTTTCAGCGCGAGAATCAGAAGTGCCGACGGTTTTGAGGCCTTGTTAATGCTCTGGAGCGAGCGTTTTGTTGAGAACTGATCATCCTACTGTCACAATCATTGTATGGAAAATGGGGATCCCAATCCAGCCAGCTCCATCTGCGACGAGTTTGCATGTTTGGGCTGAGATGAACAATGCCCGCTCTGTGGAGGCGACAATCAGTGTCGCGTTGACAAGGGTCATCTTTACAAGGGGCCGTGTTGGTGCCATGAGATCGTTATTTCGGAACATGTTCTTCGCCATCTCGCACAAGATCTTCTTGAACAGACTTGTCTGTGCCCAACGTGCCTCGAGACAGTCGCACGTTTGTCACGAGAATATTGCGATCCAGAGAGGGCGATAACCGAAATCCACAAAACAGTTGAAAGAAGAGTCTCAGCGCAAGAAGACTATTCCGAGAATGGAAATGTCGTATTCACGGCTGCGTATCATCTCAAGCGCGGCACCTGCTGCGGGAACGGATGCCGTCATTGCCCTTTCTGACCCCCGCCAAATAGCAAATCACTTTAACGTGGACAGAGAAGGCTATCAATTGACTCTGCTGCTGTAACCCCTACTGTCCCTCTAGTTCTTTGAATTTAAGGTGAGAGCGGAATCTCTCGCCTTGACCGTCGTGGAAAACAGGGAAGGCCGTGAGAACCGGCGACAGTCCCGCTGCGGTATCGAGCAACAATCCTCTATGCACTCAGCTCCTGGTCCAGGAGTTGGATGCGGCAAAGCCAATCGGGCAACCGGTGAAGGCGGAGGTGAGGCAGGCCCTAAAGTGGCCGCGAAGCTCGGAGTCCGAACATCTGTTTCCGCCGATTATCCGAAACCAAACCGTCATCGCATGCCGGCATCCATGCCATGGAAATGACGAAGTGGTTCGACACCAACTATCATTACATTGTACCAGAGTTTTGTGAGGGCCAAAAATTCACCTTCGCTTCCGCCAAGGTGGTGAACGAATTTCAAGAGGCGCTTTCCCTTGGCATCAAGACAAGCCTGTTTTGCTTGGAGGTTTACCTGGAGGTGCTGCAACGCTTAGCCAGCGCCCAAGCTGAATGGGTCCAATTTGACGAACCAGCTCTTGCCCTGGATCTGACTTCCGCCGAGCGCAGGTTGCTTCTGGGACTCTACTCCCAACTGGTGGCCCCTGCACCCACGCTCAAATTTCTGGTTGCAACCTCAGTGGGCGAAATATCTGGCGCAACGACTATCGGCACTCGCTGCAGACGATCAGCCAATCTGTTTCATGCTTACATGCTTAGGCACTGAGCGAGTTTGGCTGGCGCCATCTTGCTCGCTTCTCCACGTGCCGTTCTCCCTCGGTTTCGAGCAGAAGCTGAATCCCGAGATCAAGTCATGGCTGGCGTTTGCCGAGGAGAAGCTCATCGAGCTCGCAGAGATACGCCGCGCTTATGAGGGCGAGATCGAATTGGCAGCCAAAAACAGGAGCTTGCTCGATGCTCGGGCCACCAGCGCGCTGATCCATCGGGAGGGAATCAAGTCCGGTTCCGAAAAGATCGGCGAGTCGGACTTCAAACGCCGTAGCCCTTACTCCCAGCGCAACCAGGCTCAACGGGAACATCTCCGGCTTCCCGATCTACCGACCACAACCATCGGTTCCTTTCCCCAGACCGAGGACGTCCGGGCAACACGTGCACACTATCGAAAAGGCAAAGTTACCCAGGCTGACTACGAAGCGTTTCTGGAAAAAGAGACGGCACGTGTGATTCGCTGGCAAGACGAGATTGGTCTGGACGTTCTCGTCCATGGTGAATTCGAGCGCACCGACATGGTCGAATATTTCGGAGAGCAGTTAAGCGGCTTTATCTTCACCGAAAACGGATGGGTGCAGAGTTACGGATCACGTTGCGTCAAGCCCCCGATTCTTTTTGGCGATGTGGAAAGAACCAGTCCAATGACGGTGCGCTGGTCGAAGTTCGCTCAAGCGCAAACCAAAAAACCAATGAAGGGCATGCTCACAGCACCGATCACCATTCTTCAGTGGAGTTTTGTTCGCGACGACCAGGCCCGCGCCGATACCGCTCGTCAAATCGCCTTTGCCATTCGGGACGAGGTCACCGACCTGGAAGCTGCTGGTATTTCCGTCATTCAAGTCGATGAGCCGGCCTTGCGGGAAGGCCTTCCTTTGCGCCGGGCGGATTGGGCCAAGAACCTCCGGTGGTCGGTTGATGCATTTCGTCTGGCAACGGTGGGGTGACTGACCGGACACAGATTCACACGCATATGTGTTTCTGCGAATTCAATGAAATCATTGAAGCGATCGCCGAGTTGGATGCGGACGTTATCTCCATTGAAAGTTCCCGCTCCGAAATGGAGTTGTTGGAAGCCTTCCGCACTTTCAAGTATCCCAACGAAGTTGGCCCAGGATTCTACGATATTCATTCACCCCGAGTTCCGTCCGCCGAAGAAATGATCGGCCTTCTGAAGAAGGCGCTTCAAGTTCTGCCGAGGAAGCAAGTTTGGGTCAACCCCGATTGCGGCCTCAAAACTCGTGGTTGGCCAGAGGTGCAGGAGTCATTGACCAATATGGTGCTTGCCGCGCGGAAAACTCGGACGGCTGATGATACCCTTGCTAAGATGGATTTCCCTGCCGACCCATCACCTGATCCACGTGATGGATGAGAGGCCAGAACGCAGCATCACGATCAGGACCCTCATGGATCGGTTCAAGAAGCCACAAGTCATCGTTTATCGGCCTGAGCAGCAGTAGCCCTCGAACGGAGTTGACCGCCGCGAGGGCCTGCGCAGTTACCAGGTTGTCTTTGGTCAAATCTGCCTCCATAACCAAGCCTGCCTGCAGTAACTCTTGGCGCAGCGTGCCGCAGAGTAATCCGTGCTCTACTGGAGGAGTTGTCCATCGACCGTCCATCCAGGTAAGCAGGTTAAATCGCGTCAGTTCCGTGACGAAGGCTTCCTTGTTCCAGAGAAGAAGATCGTAGCAGTCGGGCACTGAACCGAGTAGCCGCAAGTAAAGTTCTCGATTGGTTGTCTTGTGGAAAAGCTTGGCATCTTCCCGATCGACTGGCGAACTGGCAAACCTCACGAGAGCAGGAACCGGAAGGGGATCCGACTCTAACGCCATAGCATCGATGCTGAGCTCACCCGAGACAGACAATAGGAGCCGGACTTTCATCGGTATGCGAGAAAAGTTCCGTATCGCAGCCTCGAGCTTGGCCAGAACGAGGTGACGGTCAGAGCGAAAATTGAAGAACCGTGCGGATTGTTCGAGTCTGGCGAGATGGAGGCCAAGCAACACGAAGCCAGCCTGTGGATCCCATCGGAACGTTTCTAAAAGCTGAAAAGGAAGATGATCCTGCACGGTAAAACGGCTCTTGAGCAAACACTCCTGATACTCCTGTTCGGGTGACGAATCCCATGTGATGCCGCTGCCAAGCCCGCATTGGGCTGCACCAGTCTGTTTGTCGACGATGACGGTACGGATAGCCACGTTAAAGCGCGCCTGCCGCGCCGGGGTGATGTACCCCATCGAGCCGGTATAAACCTCTCTTGGCGACCGCTCAGTACGTGCAAGGATCCGCATTGTCTCCACCTTGGGAGCTCCCGTGATCGAGGCGCACGGGAACAAAGCAGAGACGATCTCTGAGAAGGGAGCGCTCGTTGAACCGGTAACAGTTGAAGTCATCTGAAGCACTGTCGGGTACCGCTCGACCTCAAATAACTGCGGCACTTGCACGGAACCCACGTTGCAGATCCGACCAAGGTCGTTGCGCATCATGTCGACGATCATCAAGTTCTCCGCGCGATCTTTCTCAGACAGATAAAGTTGCCTGACCAACCGTTCATCTTCGTCTGGCCAGCGCCCGCGCCGGAGAGTGCCTTTCATCGGGCGCACGGTTAGGGTTGGGCCGTCCAATGCGAAAAAGAGTTCCGGTGATGCGGAACAAATCGACCACCGACCGGTGTCGATGTACATGCAACACGTGGAGGGCTGATTGCGGAAAAGGTAACAAAACAGCTCCCACGGATCTCCCGCATAGGACGACCAGAGGCGAAACGTGAAATTGGCCTGATAGGTCGAGCCAGCGGCAATCTGGGACCGAATGGAACCAATCGCAGCTCGGTACTCCTCGGCGGTAAACTCACCCTGCCATTCGAAGCGAGGCGACAAAACGTGTGGTTCGGACCCGTCGGTGGAGGTTGGTGCCGAAAATACGCCAAGCCACAGGAGCGGCATTAGGTAATCCCGGGATGCCTCAAAGGCCTGGTCCAAGCCTAGCGCGGCTTCGTACGATAAGTACCCCGCCACATGGTACCCTTGGGCGAGCGCCTTGTCGGCTTCTTGAAGACAATCTTGAACCTTTTCGGGACGAAGCGCTACCAAGAGGCCGTGAGGTTGGTCAAACTTGAGGAAACGCCCTGGCGCGATTGCCCTTTCCGACACCATGACCACAGGCGACAGCGCGCGTTGCCTCATGGCCTCGCAATCTGCCGCAAAGCCGGTTGATTTTCGCATTGGAGTCCAGAGTTCAATGGGTAATAGATCTCGGCTAGGGTTTCGGCCAAAAGCGTAGAAGATCGTTGGCGTCGGCTTCTGGCCCATTGCGAATGCTTGTAGTAACTGAAAGGATGAGCGGCCAATCCCAGGCTCTCAGCATGGTTGGCGATTCGCTGAGCAGCTTCCAAGGTGGCATCTTTTCCAGAAAATTCAGAAACGCAGCCCACTCCGCAGCAGCAGAACAGAGTAAAAATCAAGCTCGGCGTCGAGCGAGCGTTTAATGTTTTCTGCCCGGCGAAACCCATGTTGTTCCTCTTTGAACAGGAGGTAACCCAGCGGCAGGCCTTTGCGGCGGACTGCTTCGGCAAAGAGTTCCGCCTGGTTGGGCGGCACGACCTTGTCCTCCTCCCCTTGGAACAGGATGACCGGCACTCTCAATCGGTCGGTAAAGTGAATGGGTGAACGTTCCACGTAGATCGCCTTTTCCTCGGGGTATTTGCCCACAAGCCAGTCCAGGTAACGCGACTCGAATTTGTGAGTGTCCCGCGCCAGGGTTTCCAGATCGCCTACGCCGTAATAGCTTGCACCGATCTTGAAGAATCCCTGGCCGAAGACAAGGCCGCAGAGCGTCGTGTAGCCGCCAGCGCTGCCGCCCGTGATGGCCACACGCTCGCCGTCAGTCTCGCCGATCGAGGCGAGATGCCTGGCGGCACGGGTGCAGTCGTCCAGATCGACGACTCCCCATTGCAAATGCAGGCGCTCGCGGTACTCGCGCCCGTAACCTGTGCTGCCGCCGTAGTCTACGTCGACGATGGCAAAGCCCCGACTAGTCCAGAACTGGGTCCGCAGGTCTAACGTGCTGGAGGTGGAGGCGGTCGGGCCGCCGTGGCTCTTGACGATCAAGGGCGGTCGCTCGTTGTCGGGCTTCTTAAAGTCAGGATTGTGCGCCGGATAATACCAAGCGAAGGCCTTGCACCCGTTTGTCGTGTCGAACTCGATCAACTCCGGCCGCGAAAGATAATCACGGAGGGCAGGCTGCTGTTCCAGGAGCGAGGTCGATCTGCGTAGGACCAGGCACCCGAAAGGCTCTAGGCTAACCCGCGCAATCGACGCGGGCTCATCCGGCGCGCCGCCGCGCAACACAAATTCATTCGCGCCCCCGCGCACCACGGAAACTTCGGTGAACGGCAAAGTCAGCGGCGCCGTGCGCCTTCCGTCGGGACCGATTACCACCACGCGGCTTTCGCCGCCTTCGTTATAGCTGCATAGCAGTCGACCGCCGCCGATGAAAGCGTAGGTTGCCTGACCAAAGTTCCATTGAGGTTGGCCGAACTCGGCGTTTAGGGGAAAAAGCGCCTCGAGCTGGCCTGGCACCTCTTCACGGTAGAGATTCCACCAGCCCGAGATGTCGGACACGAAGTGCAACACGCCTTCGGGTGACCACTCGGGCTGGAACAGCGACTCCGTGGCCGAACCCGCGACGCGGCGCGGCGCTTCAACGACGGCGCCGGCATCGTCGAGCTTCGCCACCCACAGTTCCGTACTTATCCATGGCATGTGCGGATGGTTCCAGGTCAGCCACGACAGCCATCGCCCGTTGGGGCTCAGCCGCGGATTGGAATAGAAATCGTTGCCTGACACCAGCACCGTCTCGTGGCTGGAACCATCGGCGGCCAATGCCACGATCGTGTTGACCGCCTCGCCGGATCCGCTGTGGTCTTCTCGCACGCAAACGATTCGTTGTCGGGCTGCGTCAAAATTAGCGTCAGCATAGCGGCAACCGACCGACTGTCCGATCGGCTGCGGGACCGCCGCACCGACCTGTAATCGGTAAAGTTTTTGGTCGTCGAAGTTGCTGAAGTAGACTACGCCATCGCGGATGAGCACCGCGCCGCCACCGTACTCATGCACCCGCGTCCGGGCGTTGAAACCCGGCGGCGTCAGATCTACGGTTGTGCCATCGATGCGCCCGTGTACGACGACATAACGGCCGTTTTCCTTCGGCCGACCCTCGCACCAATAAACATCTTTTCCGTCCAGCCACACGTCGACCAAGTTGATAGATTCGGCCACGATGAGATCGGAAATAATCGGTGAACGCCACGAGCCGCAGGGAGCGACGAGCGATGCAGAAGAGTCCGCGCTGGGCATAACCTCTAAGATAGCAAGCTTTGCCCGCAGTTTCCTTTACTCATCAGCTTCTTGAGCGCAAATTAGAACGCAAACGTGGGTATCCCGCTCAGGATTCAGGATGGGTTGCCGCCCTAATGACATGCTGCTGGACTTTGCTTCGTCATTCTCGTCAGCATCACCCAAATGTAGCGATTGACACTACACGCATATACTAAAAAGCATTACATTCCAGTTTTATTTGACGACGCCTGACCCTTCGTCGTTGCCTGCCTGACGGTATGTTGGAGCTTGGTGGGGCTTTGCGGGAAGGTGCGCGCCGAATTTCACCTTAATTGTCGGAGGCGCGTCACTGGACGCGGGAACGGTTACCTTCGTTCCTCGCGGGTGTTGCAATTCGGATTAACGCACCTCGGAGTCGATTGTATTACCCAGAATGAGTACTTTTTTGGATACTGCTGTAATTCCCTCGACAAACCTGATTGAAATAGGGGAACTCTATCACTCCATGAATCTCAAACGTGAAAGGCCTCTTCAATTCGTCACCTGCAAAGACGTCTCAGTCGCGCTGTCGGCGTCTGTTAGCTATGCTTTTGGAACCGAGTTCGCGAAGAGGATCGCCGACGGGCTCAGTAGAGCAATTGGTTTTTTTGCTCGTGAACGTCAACTTTCGGCAACACGATTAGCGCAATAGACGAGGTAGAGCTGCCAACCAACCGGACAGAAGTCTTAAGAATCTGCACTACGTTGAAATGTTAGAAAAACGCGACCTTATGAAAGTTAAACTATTGACTACGGCGCTCGTCCTCCTCGGTTGTATCGAGGCTTACGCCGACTCTCCGCCCGCTCCCGCCTACTCCCTTATCGACATCGGTGTTTTACCTGGATTTACTGCAACCCAAGGAAGCTCGATAAATGCTTTGGGCCAAGTTGCCGGTTATTGTTACACAAATTCTCCCAACGGAACCTCCTCACAACACGCGTTCGTCTATCGAAGGGGAAAACTAATCGATTTTGGTTCGTTGTATAATCCCGACATAAGAACGATTGCGACCTTTGTCAACATCCGAGGCGAGGTAACCCTCTCTTACTTCATGCCTGTCCCACCGGTCTATTTTAACGAGTATTCCTTACTTTATCGAAACGGGCGCTTTGACACATTACCGAACGGAGGAAGCGTAATCGTTGGCGGGCTTAACGACCTCGGGCAGATTGCCGGAAGTTTTATCGTGCATAATCTTGGTTCTATCACCTACACGTCAGCCTTTCTACTTCAGCCAAACGGAACCGCAATAACGCTTCCGGCCTTCGGAACTGTGGGCCAAAGTGTTAATGGAATCACCGAAGACGGACGAGTTTACGGGAACGTGGGCGCCAACGCCGTTATAGCCTCGGTCCACCGAACACCCATAATTTTGGAAGGTTCTAGCAATGATGATATCCAGGTTAATAACGTAGGAGACTACGTGGTTGTTTCTGCTGAACCCGGTTTTTTTGGGCCGACTCAGCTGCCGATCTTGCATGTCGGAGCGAAGACGATAAATCTCCCACCAGTACCCGGCTCAGAAAATTCACCCTGGCTCCAGTATTATGCAGCCACAGGAATAAACGATTTTGATACCGTGGTCGGTTACGAGTTGGAGCAGTTCACGAATGTACTGAGACCCTTCGTTTACCTCAACGGGACGATGTATAATGCGAATACCCTTGTCTCACCAGCCGCGCCTTTGGTGCACCTATTTCAAGTTTTCGGGGTGAACGACGCCGGTCAAATCCTAGCTGTCGGAGGCACTAGCCTCGATGAGTCGAACTGGCATACTTTTATCCTTAATCCAAAAGGTGGTGGCCACTTTTCTAAGCGATAGAGACAGCGACCCAATTTCTCGCGCGGTATTTAGCCCGCCCGGCCGGCACGTGCTCATCGCCTCAGTAGCAAACTCAACCGGCGCAGCTCTGGGAAGTTAGCGTCGTAGATCTGACAATCAGGCTTTCCCAATGAATGGTCCCACCACCATCCTTCACTAAAATTGGATCAACACAATGAACACATCGTTTGCTGAAAAAGTTGCATTGATCACGGGCGGAACCTCTGGAATCGGAAGGGCGACGGCAGTCGCTTTTGCTGAACAGGGCGCAAATGTCGTTATTTCTGGGCGGCGCGAGGCTGAGGGAGCTGAGTCGTTGTCGCTAATTCAGAAAGCGGGCGGACAAGGTTTATTTGTCCGCGGCGATGTAAGCGAGGAATCAGAGATTGAAGCGCTCGTGGCCAAAACTCTAGAGCGTTTTGGCCAGCTGGACTTCGCGTTCAACAACGCGGGGGTTGGAGGAGAAGGACGTGCCACGATGACCGCTACGTCTGACATCTATAATCGCATCATGGACATCAATGTACGCGGCGTCTTTTTTTCGATGAAACATCAGATCCCGGCCATTGTTCAATCAGGCGGCGGCGCCATCGTGAACAACGCTTCGGTACTCGCGCTGCGGCCCGACGCCAATTCACCAATCTATAGTGCCAGCAAAGCTGCCGTAGTCGCTCTAACAAAATCGGCCGCCCTCGAATTTGCTGCTAAAGGCGTGCGAATCAATGCGATTTGCGCTGCTATTATTGAGACCGATTTGACCAAACAGATCAGAGGCGGTGAGCAGAGCCGCGCCCTTCTGATGTCCCGTCATCCGGTCGGACGTTTCGGCCGGTCGGAAGAAGTCGCTGCTGCGGTTCTCTATCTCTGTTCACGGGAAGCATCCTTCATTACTGGCGTAGCCTTACCCATTGACGGTGGTTTCGCGCTATAATCGGCCCGATGATTCGCTTGCGGCTCCGCCGCTTGGAGGGCGCCCTCAGCCGCCTGCAGCGTGCCGATCTCACCGGAATCTCGCCCTGCTTTGGCTTTCCGCCATGCGCTCGAATCTGCTCTTGTATTTTTACAAGAGGTGAACACAATATGTTGTGGTCGGCGCTCCGACCCATTCAACCATGCGATGCCCAAAATGCGGAAACCTTGAGGACAAGGTTATCGACTCTCGTGCGGCGAAGGCCGGCGCTGCGATTCGCCGGCGTCGTGAGTGTCTCGCTTGCCAGCATCGGTTTACGACCTACGAAGAAATCGAACGGCGCGATTTGCGAGTTATCAAAAGAGATGGACGCCATGAACCCTTCGATCGGCAAAAGCTACTAGGCGGAATGATCAAGGCCTGCGAGAAACGCCCTGTGGGTTACGATGCTCTGGAGCGCGCGGTGGAAGAGATAATCCAGGAGTTGGAGCAAGCGTATGACCATGAGGTGCCTACCAACGCGATCGGCATCCGTGTGATGGAGCGGCTCCATTCCATGGATGAAGTGGCGTACATCCGGTACGCATCCGTCTACAGGCAATTTCAAGATATTGGAGAATTCATTAACGAGATCGAATCTCTGGGCCGCAAGATCAAACGCAACGCCCTGCAACCGGATCTGTTTGTGCCGTGATAGCCCTCCGCGACTTCCTACCGCTTCTTCGACAAGGCGAGAACGAGCTTTGTGCGATTCGCCAGGATTGGCTCTGTTTCTGCCTTTGTCGCGCTGCCGAGAAAGCAGGTTACAGCCGTTGGTGGCTGGCGGAACACGTCGCAGCGAGCGTCTTGTGTTATCTCTCTCGAACACACGAAAGCAGCGTGATCACGCCGCAGCAGTTGCGCGAGATCGTCTTGTCCGCTTTGCAGGCGATTGGCTACGCCGAGGTTGCCCTGCGCCTGGACTCCGTTGATCCGCCATTTGAACTTTCTCTGAGCGAACTGGCGGAAGAGGCAGGCCCTGGATATGAACTGGCATTCTTCCGGCTGCTGGAAGAACGCATCCAACCAGCCTTATCCGATCGCGGTGCAAATCTTGATATCTACGGTCTGCAATCGTGCGTGCGACATTTACAATCGGTCAAGACCTGGAGCCGCGAATGCTCGCAATTGCGAAACGAGATTGTCCACTTTCTTCGTGCTCATCTTGAACGGGCCAAGGCAAAAACCGATCTCCTCCTTACCATCCGATGACATTGTTCCAAAAAATCGTGGCCCGCGAGATTCCGGCCAAGATCATCTCAGAAGATGAGGACCTGATCGTTTTCCACGATGTCAACCCGCAGGCACCGATTCACGTGCTATTGGTGCCGAAAAGACCAATCCCGCGTCTGGCTGAAGCAACAGCCGAGGACGCAATCATACTGGGCAAACTGATGCTCAAAGCACAGGAGATGGCAAAGGTGCTGGGCATATCTCAGACCGGATTTCGAGTGGTTATCAACAGTGGGCGCAACGGAGGAGAGACAGTTCCGCACTTGCATGTTCACCTTCTCGGAGGACGCCCGCTCACCTGGCCACCCGGATAGTTCTCAGTTGCCAGTGTCAGTTGTCAGTTAAATCGGCCGAAAATTGCGCCAGCTGGTGCTCTTCACTGCAACTGACACTGAGAACTCAGAAAAGAGTTTGCCCCACAGATGCCGTTTAGGCGAAGCTCCCATTCCCCTCAACTAAGAGCGGATAACCGCTGACGTGAACTTTGACTTCCAATCAAGGCCTGTCATTATCACACGCACAGCCAAGCCTCCTGGGATAATGTAATATCGGGTCTGGGGCATTGGCCTTAAATCCCGAGCACCGCAGGGCAAATTTTCAAATCTTTCCGTTCTCCAAAGAACTACTCGCGTAACGTGACACCCAGACGATCCACGAGCTGCGCTTTCAAGCGGCTATGGGCTGCGTTCGCTTCTTCCTGGGTCAAAGTTCGATCGCTTGCCCGATAAGTCAAACTGCAGGCAGTCGATTTCTTGTTGAGAGGCACCTTTTGACCGCTGGGATCTATAAAGAGATCGAATAATCGAACGTCAACCAGCAGGGGTTCGTTGGCGGCGGCAAAGGTATCAAGCACTGCTTGGTATTTCAATTCCTTATCGGCGAGGAACGCAACATCTCGCGTTACGGCCGGGAAACGATCCAGCGCTTTGTAAACGAAGCGTTTAAAATTCTCTCCCGGTTTCAGCGTCAACTCGGCCACGAAAACGGGATCGCGGGCGCCGATCTCTTTGGCTAATCCTGGACGGAGTTGCCCAATCTTTCCAATCTGATCTCCGGCCCGATCGATCATCCGACAGAGGAGCGGAGCGAAATTGGTCGGCTCTTCTCGCAGGAACATCAAGTCCTTGGAGAGCCCCGTCTTCAGAATGCCTTTCAAATCGAACAAATCAAAGGCCGCGGCTTCCTGGTTCCAGCTTTTACTTTGGCGTTCGCCGGATACGAGTACCGACAGAGAGACTGATTCCTCCTGGGCCGCGATCTTGAAGACGCGGCCGATTTCAAAGATCGCCACGCTATTCGATCCACGATTGAAATTTCGTTCAGCCGCTCGAACCAAGCCCGGAACCAAAGACGGCCTGAGGATTCGCTGATCCTCGGTCAATGGATTTCGCAAGACCAGAGCATTCGGCACCGGCTCCAAAGTATGATCCAACGCCCGCTCGTCCACCAGGGTAAGGCTTCTCGCTTCAAAAAGCCCGAGGCCCGCCAGTCTTTGCCGGAGTTGCATGAGATCGTCATGGACGCGGTCCGTAACCGAGCCTTCAGTCGCCGAAGCAAAGAGGCGCGACGGAATCTTCTGGATACCGGCCATCCGGCACACTTCTTCGATCAGGTCCGACTCTCGAGCCAGATCCTGCCGATAGCTTGGCACCTCCCATCGGATCCCACCCGCCGGTTTGAGCCCGAGCCGAGCCAGGAGCTGGGCGGAATCGGGAACCTCCATACCCAAGATTTTGTCGCAACGGTCTGGACGCATTTCGACTACGCGGTTGAAGCTCGGAACGGATCCGCCGATTACCACGCTTTCATCGGCTTTCCCTCCTCCAACGGCTAGAATTAGATCGGTCGCCCTGGAGGAAGCGATTAACACTGCCTCCGGATCAACGCCGCGCTCAAACCGAAAACTAGATTCCGAGATCAACCCCAGGCGTCGACTGGTTCGGCGAACGAAGCCAGGGGTGAAATACGCCGCCTCCAAAAGAACATCGGTCGTGGTCGCCGTGACACCGCTCTGCGCTCCACCCATCACGCCGGCAATTGCCAAGGCGCGCTCGTGGTCCGCGATCACAAGATCGTCTGGATCCAACTCATACTCTTTCTCATCCAGGGCCTGCAGCCGCTCGCCGGAACGAGCCTTTCGAACAACAATACCCGCTCTGATTTGGGCGAGGTCAAAAGCGTGAAGCGGTTGGCCCAGCTCCAGCAGGACGTAATTCGTGACATCGACGACGTTATTGATCGAGCGAAGCCCGGCGGCTTCTAGTTTTTCCCGAAGCCAACCTGGACTCGGCCCCACTCGGATGCCTCTGATTAAACAGGCCGCATAAAAGGGACAACCATCAGGAGCTTCGAGCTGAACAACTTTGGCATCCTCGCGAACTCGATCCAAAGCGGCGCTTATCTCAGGTAATTTCGGCGCGGGAAGATTTAACAAGGCAGCCACTTCCCGAGCAATTCCATAGTGGCTCAACAAGTCAGGCCGATTGGGCGTGACTTCGATTTCGAGGACGGTATCCGGCGGATAAATGTCTGACAATGGAGTTCCGACGGCTGCGTCGGCGGGCAAAATCAACAGGCCGGCGGCGTCCTCCGCCAGATTCAATTCACGCGCACTGCAAAGCATCCCCTCGGATTCAACACCGCGCAGCTTGCTGGCCTTGATTTTTGTGCCACCCGGTAGAAGTGCGCCGGGCAAAGCCAATGGCACCTTGTCGCCGGAACGAAAATTCTTTGCACCACAGACCACCTGGCGCGGCAATCCGGAACCATCGTTCACACGACAGACGCTCAGGCGATCCGCGTTAGGATGTGGCTCGAACGATTCAATTTGCGCGACGATGACTTTGTCAAAATCCGCGCCGCGTTGTTGGAAACCTTCGACCTCGACTCCGGCAAACGTCAGCGTCTCGACGATCTCGGGGACCGACTGCGAGAGAGATAACAGTTCCTTCAGCCAATTGAGCGACAGCTTCATCTGGCAAACTGGGCTAGGAATCGCTGGTCGTTTTCGATCAGGAGGCGGATATCGGGCAAACCGAACAGGGACATCGCGAGACGTTCGAGTCCCATCCCAAATGCGAATCCAGCCCACTCTTCAGGGTCATAAGCACTGTCGCCGCGTTTTGCGTTGATCGATTCGAAGACCGCGGGATTGACCATTCCGCAACCCAATAACTCCATCCATTTTCCACTCTGGATACCAGGCAGGCGGATATCGAGTTCAAAACTCGGCTCGGTGAACGGAAAAAAATGGGGCCGAAGCCGGGTTTGCACGTCGCGACCCAATAATTCGCGAACAAAATACTCCAACGTTCCTTTCAGATCGGCGACGCTGACGTTGGAATCGACATAAAGCCCTTCCAACTGGTTGAACTGGTTGAGGTGGGTCGCATCAATTTCGTCGCGCCGGTAGGCCGCTCCAGGGCCAATGACGCGCACCGGAGGCTTCTGAGCGACCATCGCCCGGACTTGAACGCTTGAGGTGTGCGTCCGCAACAGCCTTCCGTCGGGGAGATAAAAAGTATCCGTATCATTACGCGCCGGATGATTTGCCGGGGTGTTGAGAGCGTCAAAACAATACCACTCCGTCTCGATGTCGGGTCCATCCGCCAGCGCAAAACCCAGGCGTCGCAGAATCCGGATGGCCTGATCTTGAAGAAGCGTCAATGGATGCAGACCGCCGACCCGGAATTCTCTTCCCGGAAGAGTTTCATCCACATCGCTCAGAATCTGCGCCGTGCCGAGAGACTCGAGGGCATCGAGCCGGCTATCAAGGGCCGCAGTGACCTCGTTTCGGATTTCATTCAGAAGTTTGCCGATACGAGGTCTATCCTCTTTCGGCAGGTTACGCATGTTCTCGCTCAACCGCGAGATTGCGCCGGCTTTCCCCAGAAACTTCACCCGAACGTTTTCGAGAGCGATCTTGCTGTTTGCCTGCTGGATCTCGACCAGCGCCGTCTCCTGCAACTTTTGAAGATCGTTGTCCATCCGTTGTCAGCGAGCTCCTGGCATTGCCTGTTAGGAGCAGGCAAGCCCGGCCGGTTCGCTTACGTATCAGGCCGCCCGTTTTTGATCCAGCGCAGAGACAGCCTTGTCCAAAATGGCCTTGAATGTCGCTTCGTCTGTTACCGCCAGGTCAGCCAACACCTTTCGGTCGACCTCAATTTTGGCCGCAACCAACCCTTCCATAAAACGGCTGTAGGTGGTGCCAAATTGCCGGCAAGCAGCGTTGATCCGCTGGATCCACAAATTGCGAAAGTTGCGTTTCCGGGTCTTGCGATCACGGTAAGCCCAATATTTCGCCTTCATGGTGGCGTCTTTGGCGTATCGAAAAAGCTTTGATCGACGCCCTCGATATCCTTTGGCTTTGTCGAGGACTCTCTTGCGGCGCTCTCTGCTGGCAGGCGCGTTGGTTGCTCTTGGCATTCTTGTCGTCCGGCTTTCGCCAGATCCTCACGCACAGGTTGTTGTTTTCAGATTTCGTCCTCCGATCTCACCTGTCGCATCAGCTCCG
>DATHPI010000045.1:0-4078 GCA_035484035.1 Chthoniobacterales bacterium
CCTTTTGTTGATTGCAACTGCGATCGTGGGCAAGACGCACGTCTTCGCGACGCTCTCCAAATTGGCGGAAGAGCGATACCTTCTGCAACGAAGGCCAAGTTGGCTGGCAGGAAATATTCCGGAACTCGGAATTATCGGGCAGTATTCCGTTAACGGAATACTGTCCGTTTCGTGGACGGACCCCAACTAGAAAGCTTCCTTCGATTTACCGCCGCCACTAGGCACGAACATCCCCACCTGAGCGCGGCCATTGCGATGCTTAAAGAGATGGGCAGATGGGCCGCAGCCCGGCGCAAACAATCCGTGCCCGACTCGAAGAGATCAGCCCCACGCTCGGCGTGCAAATAGATATTGGAGAATAAGCCGAGAGCTTTCGACCGGCGGCCGTCCGACGTAATTGCGCTTCCGTTACGAGAAACGGCGCCACGATGACGATAAGATAGGACATCTCCCAGCCCAACGCTGTTAAACGCGATAATGTATTTTATCATGTTAGAGGAGGGGATCTTTTTGAAACCTAAAATCTTATTATTTAGCAGAACTTTTCCCACATATCTGATTTGGCCTCACGCTAACTCGTCCGGCTCAGACTCGTCTCCATGCGACCAAATTGAGACCACAAATGGGGTCGTCGCAGAATCTGTTCTAAAACGCATGCTAAGCGGCATCGAGGAAAGCTGAGCGCGGATCCCGCAGTGGTCGGAAGTCATTTTGGAGCGGGACAAACGTAATCGCCGTTGAAGGCAAATGGTCTACGAATTAAATGAAAAGTCCACGATTTAACTGAAATCGACACCTGAGGACCTGTTTTCTGTTCCCAAGAGTGGCTGGTTTTGAAGCCCTTAATTTCGACCTTTAGTGGCTGGTTTTGAGTGACCGCTGACACCTTGGGTTCGTCGGACTCCAACCACCGCCCCGGACGACTTCAAATACTCGATGCTAGGCAAAGTGATTTCGATCACGTACTTGGGCACGAGGTCGATTCACCAAGAGATCGCCTTCGGGTTCACGTTGCATTCGCAAAAATCGATAACTCGTCAGTCCATCGTGAGAGCAATCACCCACCCGTTAATCTGCGGGTGCTAGTCGTCTTCGCCATTTTTGCGCCAGCCAGGGAAAGGCTGTTTTGGGGATCAGGCTCTTGAGCCGATAGTTTCCCCGGAAAATCCTGCTGCCTCGATCGTGTTTTTCCTTTGGCTTTTGTGACTTGGTTTTCGGAGTTTTGCTCGGGGCGCAGGTCCCGTGCTGGCCCGAACAATCAAAGGGCATTTGAGGAGGACTGGAGTGTTGTCTTTCTCTTTTCCAGCTGGCGCCATCAGATTGTTAACGGCCGTTTTCCCAATCCCTTCATAATCTTGTCTCAGAGTCGTCAACGGTGGAATTGAGAAACCGGCGTCTGGCATATCGTCGTAACCAACGACCGACACGTCTTGCGGGACCCGAATGCCGGCCTCCTGGAGCGCTCGGAGCACCCCAAAGGCCATAAGATCGTTTTGAACCACGATCGCCGTAAAATCACCGAGGTGGTTCTTAATCAATAAGCGCGCGATATCGTAGCCGCTCTGCGGACTCCAATCGCCCTCGTACCAAGGACCCAATGGCAACCCGTTTTCCGTTAAACCTTGAGACCAGCCAAGGGAGCGAAAGCGCGCCGGCGTCCAGTCTGGTGGACCCTTAATGCAGGCAATCTTGGTGTGGCCAATATCGATGAGATATTTAACTGCTTCTTTGGTCGCACCGGCATAATCGTGGTCGATCGATGCGAAAGCCGAAGAGGCGCATTCGCCCACGACGATCATCGGCAGACTGTGATACCAGTCTTCAAAAAAATCACGCGTTAAGCGGACCGGCGATAAAAGTACCATTCCAATCGGGGCATATCCCGCGATTTCAGCCACGGCCCGCCGATGCTTGTCTGGCGACAATCTGTACTTCTCGGGTCCCCATGACGGCACCGTCGTCAGCATAATGTTGAGACCCAGCGATTTGGCCACTTCATCGATGCTTAGAATCGTGTGTGCTGGACCGTAAATCTGAGTGGCGAAAGAAACAATTCCGAGAATGCTCGACTTGGCGGTCGCAAGGTGACGTGCCGCGCGATTTGGTCGATAGCCGATCTCTTTCACGACTTTCAAGATCTTAGCTCTTGTTTCCGGATCTACTTTTTCACTGGCATGCAACGAGCGGTGGACGGTTTGCGGCGAAAAACCGCTCAACGACGCCACATCCTTCATCGTTGGTGCTCTTTCATTCTGCTCCTCAGGCATATGCAATTAGGAAAAAGATCGGAAAAGATTTTGACCGAGGCGAAGCGCTCCGTTCAGTAAAGAATATTTCCAAAGTAAGATCCAAAATCCATATTTGACAAACTCATATTCCTTTTTCCTGATGTCGGAGATTTCATTCTTCGCGCAATGTTGGCCCATTCCCTCATTTCGGACGGGATTTCCTAAAGTCTCCTCGCAGGTCCAACAACCGTATTCGTTATTCAATTGTATTTGTCTTCCAGCTCGTCCAATCCCCTTGATCATCGCTCAAGGCGGGGAATTTCGCCGGAACGGCCACCTAATCGCCCAGACCCCCTCCTTTTGGCCGAGTCACATCTGGCGAAAAGTTCCATAAAAATACGTTTTGACAGGGTATCACTTTCGAGTGAACCGTAGTAGAACCATACCCCCCTTTCCTGGTTCTAGCGACACCACCAGCTTGGTCACGAATTACCTGGACCGATTATTGTCTCCCCCTGTGAGACAAAAATGTTTGCGCAACCATTGGCAAAGCATAGCTCAGGGCGCGGCGCTGGGCACATTTTAACCAAAAAAAGTCTTCAGAAAATTTGACAGCTCCCACTATTTGCGTCAGAATGTTTGCGCAATCATTATTGGCCACCCAGTCTCGACCCAGTAACCGATTGAGGAAAAGTTCGTTGAGCCGGCATTCAGAAAGCCAGTCAGCGGGGCCGAATTATAGCATCACTAAATCAATAATCTAAACTGTACTTACAAATATGATATCCCGACGTGTCCTAGACTTAGTTCCCGGCACATTTGACTCCTTAGTTAGCCGCGGTGAATTCGAAGCATTCGGCGAATCCATTTCCGATGCGACCTATCATGAGAGGCTGCAAAAGGTTCGGAACGAGATTACAAAGCAAGGGCTCGACGCCTTGTTCGTTTTCGCAGACTGCTACCGAATGAGCAACGCGCGGTGGCTGGTCGATTACCGCACGATTGACGGTGTCTATCCGCAGCCCATGCTGCTCTACATCACGGTCGACGAGAATCCGATTTTCTTCCTTCCTAAGAGTGAAATGGAATCCGCCGCCAGAGCATCAAAGATGCATCTATTTGGCGGTGATATCCGGGAAATCCGGGCCGATCTGAAGCCTTTACTCGCGGAGAAGCGTTCTTCACTGAAGCGGGTCGGCATCAGCGGTTATTCTTTTATGGATCTCGAAATCTATCTTCCCATCAGAGAAGGGCTTCCCGATACCAAGATTGAGTCATCGATGATCATCGAGACCTTCAAAGCAATTAAAACGGAAGCCGAATTAAATTCGATGCGAAGAGCTGCTCGCTGTACCAACGCCGGTTTTCAGATGATTTACGACGCTCTTGAGCCGGGCATTACCGAGCTTGAACTAACCAGCTTGTGTTACGCAGCGATGTTTGCCAATGGCGCGCATGCGATCGCGTATGACATCATGATCCAATCCGGCCCGAACACGCAGGTGCTGTTTCTCCGGCCGACCAATCGCGTAATCCAGGATGGGGACATCATCCTGGCGGATGTCGGATGCCGCGTGAATGACTGGTCAGCTGACTACGCTCGAACCTATGCGCTCGGAAAGGTAAAACCTCACCACAAAGACCTGATGGAGAAATGCACAATCGGTTTCGAGCAAGGACTTAACAAGATTTGCGCCGGAATGAATGGCGCAGACGCCGACCGTGTTATCAAGGAAGAATACCGCAAGCTAGGTGTTGAACAGTTTCTGTATGAGGTCAGCGAAGGACGTACCGGAGCGCATGCCACCGGGATGGATCCGGAGGAGGAGATTCCGATCATCGGCACCGCC
>DATHPI010000046.1:0-14477 GCA_035484035.1 Chthoniobacterales bacterium
TCGATCTTCGACCGACAGCCCCGCTACGCCGGTGTCCAAAGCGAGCGCGACATTGGTCGCCACGCCCTCAGGCTCATCTGCGAAACCAGCTTCAAAATCCGCGTTAATCGGCAAATTGGTTGCTGCGCAAAGAAGTCGCAAATGCTCCAATATTTCATCAAGAGACAATTCACCATCGTTGTGACCCAGTGCCCAAGCGGCTCCAGCACTGGTTGAGGCCAGAGCCTTGAACCCCAGTTTCTCGAGTCGTCGTATTCCGCCGACATCCCAAGGATTGGCTAGTACGAAGCATCCTTGTTCGTGCAGAGCACGAAAGGTAGCGCGTTTGGTTCGGAGATCGTCATTCATATATGCAAGACGCCCACTTTCGGATGTTTGTAATTTAGCCTTCATATTCGCGCGCACAATTGGGTTCACAGCTTTACATTCTCATGCGACGTTTGATGGACAATTCGATACGAGTCGAAATGTTGAGTGGCTGGATTGTTCTATCGTATCAAAATGGAACCAGAGATTTCCTCTTTGGCTGCGCTGATCGGCGAGCCTGCGCGAGGGCGGATACTGTTTGCCCTGCTCGATGGGCGCAGTCTGCCGGCAACTGAACTGGCACAGAGATCTGGAATTACCTGTCAGACCGCGAGTTCGCATCTGGCTAAACTGATCGAAGGTGAATTGCTTCAGGTGATTCCGCAGGGTCGTCATCGCTACTATCGGCTGGCAAACGCTCGAGTCGCCGAACTGTTAGAGTCAATGGCAAGGTTCGCTCCCAGAAAAGAGACCAATAGCTCCAAGCTGAAAACTCCCATGCAAATTGCTCGCACCTGTTATGACCACCTCGCGGGAAGGTTGGGAGTCATGATCACAGAGGCTATTGTCGGTCGGAGACTATTGCGAGAAGTGGGTCGAGACTATCAAATTACCAGGAAAGGAGTGCAATGGTTTGCCGAGCTGGGAATAGATACCCGGGTTCTGCAAAAGTCCGGGCGCGTTTTCGCGCGACAGTGCCTCGATTGGAGCGAACGGCGCAATCATCTCGCCGGCGCGCTTGGATCGGCCCTGGCTGAGCAATCATTTGAGCGAGTCTGGATTGAACGTGTCAGAGAAAACCGCGCGGTTCGAATCACTGAGTTTGGTCACCGCGAACTGAAACGCCTCCTTGGCGTTGCCTGCGACAGCTGAGAAGCTTAAAAAACATCTTCCAGTCGGACCAAAACATCCGGAAACGCTTGTACTGCGATCGACCCTTCCCTGTAGCGGCTTTCGTGGTACTTCTTTTTTTGGTTTAGCCGAAATACTCTGATGGCTTTGCCCGGAATATCCACGATCCAGTATTCCTGAATTGCGGCGTTCTCGTAGGCGTGGAGCTTTCTTCCGGAATCGTATTTAACAGTGGTGTCTGAAACCTCGATGACCAGATAGATCTCTTGAGGGGAAGCGTGTTGCCTCCTGGTTCCTCCTTCGGTTTTGAACAGCACCATATCTGGCTGCGGCTCATTGAAGTCCGGGATCGGGATCGGTCTCCCGGGTCCTACCTTAAACCGCCCTTTTTTCTGTATGCCGAAGATGTCATTGAGCGTCTCGAGGATGAACTGATGTTCGGGGCCGATGGGGGCCATTTGAATGAGGAGACCGTCGATCAGTTCGACGCGGTCGTTTGGGCGAAGGATTCCAGCCTTGCCGAGCTTGTGGTATTCCCCGATCGTGAACTTTCGCAAGGCCACTTTTGGTTCCGCGATCGAGCCGAGGAGAACCGACGTGGCCATAGATCCGCAACTTAGTCTCCGTGTTTGGAGTAGCAAGCTCAGGATTGAGGGTCGTCACATTTTCAGTGAGAAACCCCCATGGGCGGCGGCTGCCTCGACCTTACCCGAACCTGTCGCGCGCCCGTGACGGACTGATTTTGGGGGTTGACGCGTAAGGCGAGGCAACATGGGAAGCCCCGGTTCGGACGGAGCCTCACCCTACCCGGAGCTTCGCCCTCCTGAGCCGGCGTGACCGTTCGGGACGACCCAACTGAGAACGAACCGATACGCCGACACGCCGACACGTCCACACGCCGAAACGTTTCCCCTAGCGCCCTTACCCTCAGGAATGCTTTAGTCCCTGATGCTGGAAATCCAGGAACTGGAAGTCGCTTACGGTTCGATTGTCGCGCTGCACCGAATCTCTTTATCTGTGGCGGAAGGAAAGATCATCACCTTGGTTGGCAGCAACGGCGCAGGCAAATCGACCACTTTGCGGGCAATTTCCGGCCTGATTCGTGCCCGGCACGGCAAGATTATCTTCGAAGGAGAGGAGATAACCAATCGGGCGCCGCACCGGATTGTGAGCCTTGGGATTACACAGGTGCCAGAAGGGCGGATGATCTTCGCGAACTTAACGGTTCTTGAAAATCTCCGGATGGGCGCTTATCGGCGTAAAGGAACTGCCGAAATCAAGAATGATTACGAATATATGTTTGCCATTTTTCCGCGGTTGAAAGAGCGCGAGAAACAGGTGGCCGGCACCTTGAGCGGTGGTGAACAGCAGATGCTGGCAATCGCCAGAGCGCTGATGTCCAAGCCGCGATTTTTGATGCTGGACGAGCCTTCTCTGGGGATAGCGCCGATTCTGGTTAAGACCATCTTTGCAAAAATTGTGGAGATTAATCGGGATCTCGGGATCACCATCCTGCTGGTCGAGCAAAACGCGAATCTTGCACTGGAAATTTCAGACTACGGCTACGTGCTGGAAACCGGGCGGATTATCCTGGAGGATGAGTCTGCCAGACTAAGAGTTAACAGTCTCGTCAAAGAGGCCTATTTGGGCGGTTGATGAAATCTGCCGCTCAAAGGCAAAATTTACAGGCAATAGACGTCGTAACAACCGTTCCATGGGCCGCGAATATCAGCTGAAGAAAATCGCTTCTGTCGCCTCGAGCTCAATCGACTATCGGGCTGAATTGAACGATCAACAGTACGAGGCGGTGACTTCCAGCCCGGGTCCTGCCCTGGTGCTGGCAGGCGCCGGCAGCGGCAAGACACGCACCCTGACTTATCGGGTTGCCTGGCTGCTGGATAACGGGGTTGAGCCCGAATCCATTTTGCTCCTGACCTTCACGAACAAGGCGGCCCGCGAGATGCTCGCGAGAGTGACGGATCTCTTGCCGTTGGAAACCCGGGCGATCTGGGGAGGGACCTTTCATTCAATCGGGAATCGGTTACTGCGCCGGCATGTCCGGGAGATTGGTTTTCAGCCGGGCTTCTCCATCATGGACCGTGAGGACCAGGAAGATCTGCTCGAGGCCGTGGTCGATGCGTCCGGAATTGATACCAGGCAGGTTCGATTCCCGACGGCGGAAGTATTAGGCGATATCTTCAGTTTTGCGCTCAACACAGATCACTCCATGGCGCAGGTCATTGCTCAAAAGTACCAGAGGTTTCACCCGTTCACCCATCAGATCGAGGTTCTTCAGAAGAAATACGAGGAACGAAAGCGAGCGGCAAACGTGGTCGACTTCGATGATCTGCTGGAAAAAACCGTCCGGTTATTAAAGGAAAATCCGAGTACTGCGGAATTCTATCAGCGACATTTCCAATTCATCCTGGTGGATGAATATCAGGACACCAACAAGCTCCAATCAGAGTTCATTGATCTGCTGGCGATGCATCATCAGAGTGTGATGGTCGTCGGGGATGACGCCCAGTCCATCTATTCCTGGCGCGGCGCAAATTATCAGAACATTCTGGATTTCCCCAAGCGCTACCCGAAGGCGCGGATTTACCGAATTGAGACGAATTACCGTAGTGTTCCGGAGATTGTGGCACTCGCCAACGCGTCAATTCGGGAGAACCGCAAACAGTTCCTCAAAACGTTGCGGGCCCATCGCAACGGGTTAGAAATTAAGCCCGCTCTGGTGGCGCTCTACGATAACAATCAGCAAGCCGCGTTTGTTGCGCAGCGCATTCTGGAATTGAGAGATGAAGGGATCGACCTGAATGCGATGGCGGTCCTGTATCGCGCCCACTTCCAATCTCTGGAGGTGCAACTCGCTTTAACCCGGGCCGGAATTCCTTTCACCATTACCAGCGGGTTACGATTTTTTGAGCAGGCCCACATCAAAGATATCGCTGCTTTCATGAAATTTGCGGTCAATCCTGCGGATGAGGTGGCTTTCAAGCGCATTGTCCGGCTGCTTCCCGGCGTTGCGGTGAAGACGTCTGAGAAGCTTTGGGAGCAGCTCTGCTCGGCGCCGGAATCAGAACGCCGCGATTTCCAGACTTGGCTCGGTCAATGCCGTATCGGACAGAGGCCTGCGAAAGCCTGGCAACAGCTCTGCTACACGCTGGATGAAATCGCACCCGGGCGTCAGCCGCTCCCGCCTGCGAAGATGATCCGCATTATTTTGGAGGCCATATACGACGACTATCTGCATGCGAAATATGTCAATCACGAGCAGCGTCGTGAGGATTTGACCACCCTTGAGTCCTTTGCCCACACTTTTCAAAATTCAGTCGATTTTCTGAGCCAACTCTCCTTGATGGCCACTGCGGATACGGAAGGTATCCGTGCGGCGAACAACGATACGGAGAAAGTGACGCTTTCTTCAATTCATCAAGCCAAAGGTCTCGAATGGCGCGCGGTCTTCGTGATTTGGCTCACGGACGGAATGTTTCCGAGTTCGCGTTCGTTTGAGTCCGCCGATGCCATTGAAGAGGAGCGGCGTTTATTCTACGTGGCCGCTACCCGGGCTAAAGACCAGCTCTATCTGACCTATCCCGGCTATTGGATGAATGCATCGCCCGATAACCGGATTCAACGGGCGTCGCGGTTTCTGAAAGAAGTTCCAATTGAGCTCGTCGAGGAATGGTGGATCGGGGCGCGGTAGGGAAAATGTATCGGCGTATCGGCGTCGGGGCGTATCGGCGTCTCCGTTTTGCTCAGCCGGTACTACATTTTCAGCCAAAAAACTCCCGAATTCTTGCCTCCACAAAACTCCATGGCGCAATCAATGGTTTGCTCGTCAAGGTGATCAGCACATCATCACGACGAATTTCATAATTTCCGACCACGCCGTTTCCGCCAAAAGTGCCAGTATGTTCATCGCCGGAAAAGTCGGCACCGCTCTCTTCAGCAGCCTCTTTTGCCTCGGCGACCAGGTCGGCAGGGGATCGTCCTTTGAGTGGAACCGTGAATGTGTGTGGCATGACGTTAGGCGTTCAGCGTTCGGGATTCGGGGTTCAGCGTTCGGCGGCGCAAGTTAAATGCATAATCGCGACTCGTTGCTAATAAATCCAGAGACTTAAGATAAGAAGCCAAGAAGCCGAGAAGAACAAGAACGCTGAACGCCGAACGAAAAATTCGGCGACAAACCTCTCCGACCTGTGCTAGGCTCCGCGCAACTGATTCCGTGAGTCGTTACATACGTGCCATATATGCCCCGCTTGTTGGAGTTCGGGTCAGCAATCAGGAACTACTCGATGCAATTGCGTTGAGGTTTGAAGCTCTTGAGATCGACGATACCGAAAAGAGAGATCTTTTCGATTTCGTAAGGCTTCTCCTGATCGGTAACCGAACGCGATACACCCAGTATGTAGAGCGGTTCCTTTGGATGGATACGTTCAGCGATCACGCCGCGGCGTTTGCTCGCGCGATTGAGGAGTCGATCAACGCGATTGCCGAACAGATCGAAACGGCACCGCCTGACAAGCCATTTGATGCGGTCTTCGGGGTTTCCAGCGAGGGACTCCTCCTCCCGGGAATCGCGGAACGTGCTGCACGCAGGCTTGGGAGTCTAGTCGGGCGAACCGCGACGCAGATGGACATCGGGAACGGTGGCTGCACGGCCAGCGTGCGCACGATCCAACTGGTCAACAATCTCTCTCCGGAAATGCGGAATGTGCTGATCCTCGTCATGGAACCGACTTCGACGCTGATTGACCCTAAATCGACGGCCCGCTCGAATTGGCAGGGCATCTCAACTTTCGGCGATGGAGCGGCTGGAGTCTGGATTTCCGACGAGCCTGGAGAAGGCGCCCTCGCTCTGGGGAAATTGTCTTCCTGGCGCGGTGATGCAACCGAATTGATACGTTGGGACTGGGGAACGGATTATTATCGATTTGGCATCGCTGAGCTGGAACAGTTTGAAGTCCAGGTTCGAAGTCAGGTGCTGCAGGCGATGGCTGAGTTGCAGGTTGAAAAGGATCCTGAAGCGGCCTGGGCAATTCATCCGGCCGGAATCTTGCTACTCCTGAGTCTCGCCAAGAAGCTCGGGCTTGCCCGATTGGCGCTGGAGCCGTCGATCACCCATTTCAGAAACTGCTCAAACATGAGCAGTGTGAGTATCTTGCATATATTAAAGAATGTCATAGGATGCGCGAGGTCGGGCCAGCCGATCCGATGGCTTTCCATGGGAGCTGGCTTTCACGTAGCGTGCGGAGGCGGCGTTCGAATCTGAATATCCTATGGTTGATCGGAAAGCAGTTTTGGAAGCGATAGCGGAATTCTTCGCGGAAAATTTCCCGAAAGTCCCCAGAGACAATATCGAAGGGATGAAGGCGAGCGACGTCATTCAACAAAGTCTCGACTTGGTTGAGTTCGTGTTGCACCTCGAGGAAAAGCTCGGGCTTGAGATCAATATCAACACTTTAGGGGAGAAATTGATCACCAAGACGTTTGGAGAATTGGCAGACGACTTGGTCGCGATCGGCAAAGGGGCGTAAAAACGCTTGCGTGTCCTGAGTAATCCCCTATGTTCACGGCTCTTTAAAATTATGGCAGCGAGCGAAAACATCGATCTGAGTGCATTTCGGCTTCATGAGAAAGACACTGGGAGTGCAGACGTCCAGATCGCGCTGTTGACCCGTCGAATCAATCAGTTGACCGAGCATCTCAAGGTCTTTCGCAAAGATCATTCCTCACGTCGAGGTTTGCTCAAGCTTGTGGCCACCCGCAGAAGCCTGCTCGATTACCTCAAGCGCATTTCTCAAGATCGATACAAGTCCGTCATCGAAAAACTCAATCTACGTAAGTAACCCCTTGCCTCTCGGATCCACCTGACGGCCTTGGTCTTAGGTCCGAGTCCCGAGGTTCTTTCGGGGTTCGGACCTACGAGCACGGGCTGTTGGTATTGTTCATCTTGGAGGCTCATTCCATGGAAAAAAGAGTCTCAAAAATCATTGGCCCCTCAGATCTGACGATCGAGACGGGGAAACTGGCAAAATTGGCGGATGGATCGGTCACGGTCCGGTCCGGTGAAACCATCATCTTGGTCGCCGCTGTCTCGGCGACTTCAGTCAAGGCAGGACAAGATTTCTTCCCCCTCACCGTGGACTACCGCGAAAAAGCGGCGGCCGTCGGCAAATTCCCTGGGGGATACTTCAAACGCGAAGGTCGTCCGTCGGAGAAAGAGACGCTTACTTCTCGCATGACGGACCGTCCGTTGCGGCCCCTCTTTCCCAAAGGCTACTTTTACGACACGCAGGTTATCAGCGTTCTTTTAAGTGCCGACGGCGAAAATGATCCTGATATTCTCAGTATCAATGGAGCGTCGGCTGCCTTGTGTGTCTCTGATATACCGTTTGCCGGACCGATCGGAGCGGTGCGCGTCGCAAAGATTAATGGCGAATTCGTGGTCAACCCTACTCATTCGCAACGGCAACTCAGCAACCTCGACCTGGTCTACGTCGGCACTTCGGACGATATTGTGATGATCGAGGGTGCGGCTGATCAGATGCCAGAGGAAGAGTTTATTAAGGCAATCGAGTTCGCCCAGCCGTTCGTGCGCGAGATCATTGAGATGCAGCGGGAACTGACTGCCGTAGGCGGCAAGCCCAAGCGCGAGGTCGCGCTGATGAATGTGCGTGATGATCTTCTTGAAATTGCCTATCAAGTCGCCGGAGACCGCATCGAGGCGGCCCTTTATACTTCCGGAAAGGTGGCACGCAGCAAAGCTGTGGATTCCCTCCGCAAGGAGGTCGAAGCGACCTTTCTCGCGAAACATCCCGAGGCGAGCCCCTTCGAAATTTCTCAGGCGTTTGATTACCTTCAGAAGAAGGCCTTCCGAGTTAGCATTCTTGACCGACAAAAGCGTTGTGACGGTCGGGGTTTTCACGATCTGCGACCGCTGAGTGCCGAGGTGGGATTGCTCCCGAGGTCTCATGGGTCCGCTCTTTTCGCGCGAGGCGAGACGCAGGCTGTTGCGCTTGCGACTCTTGCTTCAGCCGAAGAGGCTCAAATGATTGACGGCTATACCGGCGGAGATCAAACCAAGCGTTTCATCCTGCACTACAATTTTCCTCCATTTAGCGTCGGAGAAACGGGACGATTTGGTAGTACAAGCCGACGTGAGATCGGTCATGGTGCTCTGGCCGAAAGATCGATTGAACCCGTTATTCCGACGGAAAGCGAGTTTCCGTATGCGATCCGGGTGAGCAGCGAGATCATGGAATCGAACGGCTCGACATCGATGGCGAGCGTTTGCGCGGGCGTCATGGCGTTGATGGATGCCGGCGTCCCGATCCGTAAGCCCGTGGCGGGCATTTCGGTCGGACTGGTCACCGAATACGAAGGAGATAAGCTCACCCGGTACACCACCCTAACAGATATTATCGGTTCGGAAGACCATTTTGGGGATATGGACTTCAAGCTCTGCGGTACCAGGGACGGGATTACCGGCTTTCAATTGGATCTCAAATTGCCAGGGGTTTCCCTGAAGATAATCACCGAAGCCATTCATCAGGCTCGGGAGGCACGCATGGATGTGCTGGATGTCATGGCCAAGGCGATTACAGCGCCTCGGAAGGAACTGAGCCAGTATGCCCCGCGCATTGAGACCGTAAAAATTCATCCGGACAAAATCGGTCTGCTGATCGGTCCTGGCGGGAAGACGATCAAAGGAATCGTCGCGGAGACGGGTGCCGAGATCAACATCGACGATGATGGTTCCGTCCATATTTATTCCGCGAACCGCGAGAGCTTAAACCGGGCTAAGGAAATCATCACCGGCATGACTAAGGAAATCGAGGTCGGCGAGAGCTACCACGGCCGAGTTGTCTCCATTAAAGATTTTGGTGCGTTCGTTGAAGTGCTTCCCGGCAAGGATGGATTGGTCCATATCTCTGAGCTGGCGGATTTTCGTGTCAAAAGCGTTGAGGATGTGGTGAAGGTCGGAGACCTGGTCTGGGTGAAATGCATCGGAATTGACGAGAAAGGCCGCGTCAAGCTGAGCCGCAAAGCGGCCATGAAGGATCGAAACGCGGAAGCTGAGACCGCCTTGCAGGACTGAAGAAGAAGTTCAGGGGTTGCAGGAGTTCAGGGAGTTGCAGAAGGGGAATCTGCTTCGGGGCCGAGTATTTCTCTTACGATGCCGATGACTGCCTAACATCGTGATCGAATCGAACGACTGATCGATGGGGTTGACATCGCAGGTTAGGGCGACGCGGGAAGGTAGGGCGAGGCTCCGCCCGAACCGGGGCTTCCCGCTTGACCTCGCCCGAAAAGCTGAACCCCGCAAATTCTGGCTAGAATTATTTTCGCGCCAGCCAGCCAACGGCGTATCCTCGCGTTGCGCATTTTCTGTCTGGATATACCAAGGCCGCGCAGGTCAGATCAATTCGAACGGATGCTTTGTGCTGGGTCACGTCGCAGGCGAGGGCGACGCGGGAAGCCCCGGCTCAGACGGAGCTTCGCCCTACCTGCGCCGGGGCTCCCGCTTCACCTTGCCCGAGAAGATCACCCCCGCAAATTCCGGCTACAACTAATTCGCGCCAGCCAGCGGCGTATTCTCGCGTTGCACATTTTCTGTCTGAAATTTCTAATGGGCGCGCAGGTCGTGCTGATTCGTCCTCGTTCGTCTCTTTCCTGACTCCTGAGTTCTGACTCCTGATTTATTTCCGCCTCCGAAGAAAACTCTCGTTGGGACTGCAAAATTCCGTTGCCATCGGGAAAAGTACTATTAGCCTCGTTTTATGGTCTCCGGAGCAAAGGAAATGCGCGCAGATTTTTATTGCCTAACCGATCGAAGCCAATATTCTCGGGCTCTTTGAAAATGCTTGAGATGTAGCTTGAGAAAGATCGTGTTAACCCCGGCAATCCGCATCAATTCTAATTTCGGCCTCGCGACGCATCTGGTGCTCGCGCACATTCAAACTGCTTTATGACGTCGCATGGCTAATATCTTTCCCCGCTGGGCGAATTATTTGCCCTTGAAGATCATCTTCTGCCTCCTTGTCGTGGGGGGTGCAGTGTCAGCAATCTATTGGTACTATCTGACGCCGGAATACATGAGAGTCGGGTATCAACCGATTCAACCAGTGCCGTTTCCGCACGACATCCACGTAACGCAGCTCGGCATGGACTGCCGATATTGCCATTCCTACGTCGAAGTTTCCTCGCACTCAAATGTGCCGACCACTCAGACCTGCATGAATTGTCATACCCAGGTTCAATCGAACAATCCAAAACTGGCCGCGGTGCGTGATAGTTGGCAAAGCGGGAACCCAGTGAACTGGGTGAAAATCCATCAGCTGCCGGACTTTGCGTATTTCAATCATTCCGTGCATGTCAACCGAGGTATCAGCTGCGTGAGTTGCCACGGGCAAGTGAACCACATGGATGTGGTTTACCAGAAAGAACCTCTTTCGATGGGTTGGTGTTTAAACTGCCATCGGCATCCGGAAAACAACCTTCGGCCGGTGAATCAGGTCTTCAATCTGGATTGGAAGCCTGGGATTGGACAGTCTCAAGAGCAGATCGGCCTTGAGTTAAAGCAACAATGGAACATTAACCCGCCGCAGACCTGCGAGGGGTGCCACCGGTAATGAAGACTGTTTTTCGACACCCTCCCGAGGATCTCACGGGCAAACGATACTGGCGAAGCCTCGATGAATTGGCGGATACGCCGCAATTTCGGAAGTGGTTGGAACGGGAATTTCCAGCCGGCGCCGCCGAAATGGAGCTGGATGGAGTCTCACGCCGGAATTTCCTGCGCCTGATGGGTGCCTCGATGGCTTTGGCCGGGATTGGCTTGAGCGGCTGTCGTCGGCCTGAGGCTTATGTGGTTCCCTATACCAAAAGCGTCGAATGGTTGATCCCGGGCAAGGCTGTTCTTTATACAACTTCGATGCCCGGACGGTTGGGTGGATTGCCGCTGATCGCCACCACCTACGAAGGACGGCCGACCAAACTCGAAGGCAACCCGCTGGTGCCGTCGAGTAATGGTGGAACAGATCTTTTTGCACAGGCCGCGGTGCTGGATCTTTACGATCCAGATCGGGCCCGGGCCTTTCTTTTCGATGGAAAAGAAAGTACCGCCCAGGAGTTCGATAAATATCTCGCCAGTGTCCGAAAAGAGCTGGAGTCGGGCAAAGGAGAGGGAGTCGGTATTCTTCTGGATGAACAGCTTTCACCCACTCGCGACCGAATACTGCGCTCGTTGCAAGAGCAATTCCCACAGATCAAGTTCTATTCCTACGAGCCTGTCAGTTCCGAGGAACGCAATTCTGCGATAGCCTCTCTCTTCGGCCCTGATGTTGCGATTAAGCCGGCGTTTGCGAATGCCGACATTATCGTTTCACTCGACTGTGATTTTTTGGGGACTGAACAAACCTTACAGGGGACGCGGGAATTCAGCAATCGCCGGCGTGTGAATGGATCGGCCGACTCGATGAACCGCCTATACGTTGTCGAGAATCGTTTCACGACGACTGGCGGGATGGCGGATCATCGTTTTCGTTGTGCGGCGTCTCAGATTCCTGCTTTTGCACTCCAGTTGGCGAAAAAGATCGCTGGATCCACTAACGACCGGGTGCTGGGTGGTGTGGTAGCTCAGTTCAGCGAGACCGGCCCTCAATTCGACGATGTCTGGCTGACGGAGTGCGCTAACGACCTGGTGGCCAAAAAGGGACGCAGCTTGGTTTTGGCATCCGGTCGGTTTCCCGCCTGGGTTCACAGCGTAGTACTCGCGATGAATAGCGCGCTCGGCGCTTTCGGCACGACCTTGGAAGTCTTGAGCGTTCCTCGCGTCAAGACGACGAATTTTGACGATTTGGTCGCCGACACAAAATCGCATCAACTCAAAAAGCTCTTCATCCTGAGCGGCAACCCGGTCTATACAGCGCCTGCGGATCTCGATTGGGTCAACCTTCAGAGGTCGATCCCGGAAGTGATCCGGCTCGGTGACCATGTGGACGAGACCTCCGCAGCGGCAAAGTGGCAGGTACCCGAAGCACATTTTCTCGAATCCTGGGGAGATCAGCGAGCAGTGGACGGTACCTACCTGCCAATTCAGCCCATGATTCTCCCGTTGTTCGGTGGGCTTTCCCAAATCGATATTCTCTCCAAATTGGCTGCTCTTCCCAATAGCGTACAAGCCGTTCGCGACACCTTCAAATCTCTGACCAACGAGAGTGATTTCGAATCCGCCTGGACGAAATTTCTCCGGAACGGTTTCGCAGAGGATAGCCGCTTTGGAGTCGCCAAGGTAGAGATGAATCCGAATGCTCTGCCGGAAGTGTTGAAAACCGCGGGGCCGTTGCCTGGTCCGGTGACCCCGAGTTCTATCGAGGTGGTTTTCCCGGCCGATTACAAAGTTTACGATGGCCGCTACGCGAATAACGCCTGGTTGCAAGAATTGCCGGATCCGATCACCAAGCTGACTTGGGACAATGCGGTGCTCCTCAGCAAATCGACCGCGACAGCTCTGCAGGTGGACGACGGCGACATGGTGGAAATCAGCGTGGGTGACAGGAAACTGCAGGCTCCCGTGATGGTTGCCCCGGGGCATGCTGACTATTCGCTCAGTCTCTCCCTCGGTTACGGTCGATGGGTGGTTGGCAGGGTCGGACGGGACACCGGGTTCAATGCCTATCAGCTGCGAACCACCAGCGCTCCCTATTACGCCACCAGGGCGACGGTGAAAATGATCCAGAAAAATGGCCATCCGCTGGTTAAGACGCAAGATCATTACAGCATGGAGGGCCGCGCTCTGGTGCGGGAAGGCACTGTCGCGGACTACAACCAGAATCCTGCTTTTGCTAAGGCCGTCTGGATAGACGAGGAGGACTCGCCGAATGTTTCGCTTTACAGTCATCCGCCCCTGAGCGCGCCGAATCAATGGGGAATGTCGGTGGATCTGAATACTTGCACCGGCTGTAGCGCCTGTGTGGTGGCGTGTCAGGCGGAAAACAACACTCCGGTGGTCGGCAAGGAGCAAATCAGCCATGGACGGGAAATGCAGTGGATTCGCATTGACCGATATTTCGCGAGTGCGGACGGAGACAAAAATAATCCGCACCTCGAGGACGATCCCGAAATGGTGATGGAACCGATGATGTGTCAGCACTGCGAGAATGCGCCTTGCGAGACCGTCTGTCCGGTTAACGCGACCGTCCATAGCGAGGAAGGGTTGAACCTGATGGTTTACAACCGTTGCATCGGAACACGATATTGTTCCAACAACTGCCCGTTCAAAGTTCGGCGCTTCAACTTTTTCAACTACAATGATCGGCCGGTCCTCGATCGGGTCGACCAAGGCTTGCCGGGGTTTCAAGGGAAATCGGAACTTTACCTTGGACCGTTAGCGCCTTGGGGCATGGCCGAAATTTCGAAGATGCAAAAAAATCCGAACGTCACGGTCCGAAGCCGTGGGGTGATGGAAAAATGCACTTATTGTATTCAGCGGATTGAGACGGCTAAGATAGCGCAACGAGTGAAGGCGGGGGTGCAAGGGAACCTGACGCTCCCCACGGATTCCGTACAAGCAGCGTGCCAGCAGGCTTGTCCCGCCGAAGCGATTGTTTTCGGGGACTTGAAAGATCCGAAAAGCCGCGTCGCGCAGCTTCGAACGCTTCCGCAGAACTACCACCTGCTCGAATATTTGAACCTTCAGACTCGGACGGCTTATCTGGCGCGGATCCGTAATCCGAATCCTAAGATGCCAGGTGCCGGAAGAGTGGGAAGAATCAATGTGGACGAACACGGCGATCAGAGACACGGTCTGCCGCGTGCCGAAAGTCAAACCACCGGAGGTAATGCGTAATGGCTGAGAGTGACGCATCGACGACTGTATTCGTGGAGCGGATGCCCAGGCATCCGCTGGTGTGGAATAACCACTCGATGGCGTGGATTTCCGATCGGATCGCTGGAATCGTCGAGAACAAAGCGCCTCGATGGTGGTGGATCTCGATTGCCATTACCAGCGCGGTGGCAGCCTTCGGGGTTTTCTGCATTTTCTATCTTCTGTTCACCGGGGTTGGTGTCTGGGGAAACAACATTCCAGTCGCCTGGGCGTGGGGTATCACCAACTTTGTTTTCTGGATCGGTATCGGTCACGCCGGAACTCTGATCTCGGCAATTCTGCATCTTTGCCGGCAGAAGTGGCGTACTTCGATCAACCGTGCGGCCGAGGCCATGACCCTGTTTGCCGTGGTCTGCGCGGGAATCTTTCCGGGTATTCACGTCGGCCGGATCTGGATGGCCTGGTTTATGGCGCCGGTCCC
>DATHPI010000047.1:0-19843 GCA_035484035.1 Chthoniobacterales bacterium
GCAGCCAATTGCGGCGGAAGAGAGCCCACCTTGGTCGGCTGAACACCGTTCCCATCGACCAGACAAGGAACCTCGACGCAACAACCATGAGGTAAATTGTCGATCAGTTCAGTATTGGGAACATTGCCGTTGATGCAAATCGGCGAGTGGGATTCCACGGCCTCAATAATGTAAGACCCATACTCATGACTCCGTCCGGCCGCTGGATCTTCCGTCAGAATTTCTTCGAATTCCCGCTGGAATTTCTGAATCCGTTCCAGGCAATGCCGCAGATATCCTCCGGTCCTTCCGTAGTCGAACCAGGCATTGACTTTGTCAGTAAAGTTCGGAACGAGTTGCTCGTTCACCATGGCTGCGCTCTTTCGGAAGTAGGGAACATACTCGCTCGCATGGCCGCTTGATTCGGTGACGAAAAACCCGAAGTGCTTCATCAGATCGATCCGCACTGGTTCTTTCCCATAGATATAAGGGCGCTCGATGGCTTCCCAGATCAATGGGTAGAGGTCTTCTTTTCCGCGGCGGAACTCCAGAAAGAACGACTGGTGGTTGATGCCGGCGCAGAAAAAGGTGACTTCGTTATAGGGCACACCGATCCATTCGGCCAGCATCTCGCTGGTCCCCTGAACGCTGTGGCAAAGCCCCACGTGTGGCCGACCGGTGGCGGCGTCTACGGCCCAACAATTGGCCGCCATCGGGTTGACGTAGTTCAACAGCAGCGCGTCCGGTGCAAGATCCTCAAGCTCCAGGCAAATATCGATCAGGACCGGGATGGTTCGGAGCGCTCGAAATACCCCGCCGGGACCAAGCGTGTCGCCCACGCACTGCTCGACGCCGTATCTTTGAGGGATTTCGATGTCGGTCTTGTACGCCTCCAGGCCGCCCTGCTGAAAAGTGGTGATCACATAGTCGGCATCCCGGATGGCCGTTTTACGATCAGTCGTCACTTCAATTTTGGCGGGGAGTTTTCGCCGGTCGGCGATCGATTGAACGATCTGACGGCTCAGCTCAAGCCGCTGTGCATCGATATCCATCAAGCTGATGGTGCAGTCCCGCAGACAGGGAACCAGCAGGATATCGCTGCAAAGGTTTCGGGTAAACACCAAGCTTCCAGCACCAATAAGGGTAATCTTCGGCATAGCTATTTGATCGCAACAAAATACCTCGTATTCGGGGAGAGAACACTAACTCTTCACCGCGCCGGCAGTTAGACCGGAAACCAAGCGGCGCTGGACGATCGAAAAGAAAATGACGGTCGGTACAATGGCCAGGACGGTCCCGGCGGTGATTAATCCCCATTGAACCCGCAGACTGGTCATAAAGGTTTGCAAACCGATCGGCAAGGTTTGGGTTTCGTTGCTTTGCGATAATATCGAAACGAAAAGGTAATCGCCCCATGAAACCACAAACGCGAAGAACCCGGCCACCACCAGGCCGGGTATCGCGACCGGGTAAAGAATCCGAAACAATACACCGAGCCGGGAGCATCCGTCGATTAACGCTGCCTGATCAAGTTCTCTAGGAATGGCGTTGAAGTAGCCGGTCAACATCCAAAGGGCGAATGGCAGCGTGAGCGAGGTGTGCGTCAGGATGATGCCGAAATGGGTATCGACCAGGTTCAAGTTCGACATCAGAACATAAAATGGGATCAGGACAAGGACGTACGGGAAAAATTGCGGCAGGAGTGCGGCGACCATAAAGTACTTTTTGCCCTTCAAGGCAAACCGGCTCAAACTGTAGGCGCCGAGGCTGCCGAGGAAAACAGTCAGCACCATGACGCTGAATGCGATCACGCAGGAATTCACCACGTAAGTGACAAAGTTGCCGATCTGGAAGGTTTCAATGTAATTGCGGAACGTTAGTTCCGACCACTCAGGGAGTAGCCGCCCCGATTGAACCGAATCACTGCTGCGGAAGCTCGAGAGAACAAGCCAGATGATCGGTAGCAGCAAAAACAAATAGAAGATGGAAAGTCCGCAATAGATGATGGTGCGGCGGATCGGGAACGGTCTTCTCATTGTTCTGACAAGCCTTTGATAAACTTGTTGCAGACTAGTACCAGGACAACCAGGATTACCAGCATGACTGCGCCACCGGCACTGGCATACCCGAGCGCATATCCGTTCCAAGCCTGCTTGTAGATGTAAGTCGGCAACACTTCGGTGGCGTTGACTGGGCCCCCCCCGGTTGAAAGAAAAACGAAATCGAAATTGTTGAAAGTGAAGGTGACATGCAGGACGACCATCACCAGGATGATGTATCTCAGATTAGGAAGCGTCACGAACCAGAATTGCCGCCAATCGCCTGCACCGTCGATGCGTGCGGCTTCGTACAGATCCACGGGGATCGCTTGCATCGCCGCCATGAAGGCGATGGAATAAAATGGCACATTGCGCCACAGGTGCATGATAAGCACCAACGGGAACGCGAATTTCTCGTCGCCAAACCAGTTTCGAGCAAGATGTCCCAAGCCCACATCCCTCAAGAGGATGTTAATCAGGCCGTAACTTGGCAACGTCAGAAATCGGAACATGACCACCGAGGCGATGATCGGTAGTACCCAAGTGATCATCGCGACGCTTCGAAAAAAGTGGATACCCGGGACTTTCTGGATCAGGAGATGAGCCATCACCAAGCCGAGAATGACCTGGAGCACAACTGCAAAAAAGGTCAGCTCCAGAGAATGCGCGAGTGCCACCTGAAAGACCGGCTCCTTCAACAGTTTGAAATAATTGTCGAGTCCGATGTACAGGGAATGGCCGGGATCGATGAGAGATTGATTGGTAAAAGAGGTCAGAATTCCCTGAATTGTCGGGTAAAGATTCAGCCCGAGGATCACCAGAAGCGCGGGGAAGATGAGCCAGTAACCGAGGCTCCTCCGGCCCAGGCTCTGCCAAAAGGCGAGTGAGCCTTTTCGGGATGGAGAGATTGCGCTCATTGGGCCTGCGTAATCTGCGACCCGAAGTGACCAAGATAGCATAGCCCAGGGTTTACCCTGGGAAATCTCCCAAGCCGAATTAGCCCTGAAGGGGCCACTAGGCGTGGCGAGAATCGGCTCCGAAATTTTGATCCGGAACGCGTGCGCATTTCTAGCCCCGTCAGGGCGGAACGCTTGTTTTGGCTAGCCCAGGGTAAACCCTGGGCTAAGCTCTCTAAGCCCTTCGGGGCGGGCCCTTCGGACCGTATGACCGGCGCTAAAACCATTACGAAACCTGGGCTACTCTTTCTTGGCCCTTCGGGCCGGGAGAAGAGGCAAAGCGGGGACGCTTCGCCTACCTTCGAATAATCGAATAATTAGAGCTGATTGTCTTTAGCCCGCTGCTCGAGCGTATTGTAAAGCGCCTTGCCGGCATCTTCCGGAGTCGCGTTCTTGTAAATCGCCTTTTGCAATGCCTCCGTAATATCGTTGATGACCAGGCCCCAGTTGATCGGGGCCAGCGCTACGCCGGTCGGCAGTTGTGCGATAAAGGCTTGTTCCCACCAGTCGTTTTTGAACTCGGGCAATTCCGCGACATCTTTTCTAGGCGGATTGACTCCTTCGATCCGGTTCTCCATTCCAATGAACTCTTTGCTGGTCAGAGCCTTGATCAGATCCCAAGCATCTTTCTTATCCTTGCTGAACGCGTTAATCGAGATTGGTTTCACCTCAAGATAAGTCGCCTGGACGCCTCCCGGTGGCAGGGGCAGCGGAGCTACACCCGTTTCTTGTTCCAGAATCTTCTTCGCGGCGTCACTGTCGGACCGGTACTGGTAGATCCACGGGCCCATTGGCACCATTGCGCTCTTGCCGGAATAATAATCAGTGTCTGTGGCTTGATAGTCGTTTCCGCGCGTATTCTGGTTTGCAGCGGAGGGAGTCGATGCATAAAAGAGATCGGTGTACAGCTTTAACACCGCAGCCAGCTTTTCAGGCGTCGTATTCATGACCCATTTTTTGCCGGCTTCATCGTATTTGTAGGGGTTTTCACCGTTGTTCGCCTCAAAGAAGAACGAGATGAATTCCTGAAACGTGCGGACGCTTCCATTTTTCGTCGTCAATCCGACACCCGCGACGCCGGATTCCTTGGAAGAAATGGTCGCTCCATCCTGAACAAATTCATCCCAGGTTTTCGGCGGAGTCAGCCCGTATTTCTCGAAGAGATCTTTCCGATAAAGCAGCACGCGAACATTGGTGTTATACGGGACGCCGTAGAGTTTTCCATTCAGTGTCAGCGCCTTGATGGTACTTGGGATAAACTGGTCTTTGTCCGACCATTTATCGAAGAGATCATCAATGGGTTCGAGCAATCCTGCTCGCTGATAGGCGATCATCCCTTCAAGCACGGATTCGATGACGTCCGGTTTGCCTTTGCGACCCTGGACTATGAACTTTTGCTGGCCGTCCTGATAAACTGGAGGCCCATAGTTGTCGCCCACTGTCACCCCGGGAAGTTCCTTGGGCAGGTTTTCTTTCATCCATTTTGTCAGGGGCGCTTTCGCCGGCCCTTCGGTTGAGAGCGGTGTAAACCAGAGATCGAGTTCTTTGGTGAACCCGACCGACGTAGTAGCCGCGAGTGCAAAAGCAAGCGGCAGAATGTGGGGGAACTTGATACGCATGATCGTTGTAACTCCTTCCAAGGTGGAAGCTTCGTAGTGTTAGCAGATGATATTATAAGGAACCAGAAGGGACTTGATCATTTGATCCAAAAAGACGGGCGGCAAATCGGGGGATTGAAGAGATTTGCAGACCACTTTTTTCGAATGGGAAAAGAATCAAATCCGGGCTTTTACTAGAGCCTTGGCTCATCGGCTGTCAACCTAAAAGCCTGGTGCTTGTGCGAACGTTCAGGAAGGGTTATTCTCGGCCTTTTCCCATGACCACTACCGAGTCAGAAACCTGCAAGCTTTTCCAAGAATTTGTTGTTCCCACCTACGGTCGATACGACCTCGTTTTGGTTCGCGGACGCGGGGCCCGCGTCTGGGATGTGGAGGGTAAAGAATATCTGGATTTCGGCGCGGGAATTGCCGTTTCGACGCTTGGTCACTCGCATCCACGGATGATCGAAGCGATCAGCCGGCAGGTGCAGGAGCTGATTCATACTTCCAACCTCTACTATACGCGACCTCAAGGCGAACTGGCCCGCCGACTCGTCGAAATCGTGGGCGCACCAGGGAAGGTCTTTTTCTCGAACAGCGGCGCGGAGGCCAATGAAGCCGCAATCAAGCTGGCCCGAAAATTTGGTAATGAATGCTCCGGACCTTTGCCCAGCGGAAAGCCTCGATTTGAGATCCTAACCTTTCATCGATCCTTTCACGGGCGGACGATGGCCGGAATTTCGGCCACGGCCCAGGTCAAGGTTAAACAGGGATTCGCGCCCCTGCTGCCCGGATTCAAGCATTTACCTTTTAACGATTTGCCGGCCGTGGAAGCAGCGATTACCGATGAAACCGTGGGCGTCCTGCTCGAACCGGTTCAGGGCGAAGGGGGTGTTTACCCCGCCAGCAAGGAATTTCTGCTCGGCTTGCGCCGTATTTGTGATCAGCACGGGCTTCTCCTTATGCTGGACGAGATCCAGTGCGGCTTGGGCCGCCTCGGAAACTGGTGCGGATGGAAAGAGATTGTTGAAGAAGAACTCATCCCCGACACCATTAGTTGGGCCAAAGGGATTGGAGGCGGTTTTCCGCTGGGCGCCACCTGGATCCGCAAAACACCCGTTCGCAGTTTGACAGGTGAAACAGTGGATCTCTGCGATCTTTTGAAGCCCGGGACCCACGGGACGACTTTCGGAGGAACGCCGCTGGCCTGCGTCACCTCGTTAGCGGTCTTGGAGACGATCCAAGAGGAAGGGTTGCTGCAAAACGCGCGCAACCTGGGCGAATATGCGATCAGGCGGCTCTCCGATCTTCCGGGTGTCAAGCAAGTGCGCGGCACGGGTTTGATGCTCGGAATTGAACTGGGCGACCAGTTTGCGGCGCTGGCCGCGGATGGAAAGACGCCTTCAAACATAACGGTGGTCGCCTCGATGAAGAATGGGCTGCTGACCGTGCCGGCCGGCCCCTCGGTGATTCGATGGCTCCCGCCCTTGAACGTTACTCGGGCTGAAATTGATGAGGCCGTATCCATTCTCGCCAAGACCCTGGATGAAATTCGTCCGAGCTGATAAAGCCTCCCGGGTTGGTCTTCCCATCGTATGAAGCATTTTCTTTCGATTGAATCCCAGACGGCGGAACGGTTAACGGCTTTGCTGGAGTCATCAATCCAGTTTAAGGCAAATCGCGGTAAAGCATCGGAGCCGCTTCTCGGTGGGCAAACCTGGGCGTTGCTTTTCAGTAAACCGTCAACTCGGACGCGAGTTAGTTTTGAAGTGGGTATCCGTGAACTGGGCGGAAGCGTGATCTTCCTAGCGCAGAGCGACATTCAACTTGGCAGAGGCGAACCGATCATTGATACGGCCCGGGTCTTGGGCCGAATGGTTCATGGTGCGGTGATACGCACGTTCGCCCAATCGGACATCGAGCAGTTCGCTGAGTACAGTCAGATTCCGACGATCAACGCGTTAACGGACGATGAGCATCCTTGCCAGATCCTTGCCGATCTTCTGACTGTTCTAGAAAAACGCGGACGGCTGGACGATCTCAAGGTTTGCTTTATTGGCGACGGAAGCAATAACGTCGCCCACTCGTGGATCTGGGCGGCGGAACGGTTTGGATTCGAGCTCCGGATCGCGGCTCCGGAGAGCTATCGTCCGCAGGATTCTTTGTTGCAAAAGCTGAGCAACCCAAAAATTTTCGTGACCAATGACCCGGCGGCCGGCGCTGATCAGGCCGACGTTCTCTACACCGACGTCTGGGTGAGTATGGGTTTCGAAGAAGAAAGCGCCCGTCGTCTCGTCGACCTCGCGGCGTTTCAGATCAATGAGGCGCTGGTCGCCAAGGCGGCTCCGATGGCGCTGGTCCTCCACTGTTTGCCTGCTTATCGCGGTAAAGAGATCACTGAAGAAACTTTGGAAAAGCACGCCGAGACCATCTTCGACCAGGCCGAGAACCGCCTTCATGTTCAGAAAGCAATCCTCAGCGACGTGAGAAAATGATTGCGTTGCAGGTTGTTAAGGTGCAGTTGGTCAGCCACTAATTCCAATTTCACGTTCGCTTATGATGTCCCCTTTGCTGTCAACATTCCTTTTGGGCTCTGGTGTTTGGTTATCACTCCTTTGTGCGTTGGTGGGTCTCGGCTTCGCCTATTATCTGGTTCGATCGGTGATCACCTGTTCGCGGGGGAACGAGCGAATGATCCAGATTGCCAACGCCGTGGAGGAAGGGGCAAAGGCATATCTGCACCGCCAACTCGTTTCCGTCGGCTTAATCGCTGCCGTGATCTTCGTCATTCTGATTTTTGCTCGAGGCTTTTATACCTCGCTTGGCTTCGTGGTTGGAGCCGCGTGTTCGATGGCCGCGGGGTACATCGGGATGCGTATCGCCGTATTGTCGAACTCCCGGACCGCGCAAGCCGCTATGAGTTCAAAGCACGCGGCCCTTCGAGTCGCGTTTAACGGCGGCGCCGTGACGGGATTGCTGGTGGTCGGCCTCGCTTTGCTTTCGGTTGGACTCTATTTCAAGATTGGAGAGGCGGTTCTGGGAAGCCAGGAAAAAGCTGTCAGCAGTATGGTTGGATTGGCGCTGGGCGCTAGCCTGATCAGCGTTTTTGCCCGGCTCGGCGGCGGCATTTATACCAAGGCGGCGGATGTCGGTGCGGACTTGGTTGGTAAAATCGAAAGCCAGCTCGAGGAGGACGATCCCCGGAACCCAGCGACCATTGCGGATAACGTAGGCGATAACGTGGGAGACTGTGCTGGAATGGCTGCCGACGTCTTCGAGACCTACGCAGTGAGCGTCATCGGAGCGATGCTGATCGGATCTCTGACCATTCATAATTCGCCGGAAGCGATTGTCTATCCCTTTCTGCTGGGTGGGATTTCGGTGATCGGAGCGATTGCGGCGATCTGGTGGGTAAGCTTCCGGAATACCGGTCCTACCCAGGTCCTGGTGGAAGCAGTTGGGGTGAATGCCTTGATCTCTGCGATTCTTTATTGGCCGGCCACGATGTGGTTATTTCCAGCCACCATTCAAGTTGGGCAATCGACTTACACCTCCGGACAACTCTATCTGGCGACTCTCGTGGGGCTCGGGATGACAGGGGTGATTGTTGCCATCACGAACTACTACACCTCGACTTCGTTCAAACCGGTTCGCAAGATCGCCCTCGCGTCAGAAACCGGTCACGCCACGAATATCATTGCCGGACTTGCGATGGGCCAGCAGGCCACAGCACTACCGGTCATCTTTATCGCGTTGGCGATTATCCTGAGTTATTCCTGCGTTGGACTCTACGGGATCGCCGTAGCGGTAATGAGTATGCTCTCCATGGCCGGGACCATCATTTCACTCGATGCGTTCGGTCCGATTACGGACAATGCCGGTGGAGTCGCCGTGATGAGCGACCTGCCGAAATCCACCAGAGCGGTGACCGACGAGTTGGATGCGGTTGGGAACACCATGAAAGCGGTCACCAAAGGGTACGCTATTGCTTCCGCCGGGTTGGCGGCACTCGTTCTTTTCGGTTCGTATGTTTCTGAATTAAGGGCGCATTTCGCTTTGATTGGCGGCCGCGAGACGCATTCGTCTGATTATTCGCTGGAAGAGCCTCTGGTGATCGTTGGCCTCTTCATCGGCGGACTTTTGCCCTTCCTCTTCAGTTCACTTAGCATGCAGGCCGTCGGAAAAGCGGCCGGTGCGGTCGTCAAAGAAGTCCGTCGACAGCTTCAGAGCAAGCCTGGGATTTTAACCGGAACGGAAACTCCCGAGTATGGAAAATGTGTGGATATCGTCACCAAAGCGGCTTTGAAAGAGATGATTATCCCGGCGCTGCTTCCGGTCTTGTTTGTCCTGATCGCCTCGTTTTTCGGGTACGTGATGCTCGGTGCCGTGCTGGTCGGGACGATTGTCACCGGATTGTTCGTTGCGATTTCGATGACCTCCGGCGGGGGTGCCTGGGACAATGCCAAAAAATATATTGAGGAAGGCCATTATGGTGGGAAGGGATCTCCCGCCCATCAGGCGGCCGTGACCGGCGATACTGTCGGCGATCCCTACAAGGACACCGCAGGCCCTGCCATCAATCCCATGATCAAGGTGGCGAATATAGTGGCCATTCTGATTATCCCGATCGTGTTCAAGTAAGAGGCGTCCCACCGAATCACTACCAGCGATCCGCCGATCCCGCTTCTCCTGCTTGCCTTCTGATCGTCTTCGATTCTTAATGCAGGGATGAAAGCCCTCTTTCTGACGAACGAGTACCCCCCTAACATTTATGGGGGCGCAGGTGTTCACGTCGATTACCTGAGCCGTGAACTGGCGAAGATTATGGATGTCGAAGTGCGCTGTTTTGGGGATCAGCAAGTCGACCAGTCGCATTTGAAGGTAAGAGGATTCGGGTTCGATCCTTCGACTCTCCAAAGCCCCAAGAATCTGAATTCGGTGTTTGGATCGATCCGGCGTTGCACGGACTTTAACACCGCCGGCCTGGACGCGGACGTCGTCCATTGCCACACTTGGTACTCTCATTTCGGCGGTATCCTGGCCAAGCTGAACTACCATGTGCCGATGGTCCTGACAGTGCATTCGCTGGAACCTCTTCGCCCGTGGAAGCGTGAACAGTTGGGGTACGGCTACGACTGCTCGAGCTGGCTGGAAAAAACCGCTACCGAAATGGCGGATGCCGTGGTTGCGGTCTCAGAGGGAACCAAGAGCGACGTCCTGCGACTTTTCAATGTCGATCCGGCACGAATTCGCATTATTTATAACGGCATTGACCCGGATGAATATTATCCGCGCAAATCCCATGACCTGTTGCCAAAAAATGGAATAGATCCGGACAAGCCCTTTATCTTGTTTGTCGGCCGTATTGCGCGGCAGAAGGGCATCATTCATCTCGTCAATGCAATCAAGTACCTGGATCCTGGATTTCAGGTTGTTCTTTGCGCCGGAGCGCCCGATACGCCTGAAATTGCCGAGGAGATGACACGTGCGGTGTCCGAAGCGCAGAGCAAAAGAGATGGGGTCATCTGGATTGAAAAAATGGTGACCAAAGATGTTGTTTACCAGCTTTACACCCATGCCGCTGTCTTCGTTTGCCCGTCGATTTACGAACCTTTTGGGATTATCAATCTGGAAGCCATGGCTTGCGAGACCGCGGTGGTGGCGGCAGCGGTTGGCGGAATCAAAGAGGTTGTGGTCGAGGGTGAAACCGGGTTCCTCGTGCCTTTGGAGCAGATGCAGACGACCCCTTTCGAACCGGTCAACCCGGACAAATTCTCTCGCGACATGGCCGAGAAAATTAATCGACTGATGGCGGACGAACCGTTGCGCAAAAAGTTCGGAGAGGCCGGACGAAAGCGAGCGGTCGAAAAGTTCAGCTGGGCGAACATCGCTGCCGAAACAAAAAAAATGTACGAATCACTGGTGTAACGTTCAGGGTTCCGCGTTCGGGGTTTGGCGTTCCGCGCTGAATGCTGTTCGCTAGCAAAGCAAAGCGTCCCGCTCTGCCTCTTCATTCCTGAACGCTGAACTCTTTGAACGCTGAACTTTGAACGCCGAACGCTGAACGCCATGTTCGTTGACCGGATCAGAATTCACGCCAAGGCCGGGGATGGCGGAAATGGGTGCGTCAGCTTTCGGCGAGAAAAATTTGTGCCGCGAGGCGGCCCGAATGGCGGGGATGGTGGGCGAGGGGGCGACATTATTTTTCGGACCGATGTCCATACCGACAACCTGGTGGAGTTCTATTACCGGCCACTGTTGAAAGCCTCACGCGGCGAACACGGGATGGGTAAGAACATGTTTGGGAAGGCCGGTAAGGACGCCATCTATAAAGTGCCCGCCGGGACGGTCATCTACCGGATCCCAGCTCAAATCCTCGAAACGCCGCCGGCAGAGGAGGCACCCGATGAGCGCGTTCCGAAGCCGGTGATTGCGCCGGTTGACTGCGAATTGGTCGCCGACCTCGATCAAGAAAATCAGGAGTTCGTTTTGTGCAAGGGCGGATCGGGAGGCAAAGGGAACACCCACTTCAAAAGTTCGGTCAATCGCGCGCCGCGGCAATTCACCGAAGGTGGACCTGGTGAAGCAGGTTATTTTCTTTTGGAACTGCGCAAAATTGCGGACGTCGGCCTGGTAGGCTACCCGAATGCCGGCAAATCGACATTGATCGGCAAAGTCTCGGCGGCACATCCCAAGGTTGCGCCTTATCCATTTACCACCTTGAATCCGGTCGTCGGGGTGGTGGAATTCGAAGGATTCAAGCGTGCCACCGTCGCGGATATCCCAGGGCTGATCGAGGGAGCGCACCAGAACGTCGGGCTGGGCCACGATTTTCTCCGGCACATCGTCCGTTGTAAGTTACTCGTCTTCGTTCTCGACACCGCCGGCAGCGAGGGGCGCAACCCGATCGAAGACCTTGGTTCTCTGCGCCGCGAACTTGACCTCTACGATCCCATGCTCAGCCAACGGCCCTGGATGATCGCGGCCAATAAAATGGATTTACCCGAAGCGGAAGAGAACTTGGCCATCCTTCGGAGCAGATTCCCGGATAAGATCGTGGTGCCAATGGTGGCAGCAGAGGCGATCGGGATGGAGGATCTCAAAAGTGCTCTCCAAAAACTTTTAGCCTTATAAGCGCCAAGAACCAGGCTTCGGATTTAAGGTGAAACCGGTCGTTGCCAGTTTTTGCACCTATTTTCTAAAGGCGGAGATGCTCCACATCTATCGTCAGATCACCGCGCTGCGTCAGGTTGAGACCTTTGTCATCGCCAAGTTTCGTGAAAATGCCGAACTCTATCCATTTCAAGATTTGGAGCTGCTCGACGAATCGAAAACAAATCCAATCCGCCGGGGACAGTTAAAGTATCTGATGCGTGCGCCCGCTTTGGTCTACCGAGGCGAATTCGAGATCATCCGGCGAGTCCTGATGCGACGGGACCCGGACCTCATGCATGTCTACTTCGGGAACACAGGCGTCCATTTGCTGCCGCTTATCGAACGGTGGGATCGCCCCTGTGTCGTTTCCTTTCACGGAATGGACGTGCAACGCCGGGAAACTGAGCGCGGATACGAAGCCAATCTCAGAAAGTTGCTTCGTTTGGTGCCGCTCGTCCTCGTTCGGAGCCGATCGATCGCAGAGCGATTGATTGACCTTGATTGCGATCCGAAAAAGATCCGGTTGAACCGAACTGGAATACCTTTGGATGGCTTCCCGTACCTGGTCAGGATTGCTCCGTCGGACGATGCATGGACGATTGTTCAAGCCTGCCGATTGGTGCCGAAGAAAGGCCTGGCCACCGCGTTGCGTGCCTTCGCGAGTTTCGCAAAGGCCTTTCCCAAATCGAGGTTTCTGATCGCGGGTGACGGCCCATTACGTCGCGAGTTGGAAGAATTAATCCAAAAGTTGGATCTGCAAAAGGCAGTCGTTTTTCTTGGATTTCTCGGTCAGATCGAGTTGCGTGAGCTGTACGAGAAGGCCCACATTTTCATGCACCCCAGCGAGTTGCCTCCGGATTCGAATCAGGAGGGGGTCCCGAATTCGATGCTTGAAGCGATGGCCAGCGGGTTGCCGGTGGTCGCCACTCGTCATGGCGGGATTCCGGAAGCCGTGACTGACGGCGTGAGTGGTTTACTGGTTCCGGAGCGAGACGTGGAAGGATTGACGGCATCTCTCTTTCGCATCGTCGAGAACCCGGCTCGTTGGATAGCGATGGGTGCAGCGGCATCAGAAGCTGTAGCTGTGAAGTTTGCGCAATCCCAGCAGATCGAATCCCTCGAAGCTGCCTATTTCGAAGCCATCGAACAGTGGCGGAAAAGGCCGAAGCCGAGGGTAGAGTAAGGCTCCGCCACCCCAAATCCTGCTCGTGCTCGTTATCGTTCTCGTTTTTCTGCTTCTTTTTCGCTGACCACGATCAAAGATCGACAACGATAACCAGAACGAGCACGATTGAAGAGGTTGCCAGTGTCAATGGGAGCTTCGCCCTGGGGGAAACTCGCACGCCAAATTGCGATCCCTGAATGCCTCGCAAATGAATTTAAACCAGAAGGACTAATGGAAGTCGATGCGCCGGTCTCTGTTCCGAAATAAGAGGAGCGTTCTATAACGCTGAGCGCCCGTCAAACGCTGAACGTTGAACACCCCTCACCAGCTTGAGACCCGCAGCGCCGTTTTGCCTCGGACAGCTCCTTTCTTGATCGGAAAAAACGCTTGTTCCGCTTCCTCCAGCGGGAACACTTCTCTCACGACCGGCAGAATTTTCCCTTCGTCGATCAGTTTCGCCAATTCGACAAGTTGCTCTCGTTTGGTCTCGACGATAAAGAAAGCTTCCTTAACCGCTGGGTCCTGGCTGCCTTCGGCGTTCGTGGCGACCGTGACGACACGTCCGCCTTTCCTGATTGCCTTGAACGAACGGGGGAGCGTCTCGCCGCCGACTAGATCCAGCACCAGGTCGGCATCGTTGACCACCTCCTCGAACTCAGTTTTACGGTAATCGATGACTTCCCGGGCGCCCAGGCTTCGGACGAATTCAGCGTTTGCCTCGGAAACCGTGGTGACGACCAAAGCACCCTTCCATGCAGCCAGCTGAATGGCAAAACTGCCAACCCCTCCCGCCCCTCCATGGATAAGGACTTTTTGACCAGCCTCTATTTTTCCGTGATCGAACAAGGCCTGCCACGCCGTTAGTCCGGAAATTGGTGTGACGGCCGTTTGCAGGTGGTCGATCGTCTGCGGTTTCGGTGCCATTTCGCTCGGAGTGGTCACACAGTACTCCGCCGCCGCACCCTCCTTAAACCAATTGTTCAGGCCGTAGACCGCATCACCCTCTGCTAAGCCTCCGACATCCGGTGCAATTTCTTCGATTACCCCGGAAAACTCATGACTTAGGATTGCCTGTGACCGTGGATCGCCTTTCTGGGTGTGCAACGTCGGGTGCCATTCAAGTTCGCCAGGCGTGACCGCGGTCGCGCGCACGCGAACCAGAACCTCACTCGCACCAATTTGAGGTCTCGGTACTTCTTCAAGGACAACCCTCTGATTGTCAGGGGTTCCATAGAGTCGGACCGCTCTCATAGTGATGGTCTTTTCCGGATGGCCATCAGGGCGTCATCTGAATCTGCGCTTTTACGCAATCCGGCGGCATTTTCATCGCAAAGTCAAAGGCTTCAACGCTATCCTTGAATTCAAAGGTGCGACTGATCAGAGGTTTGACGTCGATTTTCCCCGAACCCATCAGCGCCAAGGCGCGTGGATAAACGTGGGCGTATCTGAACACCATCTCGATGGAGGCTTCCTTGGCGCTCAGGGCTACCAAGTCGATCGGGACAGGGCGGATGGGCAGCCCGACCAGCACGATACGCCCCCCCGGGCACAGCGGCTCATGGACCGTTTGAATCGCCGGAGGAGCTCCGCTGGCTTCGAATACTAAGTCAGCTCCCCAGCCGTCGGTCAGCTCATCAATCACATCCCGCAATTTTTCTTTCGCTACATTGACAGGCCGGATGGGGCCCAGTGCTGCGGCAAGGTCCAGCTTGGGCTGTTGGACGTCCGTGAGAACGACTTGGCTGCATCCTCCGGCAATGGCTGCCAACGCCGTCACGATGCCAATCGGGCCGGCTCCCATGACCACCGCGAGGTCGCCCGGTTTAATTTTTGCCTTCACTGCCGCATGCATGCCCACCGCCAGCGGCTCCACCATCGCTCCCTCGGCGAAACTGACATTCTCTGGAAGTTTGAAGGTGTAGGCAGCAGGGTGGATCACGTAGGGCGTCAGGCATCCATGGATAGGCGGCGTTGCCCAGAAGCGTACCGCGGGATCCAAATTGTAAATGCCCAACCGGCTGGCTCGACTGTTCGGGTCAGGAATTCCAGGTTCCATACAGACCCGGTCGCCAGGTTTCAGATTTTTCACCGCCTGGCCCACCTCGACCACGGTTCCGGATGATTCATGGCCGAGTACCATCGGCTCTTTCACCACAAACGGGCCGATCGCACCGTATTCATAATAGTGAACGTCACTCCCGCAGATTCCTACAGTGTGAATACTAATTTTGACATCGTTGGGACCGACTTCCGTTGGTAGTGGGATGTCCCGGATAGAGAGTTCACCTTTGCGTTCAAGGACCAGAGCTTGCATAATTAGAGGGAATAATTGGGTTAAAGTTTCTTTTGAGCTCAGGTGCCTTTTCCGAGAAAGACAGGGAGCCGTTCAATTTTAGATTGAGTTGGGGGTTTCAAAGACAAATGTTCAACACGGAACCGATCGTGTCACCTCTTATTCAACCGCTCTTCGGTTTCAACCTCAAACCAGGAGGCTTGGTGGCATGTTAACAGGATCATTTCATCTGTTCCAGACGTCTGGCCCCTATCCGAACGGACAATAATGCCTGAGCCGATCCATCCCGGCGTGCGCATCGGGCACGTGCATTTAAAGGTCGCCGACCTCGATCGCGCGCTTGGCTTTTATCGCGATGTGCTCGGATTCGAGTTGACGCAACACCTCGGCCGGAGCGCCGCGTTTCTCTCGGCCGGAGGTTACCATCACCATATCGGGCTGAACACCTGGGAGAGCCTCAGGGGCGCGCCCCCACCGCCGGGATCGACTGGGCTCTATCATTTGGCGATAGCCTATCCCACCCGCGCCGAACTCGCGGATGCCTTGGAGCGACTTTTGCGTGCCGGTATCCCGCTCGAAGGCGCCTCTGATCATGGCGTGAGCGAGGCCCTCTATCTTCGCGACCCGGACGGTAACGGAGTCGAGCTCTATTGGGATCGTCCCCGCCCGGAATGGCCGCACACGGCAAATGGCGAGTTGGCCATGGTTACCGAGCCGCTGAATTTGGAGAATCTCCTGACCGAAGCAAAACAGATGGAGCGGGTAAATCGTCCTTAATAAAACCGAGGTTCGAACATAAAACGTGAATTAGAATACGTTATGCTTATGATGCGCTTAATATTGGCGTTTACAATTTTGATTCCTGGCGGGCGGGGTAGCTGAGTTCCAGAGACTCCTTTTGGAAACCGTTCGATTCCTGCTTCCTTTCACAGCGCGCCTGCCGGGTGCCTGGTGATCGGTCAACCGGCCTGAGGCGGAAGCCAGGAAATTCTAAGTTGGCAAGGATTCGGCGATCAGTTTTCGATTTTCAGGGACATCTGCGAACCGCTGCACAACGTCTGGTAAACGACGCAATATTGCTCCGTCAATTGCAGGAGCCGTGCTCGCTCCTCCGGGGTCGCCTCAGCGTCCAGGAAAATGCGAAGTCTGATCTGTTTAAAGCCGACCGGAGCATCCTTTGAGATCCCCAACGTTCCACGGATGTCGAGGTCGCCTTCGGCTGTCACGCGGCCGCTTCGCAACTTCACGCCCAGCGCCGTAGCGACGGCGGTCAGGGTCACACCGGCGCAGGCGACGAGGGCCTGAAGAAGCATATCTCCCGAGCAGGCCTGCAGTCCGGTCCCTCCTGTCGCTGGGTGAAGGCCGGCTTCGACCAACGCTTTTCCAATGGAAATACTGCAAGCGACCCGCTGCTCGAGAGAGCCCTCCGCCCGCAGCGTTATCAGAGCAGACTCTGGATCCTCGCGGTACCGCTGTTTGAGTGGAGCCTGAACGGCTCGAAGTTGATCTCGATCCATATGCATCTCTTCTGGCCCAGACAGCTCTGCGACCCTTTTTTTCGGTTGCTGCTGCGCCCCACTGAGCATTCGCTGTTAAAGTTTTCCTGAATCGCCTTTCGTCCGATCCCTTACCTTACGTTTGAGTTTTCTTGGCGTCCAGAGCGAGTGCGCGTCTTGTTGCCTTAGATTGTTTGGCCAAGGATGGTTCCGCAATATATAACGTTATAAGTAAACCGCTAGTATACTTGGGATGAGCCGGGAATCGAAGACAAAGAGGTACCGGGGGAGCTCAGGCATCCGCAAGAAGAATCGAGAGCGCACATCTGGCTGCTGAGGTCCGGGTTGGCACACCAAGTTTGGCATAAAGATTCGCCGCGTGCTTCTTCACCGTGCCTGGAGAAGTGTCCAGGATAACAGCGATTTCTGGGTTGGTCTTGCCTTCGGTTATCCAGAAAAGCACCTCTGCTTCGCGTGCGGTGAGGCCCAGTGTCAACAGCGCCTTTGGGCCCTGACGGACAAGTCGATGCTCAATCCGCAACAACGACAGGTTTTCCGATGGCGAAAGGGAAAATTTGCAGATTTCGATTTCACCTTTTTTCGGATGATGGATGACCAGAGGCCTGTTGGTATCACCTTTGACTAACCAGGTGCGAATCTCGTTTGGGATAAGATCATCCGGGACTTGGGCAAAGAAGGCTCGCAAGATTGCGCGTGTCTTCCGCGTAGCAAACAGAATTTCTCCGTTGGTATTTGCGATCAAGAATGCCTGCTCTAGCGCATTCTCCAGGAGTTCGTGTACACCATGATGAACGGGCGAAGCGGCAGCGTTTGCTGGAAAAGAAATTGTCTGCATAGATTAAGTTAGCTGGTCGTTGCTTTGCGATTCGCAGAGCTAAAACTTCTTTGAGCATGGTTCGTGCCATTGGGCTGGAGAGAAGGCTTGTACGGGAGTTGCCAACAAATCTAAAGAGAAAAACAGGCAATCTGCGTCCCTGTTTTGGGACAGGGCGTTCCCGCCTTCGAACGAACGAAGGTTTTAGCAAAGAATAGCCGAACTCTACGTCCGCGATCTCACCCAGCTAGCTTAGCTATCAGCTAGCTGAAAGGGTGATAGTGCATCCGGGTCGGTTCGCACCCGTCGTTTCCGAAGATTTGCTTCAGAGAGAGGCACCGCCGTCGAGCGGTAGCGCCACGCCCACCCAAAAAAACGCTGCGAAGATTGATTTGTTGTTAAGTGTTTGCTGGGATGACATTTGATAACTCGACAAGTGCTTTATTATCGCCCCCTGAAACGTCTGCCACCGTTCCGCCGATTCCGGCGGGTATCTCCGGTCGGCGTTTGCGCGCTACGGTTTTCAGGATGAGGGGATTTGCGCTCCGTCAGTTGACGAATCTCTCTTCGTTCCGGGGAGGCAGCAGGAACCGCGTGATAGTCAAAATCGTCGGCCCGCTTTCGCACCACGCCACGTCCGATGAATCGCTCCAAAGATCGAAGAGCATCGCGATCTTCCGGTGTGACAAAGCTGATGGCATCTCCGATGGCTTGGGCCCGTCCCGTTCGCCCGATGCGGTGAACATAATCTTCCGGGTGCATCGGGAAATCGAAATTCACGACGTGCGAAATGCCGTCTACGTCAATCCCTCTGGCCGCAATATCGGTGGCCACGAGCACACGGACCTCTCCCGATTTAAAGGCTTTCAAGGCATTCAGACGCTGGTTCTGGGAGCGATTGGAATGGAGCGTCGCCGTCGTGATCTGCGTTCCTCCCAAGCGCTTTGCGATTCGGTCGGCGCCATGCTTCGTCCGCGTGAAGACGAGCACCGAATCGAAGGAGGGATCGCGCAACAGGTGAATGAGAAGAGCCGGCTTCAGACCCGCGGGCACTTCGTAAACGAGTTGCGTCACGGTCTCGGCCGGATTCGACCGCCGCCCAATTTGCACCATCTTCGGTCTTTGCAGAAACTCCTGCGCGAGCGCCTCGATCTCCTTGGAAAGGGTTGCTGAAAACAATAAGGTCTGTCGTTTGAATGGAAGGACCTTTATGATGCGGCGGATCTGAGGAATAAACCCCATGTCCAGCATCCGGTCCGCTTCGTCCAGGACCAGGAACCGAAGTGCCGAAAAATCTCCGTGCCCTTGTCCGATCAAGTCCAGGAGCCGGCCAGGTGTGGCAATGACAAGATCGGCGCCGGAGCGAAGCGCTTTGATCTGCGGACGCTCGCTCACACCGCCAATCACCGTGGCGATCCGTGCCGGCAAATATTTGGCATAGATTTGCGCATTTTCCTCGATCTGAACAACCAACTCCCGGGTCGGAGCAAGAATCAACCACCGGATTCCGCGTGCGTGGGACGAACCGCTCGCCCTAAAGAGCTGCGACAGGATCGGCAAAACGAACGCCGCCGTTTTACCGGTACCGGTTTGGGCAATTCCAATCAGGTCATGCCCGGCCATTATTTTGGGAATCGCTTCCACTTGGATTGGAGTCGGTTCCGTGTACCCGGCTTCCTCAACCGCTTTGTTTAGATGATCCCCCAAATTGAACGCGCGAAATGGCATGGTGCAGAGTGTATCAGTGGAGCCCGAGCACAAGCCTATTATTTCGCGGCTGGCAAACCATGAAGCCCTAGGGTGATAAAAGACTTACGCTGCGCTCGATCCCTGGCGGGCGATTGTTCGCGCATTGGCCCAACGACGCTGGTAAGCCATCTGCGCACGTTCTGATGCTTGCCAGGAACCCGCGCGATAGGAGGGCATCCTCAATTTGCGGTCGTGCTCGAACTTTGATTCTGGACGATGAAAAGAGAAGACGATTACGAGAACGATAACGAGCACGAGATGATTGAAGAACGGAAACGATGCCCAAGGAGTACATCTTTCGTTCCATTTACGATAATCCGCCGCGCTGCTATTCACACCGGCGTGAAAACGCGAAATGCTATCTATACACGATTAATCAACCAACTACACAAACAATCCGATGAGACGTTCCTATCCATTGCCATTGCACCATAACAGAGGTTGGTGGCAAGACCCTGGACGTTGCTCGCTTTCTGGCGTGGCATCAACAGAACCAACCCGCTATCGATTACCACACTTCCTGCTTGTTCCGGTTCACTCTCCAACCGGCCAGCTGCACGTCGTCGCGCTACCACCCA
>DATHPI010000048.1:0-17447 GCA_035484035.1 Chthoniobacterales bacterium
CTGATTTAAGGGGGTGACGTCGCAGGCGAGTGCGACGCGGGAAGCCCCGGCTCAGACGGAGCTTCGCCCTACCTGCGCGGGCTCCCGCATAAGGACTGTGCCGGCGTCCATCGCAACTGCGCGTGATGGCGGCATGAGAGCAATGCTTTTTGAATTGACCTTAAAGTTTTCTGAAATGTGCACCCTCAGAAACTTTAGAAAGAGGTAGCAGATCATTGCCGCCACGAATGATGAACACTACAGCAAGCAGTCACGTCAGGTCGATGGAGGAAGATGAGCGCTTTGGCCTACTCGCTGTGTCCCCTATCAGGACAGCACTAGGCAGCACGGCGGTAAGCATAACAACCTAGAATCCCATGAACTTACTAGCTGGCAAGATAGCTATTGTCACCGGCGCATCGAAGGGAATCGGCGCGGGAATTGCAAAAGCCCTTTCCGCGGAGGGCGCTTCGGTCGTCGTAAACTACGCATCGAGCAGGAAGGGCGCCGATCGGGTGCTCGCCGAAATTGCCGACGCCGGCGGTAATGCCATTGCCGTCCAAGCCGCGGTCTCAGATCCCGAAGAGGTGAAGCGGCTCTTTACGGAGACGAAAAAAGCGTCTGGCAAACTGGACGTGCTGGTAAACAACGCTGGCGTCTTCAAATTCGAGCCCTTCGAGGCAATCACCGTTGCCGAGTTCGGCCGCCAATTCTCCATCAATGTTCTGGGGCCGATGCTGACCCTTCAGGAGGCAATTCGGCAATTCGGATTTGAGGGCGGCCGTGTGATCAACATCAGTTCTCTCGCCGGCAGCCATTCAATGCCCAATGCGGCGCTCTATTCCGCAACCAAGGCCGCCGTGGAAAATCTAACTCAAGGACTATCGGCAGAATTAGGTCCGCGCAAGATTCGGGTCAACGCGATCGCACCAAAGCGGTCGACGTCGATCTTCACCGACCCGTGACACTGAAAGTCAGGCTACACGCGCAGCGAAGGCACCCGAGCGGCCGGCCTTCTTAGTGAGGAAAGCGTAAAACGCTACGTCTCCGTTACCCCCCTCGGTCGTTTAGGCGAACCCAAAGACATCGCTGCCGTGGCCGTCTTCCTGGCATCGGACGCATCCTCATGGGTCACCGGCGAAACCATCCGGGTCGGAGGCGGTGCTCGATAGGACAGACCAGAGGCGTTTACGACGACCCATGGACACCTCCGGTTTGATACCCGCCTTTGCCGCCATACTCGGTTCAACTGTTGGCGGACTAACCACCTTTGCAACGACCTTTCTTACTCAGCGCTATAATGCGCGTCATGATATGCGAGAAAAGGACGTCGTGAATCGAGAGAAGCTTTATTCCGAGTTCCTTACGGAAGTAGCAGATCTCTATGTTGACTCTCTGAATCGAACCCTTGACGACGTCGGTAAGCCGGCTGCATTCGTCGCGGCATATGCGCTTCTCGGACGTATTAGAATGATCAGCTCGCAAGCTGTTTTAAAGTCGGCCGATAGAGTCATCCAGGACATCATCGAAGCCTATAATCGTCCTCCGATAAGCATTCAGGAATTGAAAAAGCTAACAGACGAGAGACTGCGGACCCGTGGCATGAATTTACGGAGGCATGTCGAGCAGAACGGGAAGCGTTGCTGAAGCGGTTGTAGCGTCCCTCCGAGAAGTTTGGCGCGCATTGCGTACAGCAGCTCCGCGACGAGTTCGCGTTCGTGCTGTGGGACGAGCCGAACCGGACGCTATTCGCTGCGGGCGACCGTTTCGGGGATCAAACGCTGCTGGAAATGACGCCTTCGCGGTCGGCTGGCATCCGGCGATGGGGACCTCACGGAAGTTGATCCGAACGAATAATTGAGGAAAAGGCCCTAATGTATCTCGACAGGCTCAAGGACCGACCCCGACGTGAGCACGATGGCGAAGAAGGCTTGGCGGGCGCCGGCAAGCTCGCCGTCGAACTTAGCCAAGTAGTAAAGAATCGGACCCTGTTGTAACTCGACGGATCTCAGAAAAATCTCGTGCGCTCCGTAGAACTGCTTCGCCCAGGTTAACGCAGCCACACCTGCATTGTGCTGTTGTTGGACCGCTTCATCCCGCGATAAAGGGACACCTTGATTCGTATCGCTATCCGGAATGAGGAATTCGTAAATCGCGGGTGTTCCATTGGCCTTCGTAAGGGTAAATTTCAGCACTGGGTCGGCGGCGAATGTCTGAAATGCGACAATCAGCAGCAGTGGAAGAAAGAAGAATCGCATAGGTAGGTAATCAGTAGAGGTTCTTATTTGAAATATCTCGGAGAACCTCGGATCCTCTATTTAACGGCTTGAGAGCGGGCAACGAGAATCGAACTCGCATAGCCAGCTTGGAAGGCTGGAGCTTTACCATTAAGCTATGCCCGCGGGTCACGAATGGGACAAGACGCTGCCACGAAGTTGCAGAATCGCAAGTCGTTTTTCCCGTCTTGCTCCTGGAGAAAATGATCAAGATGATCGGCAGATCGCTTTTCCTCTCGTGTCGTTGGGCAGACTCTCTACAGTTAACGGGGAGTGGACATCGACTTTGCGGAGGCTATCGATTGTTTTATCCTTTATCTGGCCACTGAGCGTGGGTTGTCGGAGAACTATCAACTGTCGACCAAGCGATTCCTCGAAAAATTTGCGGATTGGGCGGAGAGACTCAAACAGTTTTCTTCTCCACGCGAGGTCGAACTGGCTGATTTGATTGAATTCCTGGCGACAGAGAAGGATAGAGGACTCGCTTCCGGTTCGATGAAGCTCGTGGTGGTGGCGCTCAAGATTTTTTTCCGATTTTTGAAGATGCGTCTTTTGATCGACCGAGATCCAGCGGAGCTACTTCCGTTGCCCCGGCTTTCGCGGTTTTTGCCGGAGACTTTGAACGAGGTGCAGGTCAATCATCTGCTGGAAATCAATCTCCAAGGCCGGCCGTTCCCCTTGCGTGACCGGGCGATCCTGGAACTTTTCTACGCATCGGGGTTGCGGATCAGCGAACTGGCTGGTGCACGCCTGGAAAATTTAAACCTGCAAGAACGGATCATTCGGGTGATCGGCAAAGGTTCGAAAACCAGGCTAGTCCCGGTTGGGCGGATCGCTTGTGAGGCAATCGACCAGTACCTGAAGCAGGAACGAGTCCATTTGATTGGGCGCAAGACCGGAAACGAGGTCTTTCTGTCCAGACACGGGAAGAAGCTGACAACTCAACGGATCTGGCAAATCCTGAAAGAGATCGCCGCCACAGGCGGATTTGAAATGAACATTTATCCGCATCTTTTACGGCACTCTTTTGCCACTCATCTTCTGGCGAACGGGGCCGATCTGCGGATCATCCAGGAACTGCTGGGACATGCGGATATTGCGACGACGCAGATCTACACGCATGTGGAGCAAAGTCGCTTGAAATCGATCCATAAGCAGTTTCATCCGAGAGGGTGACGGGGAACTCGTGTCGGCGGGTCGGCGTGGGGGCGTATCGGCGTGGTGGGGAACTCGTATCGGCGTAGGATCACGCTTCGGCGGGTCGGCGTAGTGTCGTATCAGCGAGCCGGAACGCGCGATGTGGGTAAATGGTCTCGCTTCTCTCTAGATTCGATGCAAATCCTGGAACGGCACGCATGCATCTTCGTCTCGTGACGCCACGCCGATACGCCCCTACGCCGACACGCCGATACGAGTATGCCCCCGCCGACACGTTTCTTTTTGGATTGAGGTCCCTCTCGGCTGGAGCTTAGCTCAAGGCTGAAATGAGTGATTTTCGGCTGAAGCCGGCGGATGTTTTCGATTACCTGGTCTACCTTGTTTACCGCGGGGTGGGGTGGGCACTCGGATGTTTGCCTTTGCGCTGGGTGTTTGGTCTGGGTCAATTCATTGGGTGGCTGGGATACCTATTGCTCGGCGGTTACCGTCGTCTGGCGATGGCGAACATCCGAATCGCCTTTCCCGATTGGTCGCACGAAGAGGTGAAGCGCTGTTCCCAACGCCATTTTAAGGATCTGGTGGCGAACTTGCTCTGTTCCTTTGTCCTGCTGGAAAAGCCCTGGGAAGAAGTGCGGAAGCATCTGGATGTCTCAAACTTCGAGCGGGCAACCGAACGAATCAACGGGGCCAGGAGCGTCCTTTGGACGATTAATCACATCGGGAACTGGGAGATCTTTATATTTTGCGCCGCGTTAGTCCGATCTGGTAAGCATGCGGTCCTTTACCGCGCGTTGCCGAACCGATTTATCGACGCACATGTCCGCCGGGCACGAGGAAGCACCGGGTTGGAGATGATCGAGCGCAAGCATGGACTGGCACGAAGTACGAGCGTCCTGAAGGCAGGTGGAATGTTGGCCATTCTGGTGGATCAGCATGCCGGGGACAAAGGTATTTGGACACCGTTTTTCAATCGCCTGGCTTCTACGACCCCTTTGCCGGCGATCCTGGCAATGAAGACGGGCGCAGAGATTCTTCCAGTGGCGATCTTTACGGTCGGTCCTGGAAAGTGGCGCCTGGAAGTCAGCGAATTCGTTCCGAAGGGCGGGGCATCGGTGGAGGAATTGACTCATCGAATCAACCGCGCCCTGGAGTTGTTGATCATTCGGCGGCCGAGCGATTGGTTCTGGCTGCATCAACGTTGGAAGACTCCGTCTCCTAAATTTCTGCTCCGTGACTACAAACGAGGCGTTTATGTTCCAAAAAACAGCGGCCGGCTGGTGCCGTTTCGCATCCTGGTGCGGTCCAGCAATTGGCTAGGGGACGCGGTGATGAGCGCGCCGGCGGTCCGTCGGCTGAAGCGCGGCAGACCGGATGTCCGACTGACGGTACTGACCCGAGCGAAGTTGGCGGATTTCTGGCGGATGGTACCGGAGGTCGATGAATTAATCACGATCGAACCGGGCGATTCTGTTTTTCGAGTTGCCTCAAAGATCCGGCGGGATTTCGAGGTGGCGATTTTACTTCCGAATTCTGTCAGAAGTGCGATCGAAGTCTGGTTAGCCGGGATACCGCGCCGGGTGGGTTACTCTCGGCCATGGCGCGACTATTTTGTGAATCAATTCATCCCGGAACCGCCGTTTCCGACTCCTTTGCAACACCAGAAGGGACATTACCTGCGCATCCTGGATCGAATCGGGGCGAATTTGGACGAAGTGGTTGAGCAGCGAGACAGCCAATCGGCTGAGCCTGGGTTGGCCGGGCTTTGCCCGGGTGCGGAGTATGGGCCAGCTAAGCGGTGGACAGAGTTCGCTCCGGCCGCTCAGCAGCTGTCTGAACGCCATGGACTGCATTGGCTGATTTTAGGCACTGCCAATGAGAAACCGCTGGCGGTCGAAATCATGAAATTGTTGGGAGAGAGGGCAACCGATTTGACCGGTCGCACATCTCTACTGGAACTGGCGCAGCAGCTTCGACGGTGCAGACTCTTGCTGACCAACGATACTGGAACGATGCATTTAGCAGCATTTTTGCAGGTGCCGACCGTGGCGATTTTCGGTTCGACCGAGCCGCAGCTAACGGGGCCGATGGGAGAAGGTCACGTGGTGATCCGCCATCACGTGGAGTGTAGTCCATGTTTTCTCCGGGAATGCCCTCTGGATTTTCGTTGTATGAAAGCGGTGACGGTGGGAGAAGCAGTGCGCGCGGTCGAGAGGGTAATGGGAGGGACGGAACCGCGTATCGGCGGGTCGGCGTATCGGCGTATCGGCGTTTAGTGAGGTTTTCGGCGGGGCGCTTCGTTTTTGCTGACGGTGTTGAAGGATCGAGGACGAGGACGAGAACGAGCACGATTTAGGAATTGGGAGGCAAGAAGGGGATGCTTTGGCTACGACTTGCAAGGTCGAGCGGTATAACGTAGTTGAATCTGCCATTTTGGCGGCCAACGAATTTGTCTATTGAATGAAATCTCCCTCAAGGTCTGGACTGTCGTTCTATGCTGCCAAGATCACAGAGTTTTTAGCCAGCGTCATTGCTCACCGAACCAAGACACTCATCGTTGCTGCCCTGGCAATCGCGGCTCTTTCAATCTTTATCGTCGTCAAGCGAAGGAACTTCGACTCGGAAGTCCTGAACTTGTTGCCGTCGAAGTTCGAGTCGGTGGTCGGCTTAAAGGAGTTCAATAACCAGTTTGCACAGGCGCGGCAATTGGTCTTCGGCTTCCTCGGTGAGGAAGGTCACGCGGAGGACTTGGATGCCTTCAAGACGCATTTCATCGAGGAACTCGCCAAACAGCCTTGGGTTCTTCGGACCTTTGACCGGATTCCCTTAGAGACGCAGGAGGGACTCAACGAAATTCAGGGCATCTTGCCATCGCTTTTGCTGAATTTGCCTCGGGACGAATTCAAGGAGGCGATGGCTCAGCTCGAGCCGGCGGCCATCGATGACCGGCTGACCCGGATCCGGGACACGATCACGGGCGATTCCATCCGATCGCAACTGGAAGCTACGCTTGACCCTTTGGGTCTGTTTGCCCGGGCCATGAAACCGTTTGGTTCAAGTTCATCGATGGACCAGGGGAGCGCCCTGGCTTCGCAGGACGGACTTTTCGAAATAGCGTTGATTATCACGAATCAGCCAGGCCTGGATGCGCGCTCCTGTCAGGCTGTCATGGAAAAAGTGAACCGGTTCACGGACCGGATGTTGAATGAATGGACCGGGTACCGGCCCAAAGTTTACGTCACGGGGCGAACGGCCTTTGTGGCTCAGATTTCGCACAGTATGGAAGGAGACATCTCGCTCAGTGCAATCCTCTCCATCGGAATCGTCAGCGGGTTATTTTATGTGGCTTTTCGAAGGTTCCTGCCGTTGATCGGCATCGTTTTGATTCTCTGTCTGTCGGCCCTGGTCGCGCTGGCTCTCGGGATGCTGATCTTTCACGAGCTTAACGTGGTGGCGATAGGATTTTTCTCCATTCTGGCCGGCGTTGGAGTGGATTTCAGCCTTCTGCTTTTTGGTCGCTATCAGCAGGCGCGACGGGCTGGGCATTCCCATGAGGAGGCAGTCTTTGTCTCGGTTCGGGACATTGGAGCGGCGATTTTTTACGTGATTGTTACAACGGCGATCGGTTTTCTGGTCCTGAAGTTCAGCCAAAGTTCCGGGTTCGGGCAGTTAGGGACGCTCGTCGCACTCGGCGTGGGATTCGCAGGCTTGTTCATGGTGCTTTTCCTGTTCATGTTTTTTAAGCACGCGAAGCCGCCGACAACCACGGACTTCATATTGAGGGGTTCAACCCGATTTGTGGATGCCATGTTTCGCGAACCGCGTCCGGTGCTGGCCGTCTCTCTCGGGGTGCTGATTGTTGCTGCGCTGATTGCTGTTGCGCCAGTTGTTCCGTTGGAATTCGATACCAACCCGGTTTCGCTGCAACCAAAGAAAATACCTGCGTCGATCGCCTTACAGGTGCTTTCGGACCAGATGAAACAGCAGTCCGATCCAGTCACTATCCTAGTCAAGGCGAAGGATCAGGAGGATTTCCATGATCGCTGGGAGCGTCTTTCAAACAAGCTGGAAGAGGCTCAAAAAGCGGGGCAGCTGAAGTCGGTCAGTACGCCCGTGGCACTGGCGCTCTCTCCCGGGCGAATCAAAGAAAACCGAGAAGCATTGAAGAGGTTGGACTTTGAAAAAATCAAGATACTGGTCCGAGAGAGTCTCCAACGAAATGGATTTGAGCTGGATTCGTTTAAGAACGCCTTTGAACTGCTCGACCGTCTACAATCAGAGCAGTCGCAAACCGGTTTGCCAGATTGGTCGAAGCTATTTCCGCCCAAGTCCAGCTGGTGGTTTCTGATCGACCGATATTTTGCGACCAATCCGACCATCGCGGTTGGTTACGTGCAACCAATTCATCCGATTCATTCACAATCGGAGCAGAAAATGATTGGAGAGCTGATTCATGGCGCTGATCCTCATGCGATGGTGACCGGGTGGTCCTACACGTTATGGGATCTGATTCCGTGGGCCAAAGGGGAACTGGTTGAGTTTACGACCATTGTTGGGCTCTTGATTCTAACGTTGCTCTGGATTGTCTATCGGAAATTCTCGCTTTGGCTCGTGCATGCCTCGGCTTTGGCGATGTCGATGCTGGGGTTGGTGGCGACGCTGAAACTGTTTCACGTTTCGGTCAATTTGCTCAATACGCTGGCGTTTCCCCTGGTCCTAGCGATCGGTGTCGATTACGGCATCCAGTTTTTGGTGGTGAGCCGGCGCGAAGGAGATTTGAAAGAGAATCTGGCCAACGTTTTGAAGCCACTTTCCATTTGCGGCCTGACCACATTTTCGGGTTTTGCGGTGCTTATTCCGGCGCAGAACCCGGCACTGAGCGGCCTTGGTATCGTTTGCGCGATTGGAGTTTTCTGGTGTTTGCTGACCACGTTTTTCTACATGGTGCCTGCTTTTGCCTTCCTGCAGCGCCGCCCGGTTCCGACCGTGATCGGTAACCAAACGACTGAAACGATCGTTAAATAGGCGGATTAAACGGCAGATTCTTGACAATTTAAGGGGGATCTGGGTTTAAGAGACGGCAACATCGGCCAAATAAAGCCGGTGCATCTTAATCCTTTGTATGAGCTATATGTATCTCCGATCTTGCCTAGGCACTTTGTGCACTGTCTTAGTCGCTCTGTCGTTTGCGGGTTGCGCCACGAGTTTTCAAACGGGAAGCGAACTATCGCCCGGCGCTAGTCTTGCCAAACGCTCCACGTTTCGTTTTGTGCCGGACAAGAGTCACGGGGCCGCCGAAGCGGTGGCAAGCGGTCCTGATTGGCGAGCTATTATCGGACAAGATATTCTCGCGGAGTTGAATGCGAAGGGGTATCGGTTTTTTCCGAATCGCGCGACAGATCTTTTGGTGGCTTTCCATATCGTGCTGGTGGATAACGAGAGCGTGACGACCCTGGACAACTACCTGGGTTATCCATTGACGGCAGGCCAAGCGGCTCAGGCGGATCTATCGCGCTTTCAGGATCCGAATCACCCCGGGCAAGCATCCAAAGGCACCCTGATCATCGATTTCATCGATCCCAAGAAGAAGGTGCTGCTTTGGCGAGGCTGGGCGAAGACCAACGTTGACCTGAAGCAATCGGGTGACAAACTCCAGGCCTTGGCCAAAGAGGCGGTGAAAGAGATCCTGGCCAAGTTTCCCAGCAGATAGGGCTGAGTATGCGAAGCGTCCCCGCCTTGCTTCTTCTCCCTCTTTGCCTGTTCAAAGAAGCAAAGCGGGACGCTTCGTTTACTAAAGAAGCAAAGCGGGGACGCTTCGTTTACTGAAGAAGCAAAGCGGGGACGCTTCGCGTGCTAAAGAAGCAAAGCGGGGACGCTTCGCGTACCGTCACCCGTGTCGGCGGTTGAATGAGGACATGGCGCGATCGGTTTCTCTTTTGACAGCCTTCTCTTTGAGGTCGTGCCGTTTGTCGATAGTCGATTTTCCTTTTCCTATGCCGATTTCCACTTTTACCCGGCTGTTCTTCCAGTAAAGCCGGAGCGCGACAATCGTCTGACCCTCGATCGAGCTGAGGGAAAAGAGTTTGGCAATCTCCGTTTTGTGAAGCAGAAGTTTCCGGCGACGTTTTGGTTCGTGCTGGCTGTGACTGGCACGTTCGTACGGCTGGATATCTGCGTCGTAAAGGTAGACTTCGTTATTCTCGACTCGGGCGAAGGCGTTATTAAGGTTCGCGAACCCGGCGCGGATGGATTTGACCTCCGTTCCCTGCAGTTCGATACCAGCCTCTATCTTTTCGAGAATCTGATAGTTATGGAACGCACGGCGATTGGATGCGATCTCGGCGGACATAAGTCACTACCGCTTCAGGTTGAAGGTTCTCTAAACCTTGGCGATCGGTTCCGGCTGAAACTCGTAGGTGAGTTTACCGTCGATGATCTCCTTTAAGGCGACGTCGGCGTTGGACATGCGCGGTCCCACTTCGACGAGGGGGCGGTGCCCCATGGTCAACTGCCGCACGCGCTTGGACACGAGATTGACGAGGAGTGCGGTGTTCGGAATGATTTTCGACGCTTCCTCAAGAAGTTGGCTGGACATAGGTAGGCTTCCCTCGGCCCGGCAGAACACCGAGGGCGAGGGGAGGAGGAAAGTGGGGAGAGAACGTCTGTTTGTCAAGTTGTTTTAAGTAGGAAAGGGAGACAAGAGGGGAACCGAGTACGAGGACGGACGATTAAGATTTCGACCTGACGGGCCCTCACTGACCAATGGCAACTGGCACTGACAACAAATTGGTCGCTTACGTATTCGCCGCGAGGAAGTCCACTTGGTTCGGACTAAGAGTTACTTCGGCCGCGTGAAGGGATTCCTTAAGGTCAGCCACTCTTTTGGGACCGACAATTGGAAAAACGGGAAATGCTTGGCCTAACAAGTAGCCAAGCACCAACTGTGCTACGCTGAAGCCCGTTTCGGCTTGTAGGGTCTTAATGCGTTTGTACCGGGTTTCGTTTTGCGGGTGGTGAAAAAGGCCTTTCACGAGATCAGAAGCTTGAGCAATGCTGCCGTTATCCAACCGCCGGAAATACCCGTTTGCTTGAGGGGTGTAAGGAAAGGCTGCAAAGCCGTAAAGGGCATGCCATTTGGCAAACGAATCATCGATGTAGGCCCAGGTTGGATCACCTTTGGCGGCATCCGCTTTCGCCAGGCTCCATTGATTTTGACTTCCGATGAAACCCGCAACACCCAGCTTTTCCGCGGCCAATCTAGCCTCTTCTGCGCGCGCTTGTGTCCAATTTGAAAATCCTGCGTATCTGATTTTTCCAACCTTCCGAAATTCCTCGAGGGTCAGAAGTATTTCTTCCGCAGGGGTTCCGGGATCATCCCGGTGAAGCCAGTAAAGATCGACGTGATCGACGCCAAGTCGCTGGAGGCTCGAATTCAGGTCGGATTCAATCTCCTTTTTGGACATGCGCGGCTTGTCCATCGAATCGAGTCTGGGATGGGCCCCCTTGGTAGAAAGAACGAGGCCGTCCAGGCTTTTGCGTTTCCGGAGCCAGCGGCCGAGAAATTCTTCGCTTCGATGACTCCCACCGGGGACCCATTCGGCATATACCTCGGCGGTGTCCAGGACGTTGCCCCCCGCATCGATGTAGTGGTCGATAATTGCCTCGGACAACGAATCTTCCACCACAGAACCAAACTCCGCTGTTCCAAGGCAGAGTACTGAAGCCTCCAAATTCGTGCGGGGGATTAAGTGTCTTCTCATTGGCTGCTCTTTCTGTGGAGTTTTCTTGTGGGTGAAGGGGTTGCCGACTCGGACGGCTTCTTATCGTTTTCTGATTGGTTCTCTGCGGGAGTTGCGGTGCCTGATTGGCTGTCTTTCTGCTTCAATTCGTTGAAGACTTTAAGGTAATCGTAGGTAAGATAGAACTCGGTTCGGAATCCTCCCCAAACGCCACGTTCGAATGCCAGATTGACTTCACGGAGTTTATCAGGTGGGAAACGGAGGGTCATAATGTGCCCGATGCCCATGACAATGTTGTAGGAGACAATCTCGACACCCTCCGGAGGGAAATTCTTTCGGAACCCGGTCTTTTCCAGGTGATCATTGATTTCATCGACTGTCATTGACTGGTCGTGACGCAAGAAGACCGTGAGCATGATTTTGCCATCTGCACCCGGTTCCTGGGCGTGCAGGTTCAGAGTGAAAAGGATCAAAAAGAGCGGCAAGATTCTCACGAGGTTGCCAGTGCCAGTTGTCAGTTGTCCGTGGAGATAGGTGGGCATGAATCTTAGGGGTCGGGGGTGTGTCGAACGTAGTTGGCGACGAACCGTTCACGAAACGAGGGAAACGAGCCGTCGTCAAGCGACGCTCTGATTCGTCGCATAAGGTTCAGGTAAAAATGGAGGTTATGAACCGTGATCAGGCGAAGACCGAGAATCTCTTCGGCTTTGACCAGGTGTCGAATGTATCCACGCGTGAAGGTCCGGCAAGTAGCGCAGGCACATTCTTCCTCAATCGGGCGGTCGTCGAGGCGGTAAGGATTGTTTTTCAGATTAATCGTTCCGATCTCGGTGAAGGCGGTGCCGTTCCGGGCAAGTCGCGTGGGGAGCACACAGTCAAACATGTCGATTCCTCGGGCGACCATTTCGACGATCTGGGCAGGCGTTCCGAGGCCCATGGCGTAGCGCGGTCGCTCAGAGGGCAGGAACGGTTCACTAAATTCCACCACACGCATCATTTCGGATTCGGGTTCGCCGACGCTCACGCCGCCGACGGCATATCCATCGAATTCCATTTCCACCAGTGCGCGAGCGCTCTTTTCGCGCAGATTGCGGTCTGTCGCTCCTTGAACGATTCCAAAAAGGAGAGGACGGTTTTCAGGGCTCTGGTTCATGTTCCAGGACCGACAGCGCTGAGCCCAACGCAAGGTGCGCTCCAGACTGGCAGCTGCATATTCCAACTCGCATGGATAAGGCAGGCACTCGTCGAAAGCCATGGCCACGTCTGATCCGAGAGTGGCCTGTATCTCCATGGAGATTTCCGGACTTAGAAAGCAGGGGGATCCGTCAATGTGGTTATTGAAGTGGACGCCTTCTTCCGTAATTCTTCGAAGTTTTGCGAGCGAGAATACCTGGAATCCACCACTGTCGGTGAGTATAGGGCGGTTCCAGCACATGAATCGATGAAGTCCGCCAAAGTGTTTGATCACCTCAAGACCCGGTCGCAAGAAGAGATGATAGGTGTTGCCGAGAATAATTTGCGCGCCCACAGAACAAAGCTCGTCCGGGGTCATTGCCTTAACAGTACCCTGGGTGCCAACCGGCATGAAGATCGGTGTTTCGATCGGCCCATGTTTGGTGAGCAAACGGCCCCGGCGAGCCCGGGACGAGGAATCAGTCTTGAGTATTTCGAACGACATCGGGAGCTCGTCACTCAAACAACTTCTGGCGCGGGTTCAACTGAGAAGAAATGAGAAAGCATCGCACAGAGGCCACAGAGGCCACAGAGGAGTGGAGGATTCGGAGAGTTGACTAAATGGCATCTATTTTTTACCGACGTTCGGAGTTTCTTCAGTAACTCAGTGACCTCCGTGGCCTCTGTGCGATGCCTCTTTTTCCAGATGTAGTACTTGCCAAGCTGCCTGTCGGTTCCAAGTTGCTGGCATGAGCGCAAAAACACCGGATGAACCCCGTCTACCAGACGATCGACATGCTGAAGAAGAAGCGGCCGAATTTGAAGTGGAAGAAGCGGGTGAAGAATCGTTCCCGGCCAGCGATCCGCCCGGTTGGACGCGGGGGCGAGACCACGAAAAGGAGCACAAGGAAACCGAGGATGAATAGCGATAAAGAAGGGTGACGAAAAATTGAGAGCCAGGCCGAGAGCTTATCCGGCGAGACGGGTGAAGGCTTCTTGATACTTGCGGGCAGTTTTTTCGATGATCTCCGACGGGAGAGTGGGCGCGGGCGGGGTCTTATCCCACTCAAGCGTCTCGAGATAGTCGCGCACAAATTGCTTGTCGAAGCTGAATGGGCTGGCACCGATCTCGTAAGAGTCGGCTGGCCAAAACCGTGAGGAGTCGGGAGTCAGGCACTCGTCGATCAAAAGTATTTCGTTGTTGTGAAGCCCGAATTCAAACTTGGTGTCCGCGATGATGATGCCGCGAGAGGCGGCATGCGAGCTGCCCTGGCTATAAATCGCGAGACTGCGCTCCCGCAGGGTGGTCGCATTCTCAGGTCCGAGGATCTCGCAGCACTTTGTCCAAGAAATATTTTCGTCGTGTCCGGATTCCGCTTTGGTCGCCGGAGTGAAAATTGGTTCGGGCAACCGTGCGGCTTGTTTGAGGCCGGCAGGTAGATTGATTCCGCACACCGTACCGGATTCCCGGTATTCGTTCCAGCCCGATCCGGCGAGATAACCTCGAACCACGCACTCGATGGGAAGCGGAATCGATTTCCGGACGAGCATCGAGCGACCGCGAAGCGATTTTTCGTAGGGCTGCAGGCTTTTCGGAAATTCCTTGAAATCACCCGTGATGAAGTGGTTGGGAATCTGGTGGAATTTTCGAAACCAAAATGCCGACAACTGGGTCAGGACTTCGCCTTTTCCGGGGATAGGTTCGGGGAGAATACAATCGAACGCGGAAATACGGTCGGTCGCGACGATCAGGAGAGTTTCCCCGAGATCGAACACTTCGCGAACTTTCCCGCTGCGGATTTTGCGCAGACCCGGGAGATCGACCGACATCATCCCGCTCATCGTGAAAAGGTGTCCAGGAGCTGCATGACTTTAAGTTCGATCTCGGGCAACGCCTCGGTCGAGGAGCGGAAAGGGATATCGGAGACATCCCAATAGTCTATCTGGTCGACCCAGGTCGGGAATTGCGTCAGCATCATTTGAAAATGCTCTGAGCGATCCATCGCGATGCGATAATTTGCCTGAAGGAGATCACCTTCGGAGAGTCCAATTCGCCGCGGGCCGGTGTGGCGAAGTTCGATTTCCCGGGTCCGCAGCGCCTCGATCGTGAAGGTTGAGAGATAACCTTCTACCAGGTGCACAGCCAATCCGCGCGAAAAAGCGGTCCATGGGATCCGTCGCTGCTCGGCGTGATGGTTGAAAATGGCTTCTGCGAAGCGGCTGCGGTAATAATTCCCGGTGCAGATGAAAAGAACCCGCCGGTGCGCAGGATCTACGGACGTCGAGGGTTCAGAGCGCGGATCCACAAAGAGTAGGGTTGAAAGGGTCTTGAATCGTTTGCGATGGGCGGAATGATCATTCGTTCTGTCTTGGAACATCTCCGGCAACTCCCGTGCACGTGCAACTTCAGAATTTCCACCTTTTCGAAGGATTTGCTTATTTCAGGGAATGCCCGTTAATTGAAGGGCTAAATGAGTTTTCAGGACCTAGGGGTGCAAGAAGCGGTGGTGCATGGCGTGCAATCCCTGGGCTTTACCGAGCCAACACCAATCCAGGAGAGATGCATCCCGTTAATTCTGCAGGGAAAAGATGTCGTCGGGTCCGCGCAGACCGGGACGGGAAAGACGGCGGCATTTGCGCTTCCGGTGTTGACCCTGCTTGGGAAACGAGGCAGACCTAGATGCCTGGTTCTGGAGCCGACGCGAGAACTTGCGATCCAAGTCGAGACGGCTTTTCAATATTACGCGCGTTTCACTGAGATTGAGATCGGCGTCTTTTACGGCGGGGTGGGCTACGACCGGCAAAAGAGTCTCCTGAGTTATGGGATTGACGTGATAGTGGCAACCCCGGGCCGGTTGTTGGATCTGCAGGAGCAGGGCGTGCTCAAGCTGGATTCGATTGAGATTCTTATCCTCGACGAGGTGGATCGGATGGTGGACATGGGATTTTTGCCGGATGTTCGTAAGATCGTTCAACTTTGTCCAAAATCGCGGCAGACGCTGTTGTTTTCAGCGACGATTCCGCCTGAAATTGAAAGTCTGTGCTCCTGGGTTTTAAAAGATCCCGAGATTGTCGAGATCGGGGAACGCCGGGCTGTGGCTGAGAACGTGACGCATGCTTTTTTCCCGGTGGCTTCCGCACAAAAGTTTGATCTCCTGGTGTCGTTGCTGGAAGGGACAGAATATAAAAGTGTGCTGGTCTTTACGCGGACCAAACAGGCTGCCGACAATATTTTGGATCGACTTAAGAGATTGAATCACTCGGTGGCTGTACTGCACTCAGACCGCACCCAGAAAGATCGGATCATGGCGCTGGAGGGATTCAAGTCCGGTAAGTATGAAGTGCTCGTGGCGACTGACATTGCCGCTCGCGGGCTGGACGTTGCTGGTGTCACTCACGTGATCAATTACGATATTCCCCTGCATCCAGAGGACTACGTTCACCGGATTGGGCGAACCGGGCGAGCCGAACAGGTCGGAGACGCTCTCACTTTGGTGATCGCCGAAGAACTGAAAGCAATGCTGGATATCGAAAGATATGTCGGTCAGAAAATCCCGCGGCAGAAGCTGGATGGTTTCAAGTACGTCTACACGGCTCTTTTCGAAGAGGGCAAAGGCCCGGTCAAGCCGGTGAAAGGTTTTCGTACCAGCAAGGGATATTCCTTTGGGCGCTACGGGCGGTAGGGCCGGATTATTCGTTTTTAGTCGGCTCAGGTAGGGCGATGCTCCTAAAATTCGATCGTCCGAGGCGGCTCGACGTGTCAGAATTTAGAAGACGGGAATCTGGCGGAATGGGCATCATGATCACGTGGCCAGTTGAATCGATAGTCGGCCATACAAGTGGGGTGCAGTCGCAGAGCAGGTTCACGTTGGAAGCCCCGGCTCAGGCGGAACTTCGCCCTCCCTGAGATCTGCCAAGATTTTTTCGGTAGCTGTGGAGATCCGATCGGCATGGCTCAATTTGAGTCTCCATGCTTTTGGGATCGCGGCGATGCCGAGATGTGCTCCCAGCCAAGCGCCGACCATTGAAGCTCGTCCAGCATTGTCGCCACCCGCGCGAAGCGTACCCAGGATCGCGTTCTCGAAATTATCTGGATACTTAAGCAAAACGTGGATCGAAGATGGGAAGCTTTTTGGTAGCGGGCAAGCCTGGCCGAAACTCAAAGTCGTCTCGATAACGGTGTTTAGAGTTTGCTCCAGAGCCTCCCGTGTTTTGCGACGGATGTCCTGACTGAGTTGCGGTTCGACGACAACGATTTGCTCTTCCGCTCGACGGAGTGCGGTCTTGACGTCGCGCCCGTCAAAGAGTTCTGAGAGCAGCAGCGCGTTGAACTTCATGTACGCGACCGTTTGGTTGTTGTTCTGGCAGACCCGGGTCGTTCGTTCGACTACCTTCAACAGCTCAGGGTCATTGTTATATCGAACCGTTAAGGCTGCCAAGCGGGAGGCGGCGGCCAGCTGATCATCGTCTGCACCGTGTTGAAAATCGAAATCATCCGCCGAGTTGGATTTTGCGAAGGCTAGAAAATTTTCGACCGTCCCTTTGGTAGCCTTGTCGATGTAGCCGGAGTAAGTGCCAGGTCGAAAAATCTCCACAAACCTTCGCCCAAACGCTCTTTCGTCAAACTTGCCCTCCCTGGCCAGCGATTCGAGAAGGACCAGCGCACCATCACCATAATGGGTCTGGTGCCCGGGCTTCTTGCCGAAATGATAGTGACCTTCTTTAGGAGCTTCAAACCCGTGAACGCTATCGGGATAAAGTTGTTGGAGTTCGGCGAGATCGTAAATCCAGTGGGTGCCCAGAGCGGCAGCGTCTCCCACAAACTGACCCCAGACGGCTCCGCGGAACCGGTCCTCTTTGCTGATATTTTTGAGTGAGTCGATCGGCATCATCGGCAGTAGATTATAACTGTTAAGGTGCTGATTGAAATACGAAGAAGCATGGAGGAACAATTCATCATTGGCTTTCGCTTGAGACCCTGGTCACACTGGCCGATATAGTTCGACCCAACTGAACGAATGTCGATGCGCAACGCGAAGATTTTTAGTGCGTTCTTACTCCTGTTCTGTCTCGCCAACAATGCCGTTCCGGCAGAATCCTCCAGTGGATCAAAGCACAAGACTTC
>DATHPI010000049.1:0-26534 GCA_035484035.1 Chthoniobacterales bacterium
CGAGTTCTGGCCAGGAACAGTTTGTTGTCAAGTTCCTGTCGAAGTTCAGGATGCCGCCCGGTAATACGCTCTTTCAGAAGGCGGACGAGCTCGCGGTCGATGTCATCTCCACCGAGCCGGGTATTGCCGTTAGTCGATAAGACGCGGAAAACGCCGTCGTTGAGTTCGAGGATGGAAATGTCAAAAGTTCCGCCACCCAGGTCGTAAACAGCGATTCGCGAGCGATCATTCAATCTGTCCAAACCGTAGGCCAGCGCCGCGGCGGTCGGTTCATTGATAATTCTTTCGACCGTGAACCCAGCCAACTCTCCGGCTCGTTTGGTGGCTTGACGTTGCAGATCATTGAAGTAGGCGGGAACCGTAATGACGGCCCGATCGACCGGATTTCCGAGACTCGATTCGGCCTCGGCTTTGAGCTTTTTGATGACTAAGCTGGAGATTTCCTCCGGCTGCACCAAACGCTGACCGATTTCCAACACCGTGCGACCCCCTTGAGAGGTGACTGCAAAAGGAAAGTCTTCTTTCTCCGATTCTCCCGGTCTGCGTCCGATCAGGCGTTTGATGGAATAAAACGTGCGCTCCGGGAATAAGGCACGCATCCGGTCTGCCGGAGCGCCGACCACGGGATCGCCTGTTTCCGGTAGATAGACCACGGAAGGCGTCAGCCTCGATCCATCCCGATCGGCGATCAGGATCGGAAAACCGGCATCCATCACCCCGATCAACGAGTTCGTTGTTCCGAGATCAATCCCGACGATATCACTCATCTAGATAAGCTCCTTTAGCGCCAGTCCGGCTTGGACCGCCTCGCAGACGATCGATTTTGGACGCAACGAAACCCAACGGTTTAGGGGACGGTACACTAAGCCAGCTCTTCCAGGCGAATTTTTCTTTCCCGCACCTCGTTCAACCACTTTTGAACGAACGTCAGGCTAAGGGCAATCTGGGCAAGCGATTCCCGGCACTGAGCCGGGTTCTCCATCCACATGCTGTCAAGCTGGCCAAGTTCCGAAAGCAGGCCGCACTCTCGCTTCGAAAGCTCCTTTTCCGATTGACTGAGGCTTTCTCGCATACCGTCCATTCTGTGGAACGCCAAGGCGCGAATCAGCGCTGAACTTTCTGTCGAAATGGATCCAAACTCCTGGTCAGCTCTTTGCAGTGCTTCCACAATGTTTCCGAACAGCTCGCCGAGGTCAGCCTCAATATGCCCTCCCCGCGCATCTCCGAACTCAAGCCTTAAAAGGTGTTGAATTCGCGTTGCCGGATTCGCGAGGGTTCGGAAGGCTAAGTTCAGAGACGCAAAGTCGTCGCTTTCGACCTGATGCTGGCGAAAGGATTCGGTCTTGCGAAAATAGACGTTCTTCAGGAATTCGTCGCTGACTGCGGGCCGTCGCTCGATATCGAGCAGGGCGAAGTAATCGATCATGCAGAGAAGCTTTCGCCGCACGAGCAATGCGCGACGGCGTTTGGGTTTGTCACCTTGAACCCTCCTTTCTGGAGGTCGTCGCTGTAGTCGAGCAATGAACCGCTGACAAAAAGAGCGCTCTTTGGATCAACGACCACCCGAACACTGTTCGACTCCACCAGGATGTCGCGATTGGCCGGGCCATCGACAAGATCCATCTTGTACTGTAATCCGGAACAACCGCCTCCGATGACTGCGACCCGCAGTGCGCCCTGCGGGCGACCCTGGCGCTGCAGCAATTGTGAGAGCTTCGCGGCGGCGCTCCCGGTCACCTTCACCAAACGCTCGTTCCCAATCTTGTACTTTACTTCACTGGTTGCCGACACGCGCGAATATGGAATCTGCGTCGCCTAAAAGCAAACGCTGGGTCGGCGGAAGTGTCAGTGTCAGCGAGTCAAGGTGCCAACGCTTCTTCACTGGCATCCATGCACCACGCCGCGTTGGTGCCAGTGACGGTCAGGTCTTTAGAGCTCTCCCCTGACACTGAAACTGGCACTTCCTCAGCACCGACACTTCCCATATGGCGTTCTGCAATTTCCTCCACTTGAGCCACTGAGGAGACTTGCTGAAGCTCTGCTCGCAGCGTACGGCCACCTGGCATGCCCTTCGAGTAGGCCATCAACCGACCACGCATCGCAGCCATCGCGTGTCTCTCGGAATTGGCTTCGGTAGCCGCCATCCAGCAGTGGCGAAGTATATGGCTCCAGCGTCCTTCGATTGAGGGATCTGGAATAAATTCACCGGTCCGCAGAAAATGTTTGGCCTGCCCGAATAGCCACGGCGATGTCATGGCAGCACGCCCAATCATCAAACCGCGCACTTTGGTTGAACGAAGCCGGAAAGCGATCTCTTCCACGTCTGCAAGATCTCCGTTTCCGACCACCGGTATTGAGATTGTTTCGGCCACCTGGGCAATGACCTCCCAGTCTGCGGCTCCGGAGTACCCCTGTTCTTTCGTGCGCCCATGAACAGCAACAGCCGCTATCCCGGCTCGTTCCAGAATAGCTGCGGTGGTCGTGGCATTGATCGTCTCCGAACTCCATCCCAAGCGGATTTTGGCAGTGACCGGCAACGGGGCGACCGCCTTCACGACAGCCAAGGCAACTCGCTCCAGCAGCGGGCAATCCCTTAGCAATGCGGACCCGCCCTGCTTGCAGACCACTTTGTTGACCGGACAACCGAAATTCAGATCGATAAAGTCCGGTTGCACCCAGTCCCTGACGGATTTCGCCGCCTCCGCCATCCGCTGAGGATCCGCACCAAACAATTGGACGCCCACCGGCCGCTCTTCCGCCCGAAAACTGAGCATTTCCCGCGTACGCTGGTTACGGTGCAAAATTCCGTCGGCAGAGACGAACTCGGTGACCAGAACATCCGCCCCATGTTCCTTACAGAGCCGGCGAAAAACGGAGTCCGTCACCCCCGCCATCGGCGCAAGGTAAAGAGGACGCGTGTGTTGGAACCAGGGAAGCATGGAGGAAGTGTCAGTGTCAGTGCCAGGGAAAGTTGTCAGTGGCAATAATGGCACGCATTTCAATCCCACGCTTGGCGAAACGGAAAATCAAAAGTCGCTGAAGGGTAAGATGTGCGCGAAAGAGCTGCGTCCCCCCTCCTGACACTGACACTGGCACTGACACTTCTTCAGCGTGCCAGCAGCGAATAGATTTCCTCCTGGACGGAATCGAGTTGATCTAATCTCAGCCGCGGATCCGCAATAATAAAGGCCTCGCCGGTTTTGACGTGTTCGTAGATTAGAATCTTCTCTTCCGCGCTCTCACGAATATCCACTTGCTTCAATATTCTCTTTCGCTCGAGCAAAATGGCTAAGACGTAACGTGCATTCAGATGCTCCGGCTGGTCCTCGCTGACCAACTTGCGCAGGAGTTCCTCCACAGACTCCTTCGGCATCGGCTCTGGTGGGGTCGGAGGCCGGGCCTGAAATTTCGACTTCCAGAAAGAGAACGGCTCAACACTCTCCTTGATCTGCTGCCATGCTTTTTCGGAAATATCTTCACGCCTGAATCCGGCTCGGTCCCGAAACAAAAGGGTATAAATTGTCGCGCCATCATCGAAGGCTTCCTCCGTTTGAGCGCAATAGTGGCTTCGAGCCTTGATTTCCCACTCTGACAACATCGTTCCGATGAATAAGCACGAATTAGGGAAGGAGCAAGGGATAGGAGTTCAGGAGTTCAGGAGTTCAGGAGTTCAGGAGCTACCGGAGTGCTGGAGGCAAAGCCCCATTCTGCAACTCCTGAACTCCTGCAACTCCTGAACTCCTTCTTTTTGGTTTGCTCAACCGTGCTGCTTCTCTGCAGATTGAATTTTATGGAAATGGTCATCCCGCCGGGATCGACAATCGGCCTGTTGGGTGGTGGGCAGTTGGGGCGGATGTTCGCGATCGCGGCACGCCGAATGGGATACAGAGTCCATACCTTTGAACCCTCACCCGACAGCCCGGCAGGCCAAATTTCGGACCGGGAATTTAACGGCTCCTACACCGACTGGGACTTGCTTGAAACATTTGTGCACTCAGTGGACGTGGTTACTTTCGAATTCGAAAATATCCCCGCAGAAGTCGTGGACAGAATTTCGCGCTCCAAGCCCGTGCACCCCCGATCCGAAGTCCTGCATATCTGCCAGAACCGCGAGCGTGAAAAAAATTTCCTTCACCGACATCATTATCCGCATGCACCGTTCGCTGTCGTCTCCAACCAGGCGGAATTCGACTCTGCGCTCGACTTGGTCGGTCCGACCGCCGTTCTGAAGAGCGCAGACTTTGGGTACGACGGCAAGGGTCAGCAAAAGATTGGCCCCGGCGATTCATTTGACTACTCCCGTGCGACCGCCGGCCGTTCTGTTCTTGAGAAATGGATTTCTTTCGATCGCGAGCTCTCCGTGATCTGTGCGCGGAATGCAAAAGGTAAGGTCTGCGTTTTCCCGGCCTCTGAGAATGTGCATAGCCGCCATATTCTAGACTATTCTATTGTCCCGGCGCGCATCGATCCTGCAGTCCAACGCCTTGCTCAGACCATCGCGAAGAATATTGCCGGTGACCTTAACGTTGTTGGCCTGATTGCAGTGGAATTTTTTCTGACCCGCGATAACGAGTTACTAGTGAACGAGCTCGCTCCCCGGCCCCACAACTCAGGTCATTACACCTTTGACGCTTGCGTGACGAGCCAGTTTGAACAGCAATTACGCGCCGTGTGCGGTTTGCCCTTTGGAGCGCCGGATCTTCTGAGACCCGTGATCATGGTCAACCTGCTTGGGGATCTTTGGAAAGCTGGACTCCAGCCGGACCTGCATCCGATTCTGAACAATCCTTACGCCAAACTTCACTTATACGGGAAAATGGAGGGCCGGCCCGGACGCAAAATGGGACACTTCTGCGTCCTTCGAGAGTCCATTGAGCAGGCACTGGCCGAAGCTTTGCAAATCAAGCAGGAACTGACCGATGCCAATCAACGGACTTAGACGGCGAGTGGCCGCCCGCTCTCCAGGCGGACTGAGTCGGTGGGCGTTGGTGCCCGCAATTGGCTGGATTCTCCTTTTCGCAGGGTGCCAGCCAAAGGCTGCGGACCCCACCCCGTTTGGCCTAAAAACTGCCGAATTGAAGATCTCGAATGTGCCAATGACAGCCGAAATTGCCGACACGCCTCAGGCATCTGAAAATGGGCTGATGTTTCGCGATTCGTTACCAGCGGACCGAGGAATGCTTTTCATCTTTGAACAGCCGAGAAAGGCCTCGTTTTGGATGAGAAATACGAAGATCCCACTCTCGATTGCGTACATCGACTCGACAGGGAAAATTCTCGAGATCAAATCGATGAACCCGTTGGATGAAACAGTTGTTCCGAGCAGCTCGGATCAGGTCGCCTTTGCGCTGGAGGCCAATCAGGGCTGGTTCGCGCAACACGGCATTTCATCCGGCGCAACAGTAGACGGAATTCCGCGAAGATAGGATGAAAACAAAGGAACAAACAATTGAACTCCTGGAAACCATTGCCAGACTCCTGGAGTTGAAGGGTGAAAATCCGTTCAAAATCCGGGCCTACACCAATGCCGCCCGGGCCCTTGAGACGTTTTCCGGCAATTTTCAAACCACGGTTGCGGAAGAAAAGCTTGGAGAACTGAACGGTATCGGCGACGCGATTACGAAAAAGATATCCGAATACGTCGGCACCGGGAGGTTGGAATATTTCGAAAAACTGCAATCGGAGTTTCCAGAGACAATCTTTGAACTGTTTGAAATCACTGGACTGGCGGGCAAGAAGGTCAAGGCTCTGTATGAACAGTTGGGCATCAAGACGATCGCCGAACTCGAAGCCGGGGCAAAAGATGGGCGCGTTGCCGCACTCCCTGGCTTTGGGGCAAAGACCGCTGCGAACCTCCTTCAATCCATCGAGCAGCGGCGCAAACATTCCGGTCGAATTCTGTTATCAGCTGCCAAGATCTGGTCCGACGAACTGCTGGACCATTTGCAGGGACATCCAGAGGTCTCTCAGATTAGCACAGGTGGAAGCTTTCGCAGGGGGCGAGAAACAATTGGCGACCTGGACTTTTTGGTCGCGACCAAGCATCCCCAACAGGTCATCGAGTATTTTCTCGCCCATGATGCCATCGATCGGATCCTCGCCCGGGGCGAGACGAAGGCCAGCGTGCTTCTAAATTATGGGATCCAGGCCGATTTGCGAGTTGTTGCGAATCCCGAGTTTCCGTTCGCGCTCTGTTATTTCACCGGAAGCAAGGAACACAATGTGGCCCTGCGTGGGCGTGCCCTCCAAAATGGCTGGACCCTCAACGAATATCGGCTTGCCCCGGAACCTGGGTCCAAGAAAATTCCCCAGCCAATTCCCGAAATTCAGACGGAAATGGATCTTTATCGAGCCCTGGGTCTCGCCTACATCCCGCCGGAATTGCGTGAAAATCACGGGGAAATTGAGGCGGCCGAAAAAGGTGAGCTGCCCAGGTTGGTCGAATTGCAAAATCTTCGGGGCACCTTCCACAGTCACACCAGTGAGAGCGACGGTCAGAACACCCTGCAAGAAATGGCAGAGGCAGCACAAGAGCTTGGCCTCGAATATCTGGGAATAGCCGACCACAGCAAAAGCTCGTTTCAGGCTCATGGTCTGGACGAGAGCCGGTTGCTGAAGCAGGCCGAACAGATCCGCGAAATAAACAAGGGATTCGAAGACGGTTTCCAGCTTTTCTGTGGCGTTGAATGCGATATTCTGAAAGACGGCAGCCTGGATTTTGCGGATGAAGTCCTTGCCCAACTCGACTACGTGGTGGCGAGTGTCCACGCCTCGTTCACGCTGTCAGAAAAAGAGATGACCCAACGTGTCATCCGCGCGATGGAAAACCGATACGTGACGATCCTAGGCCATCCGAGCGGACGCCTGTTACTCTCGCGGGAACCTTACCAACTCGATCTGGTTGAAGTCATCAAAGCGGCTGCCCAAACAGGGACCGTCATCGAATTAAATGCTAATCCGAGGCGATTGGATATGGATTGGCGGTTCTGGAAACTCGCCCGGGAGCTTGGGGTGCGCTGCACGATCAATCCGGATGCCCATAGTGTTCGCAGCTTGCACGATCTCTGGTTCGGAATCCAAATCGCGCGTAAAGGTTGGTTGACCCGCCAGGATGTCGTGAACTGCCTGCCGCTCAGTGAGATGAAGAAATTTCTTCCCCAGAAGCGCGATCGGCCGTGATAGGAGCGTATCAGCGTGTCGCGCGAACGATCGGCAGCCGGAAGAGGCAGATCCATGTAAAGCAATAAGGAAGGTATGACCTTACCCGGCGGGCAATTGCACAATTACCTCGGTGTACTTCTTGCCATCGCTCTCAGCATAGATTCGGCCCTTCATCCGTGCCAGATCACCCCTAGCTTTGAATAGACCCAGACCAAATTGCTCCCGCTGTTTTCGAGTGGTGAAAAAGGGATCAAAGGCCCGCTTCATCACTTCAGTCTTGATGCCGTGCCCATCGTCCCGGAATTTCATGTCGACCATTTGAGGATTCGCCTCGGCAATCACGACCACGGTTTTCGCGTCCGCTTCGCTGGCGTTCCGAAGAAGTTGCTCGAAGATTTCCCTCGCTTTCCGGCGATCCACACGAATCTTGATCCCATCATCGTACTCTTTGACCACCGCCAATCCGGCAGGAGAGTTCACCGCCTGAAAAAGCTCAGATAGTCCGACCGACTCGAAAGCCAGCGGCGTCGCCCGACCCATCGAGGCGGCTTCGTTAAGACACTGGGAAACCAGCAGCGCCGCGCGATACATTTGTTGAAGAGGCTGTGAAATGTCCGGCTTCAGGTCTGGATCGAGTAGCATTAACCCGAAATGCCCGGTGAGAACCGTGATCACATTGTTCAATTTATGGATCAGGCCTACGAGCAAGGAAGCGTAGTAATCCGTCGTGAAGCTCTCTGTATTTACGTTAGTCAGCGGTACCTTCTCCTCCACAAATTAACTCCCAATCAGATTTTTATGAATTTTCCAGCAACTAGTCCAAGAATGATAGTCTCCAGCAATACGACTTCCTGCGTTGAAATGAAAGTACGAATCCCAGAAGACTGGAGGCAGCTTTACGTCCGGTCTCCCGCGGTTCGCTTCGTCTCAGATTCGGCATTCAAACGCCGAGAGCATCTCCGCCAACGTCCTTCTGAAATACCACATTTCAAAGGAGTTCAGCAGCTCGGCCGCCAATGCGGCTCTAGAAACCCGACCCCGGGCAAACTGCTCAACTGCAGCGGTCGGATACCCGTCAATGACCGGTGCTGATCGCACATTGAGTCCGACACCCAGCACCTGAAAATCCCAGGTGTTGGACGTTTCGAGGAGGAACCCAGCCAGCTTGCCGTCACCCAGGATCAGATCATTTGGTGGCTTTATCCGCACCGTTTGCTCGACCCACTTTTCAATCGCTTCAGCACAAGCGACCGCCGCCATTTTGACCAACAGCGGCCATTGGGCGACCGGAACTCGTGTCCTGAGGAGAATTGAAAACCAAAGACCAACGCCTGCCGTTGACATCCATTTCCGGCCTCGGGTTCCCCGGCCGTCGGTCTGGCTTTCGGCAAAGATCACAAGTCCTTCGCCCGCACCGGCCACACCAGCCTGGCGGGCTCGATCGTTCGTCGACGACGTTTCTCGGAAAACCAAGACATCCCGACCAATCATCTCGGTTCGAAGTCCCGCCAGAATCATCTCGGGCAACAATGATTCCGGCTCCTTAACAGCCTGGATTGTCTTTTCCGTTTGAGAGAAAACAAACCCAGATTGGCGGAGGCCTTCAATGAAAACAGGCAGCTCATCGGGACCGATGCCGGTTCGCTCCAACAATTCTCCGAGCTCAACCTGTCTACCGGCTGGCAGCAGCAGCCGAATGAGCTCGATTTCTCTGGGGTCACGCATATCCTAACTCCAAAGAAAAATCGATCGCCCTCGCAGAGTGCGTCAGTTGGCCGACGGAAATAAAATCGACGCCAGTTTCAGCGATCTGACGGACGGTCGCCAGCGATACACCTCCACTGGCTTCAAACTTGAGGCCTGGTCGTCTCAGCGAAACGCACGCCCGCAGTTGATCGGGAGACATGTTATCTAGCAGGAGCACGTCGATCCCTTTCAGATTGACGAAATCGCGAACCTGATCAAAGGAATCAGCTTCCACCTCGATCAAGATATCAGGGTGAATTCGGCGAATTGAAAGAATGGCCTTCTGGAGCTCAGGCTTGGCCAGCAAATGGTTGTCCTTGACCATAACGCCGTCGTAGAGACCCATTCGATGGTTCTGGCCTCCACCCGCCTTGACCGCGGCTTTCTCCATCGCGCGGAGGCCAGGGGTCGTCTTTCTGGTATCCAGAATGGTCACTCCCGTGCCGTGCACCGCCTCAACGAACTGAGCCGTCAAAGTCGCGATCCCCGAAAGACGTTGAATGAAATTGAGCGCCACCCGCTCGCCGCTTAAAATAGAACGAGTCGGCCCCGACATCTCGAGCACCGTTTCGCCTGTATCCACCCGTGTTCCATCCCGGATCAGGATGGTAAGTTCCACTCGCCCATCGAGCTTCTGGTAAACTCTCCGGACCGTCTCGACACCGGCGACCACAGAGGCCTCCTTGGCGAAGATTCGACCTTTGGATGCACGCGTCTCCGGGATGAAAAAGAGGGAAGTCAAGTCCCCGCTGCCGAGGTCTTCGGCCAGCGCGATATCGACTGGATCCAGCAATGAATTGACCACCTTCAAATGCTACCCCGGTTCGGAAACGGCGCAAAGGAGAACGTGTCGGCGTTTCGGCGTAGGGACGTGTCGGCGTTCTTTTCCGATCGTGCCCGTTATCGTTCTCGACTTTTCCATTCGGCGCCGGCGTTCGGCTGACTTCTGAATTCTGACTCCTGGATTCTGGCTCCTGGCTTCTGGCTTCTGGCTCCTTCAGCCTTGGCTGACAGGCAGACACATGACAAAAGTGGCGCCGGCGCCGGGACTGCTCTGGACCGCGATTGAACCGCCGTGCGCTTGGACGGTATGTTTGACTATCGATAAACCGAGACCAGTACCGCCCGCGTCTCGCGATCTGTCTTTGTGGACACGATAAAAGCGCTCGAAAATATGAGGCTGGTCGCTGAGGGGGATGCCGACACCATCGTCACCTACACTCACAGTGACGGCGGTGACGTCGCCCTGCACGTGCACGTTGACCATGGTTCCCGATTTGCCGCTATGCCTCAGGGCATTGTCCAACAGATTGTAAAGAGCCTGCTCGATCCGGAACGAGTCCGCTTCGATTCGCGGCAGGTGCTCGGGAATGAGAGTGGTCACTGCCACCCGACTCTCGCGAATACGCGAATCGAGTTGCTCGAGCACCCGATGAATGCTTTCTGACACATCAACCGGTTCAAAATGAAGACTGACTTTCCGTGACTCCAATTGGGAAAGATCAAGTAGATCCTCGATCAGCAAGTTCAGCCGCTGGGCATGTTTATGCATCGTCCGCAAAAAGCGGAGATTGGTTTCTTTATCGTCCCCTCCGTCAATAAGCGTTTCAAGGTACCCTGTGATGACCGATAAAGGGGTTCGCAGTTCATGAGAAACATTGGCCACAAATTCTTTGCGAACGGCCTCGAGCGACCGGATCTGGCTGACATCGTGGAAAATCACCAATGCCCGGGTCAAAGACTCCGGATCACGTGGACGAAGACTGACGGAAGTAATTTGGAAGTGTTTAAGCTGGGATTGGTCTCCGTCCCTGATCTCGGCTTGTAGTTCGGCCGATTGCGGTAACCCGGTCTGGAGCGATTGCCGAATCACTTGATGCACGAGGTGATTTCGAAAAACCTCCATCACGGTGCGGCCGATCGGCGACTTGGGCAAAGAGAACATCTGTTGGAGACGTTCATTTACCAAGCGAACTTGCAGGTTGCTATCCGCGATCAGAACTCCCTCCACCATGCTGGCCAGGATCGCCCGCAGACTAAAATCTTCGTCCGCGATTTGTTGTGCGTTTTCTTTTTCTCGCCGCGCGATCTCTTTCAGATCCCGGTGAATTTCCTGCAAGATCCCCGGACCCCGAACCTCACGAGAAAGAGTTCCATTCAAGCGCAGACGCCGGACTTCGCCGCGGACGAGGAGCAACCGGCGCCGTTGCGTGATGGCGGCGATGAGGAGGCTGCCGCACAAGATCAGCCAGACAATGAGCCAACCCGTCGTCACACGCTATGATTGACGAGAAATTTGTACCCCTCGCCTCGCACAGTGACAATCCGATCTGCAGCCGGGCCCAACTTTTCACGAAGTCGCCTGACATGCGTATCGACCGTGCGTGTATCGATGACATTTTTGTAACCCCAAACATCCTGCAAAAGAATTTCTCTGGAGAGAGTCCGGCCTCGATGCTCCACCAAGGCGGCCAGCAATTTGAATTCTGTGGTGGTCAGATCGAGTCGCGTGCCATGGATGGTGATTTCGTAATTTCCCTTGTCCACGCAGAACTCATCCACCGTCAGAACAGACGGATCTCGAACGGTGCGCAACCGTCGAAGCAGATTCTGCACTCGCAAAACCAGCTCGCGCGGGCTGAACGGTTTCGTGAGATAATCGTCCACTCCAAGCTCAAGTCCGGCGATCCGGTCCGAGATCTCGGCCCTGGCCGTTAGGATCAAGATCGGAATATCTGCGGTTTGGTATGCTTGGCGCAGAGCCTTGTAAACTTCGATCCCCGTCATCTGAGGGAGCATGATATCCAGGACAATGGCATCAGGCCGTGCTTCCGTTGCAGTGGCCAGCCCGGCCGGACCGGTCAAAGCACTCAGCACATCAAAACCCGCGCGGCGCAGATGGTATCGGACCAAATCAACAACGTCGGGTTCGTCATCGACGACTAGAATTGTATCCAACATTCGGACCTGCAGACTAGCGACTGGCTCGCGGCCCATCAAGATTGGTCCTAAAAAATGATCCGGGCTGCGCACGCCAAGGAGTAGAAGTCGAGAGATTCGTGCGCAAACCCGAATCGCCTTAACCAGAGAACATAGACATTCCAGATTCTCCGCTGTTCAAATGTTTCTCTTTTTCCGCAATTTTTCAGGTCAGACAAACCAGCAAATAAGCCTTTTCGGTTTGCCAGATGATTGGAATTACGTAGTTGCGGCATTCCTGGGGAAATTGAAAACGAACTTTGCCCCCCCTCGAGACTATCGGGACCGAGATTAAGAAATCTCGACCGAACTCTTCGCGGGCGTTTCCGCTCAATGTATTGGCGATTTCTCCGACGAGATCGCAAATTAAGTCGGCATTGATGGGAGCTTCATTGAGGAATCGCAGAATATTTTCCAGCATCACACCATTCGCGGTAAAGCAGACCGCACCGTGCGTTTTGCCGGAAATACCAATAATCCCGGTGTATTCCAGAAATGGTTTCTCTTCATCCTTAATGAAAGGGGGCTCAATAACGACCCTGATATCCGCTCTGAGAGACTCAAAATACCGCCGGACGCCGGTGATAAATACCTGGATATCTTGGTCGTTCATGCGGCTCAGTCCTCGATGAGCAACTGAAACGCTTCCTTCAATTCCGATGGGTTGATCGGTTTACAAAGAAAGCCGCTGGCTCCCCGTTTGATCGCGTCGATCGCCGTCGCTTTGTCGCGCAAAGCCGAAATAATCAACACTCGCGCCACCGGATTGATTGCAATGATTTTGTCCAGACACGTCAGGCCGTCCATACCCGGCATCGTAATATCCAGAGTGACCACGTCGTGCATTTTAGCCCCGTACAATCTCACCGCGTCTTCCCCTGTTGCCGCTTGATCTACCTCCGTAATCTCCCCAGATTCCAGATCTCGTTCAATCGCTCTTCGAACTACGCTCGAGTCATCAACGATAAGAAGTTTCATGCCTCCGGAATTTCCAATCGGAACTCACAAAATTGACCTTGTTTAGAGGAAACATTCAGCAGACCCCCCAATTTTGCGGTCAAATCTTTCACGGCATCCAGCCCTACGCCGCGACCTCCATCCATCGTCGGTCGATCCATGGTCGTGAAGCCGGTTTCAAACAAAAGACTGTTGAGCTGCTGTTGTGTCCATGCCTCGATACTATTTGCGCTGGCGTAACCCAGTTGCACTGCACGACGTCGCAGCAATTGATAGTTAATCCCGCGCCCGTCATCACGCACGGCCAAAATGATCTTTTTCTCGTTCTCGCTCAGCCGGTAGGCGTAAATCTGAACTTCGCCGACCGGGTGTTTCCTTTCCGCCAACCGTTCAGAAGGGGATTCAATTCCATGCAGGACCGCGTTTCTGACTAGCTGGGTCAAGATCATCTGCACCGGCTCGCGCAGATTATTGGGCAAACGGGACAGTCCATCCTTGATCTGAAGATCCGCTCGAACTTGTTTTCCATTTCTTTGCGCAATCTCTTCCGCGAGCTCGACCAATGGCCCGAAATCGGTCTGGCCGCTTTCTCCGGATCCTTTTCCGAAGACTTTCTGCATGGAAAGCAGCCGGCTGATCAAAGCGTGAGTCATGCCAATCTGGTCCAGGAGCGAGGCCAATCCGCTTGTGATCGGCAAGAACTGTTCTCCACTCAGTGCCGAACCACCACGCACCGTCGCAATCTTTTCCTCCAGCCGGTTGGCCAGATCTTCAAAATAGGACAGCCTCAGCATCGCCGCGTTTCCTTTGATCAGGTGAATCGATCGTGAAATTTTTTGCAACAATCGCAAGTAGCGATCGGAACGTTCCGTACCAGACTCGCCCGCGTGACTCCCAAATTGCTCCGCCTCCAAAAGATTGAGCATCGCGGTGACCTCGGACTTGGCGTGATTCAGAAATTCCGCCAGGATCGGCGGATCCAGGTGCATGATCCCGAACAACATCTCAATCTGAGATTTAGCCTTGGTCTCATTCTCGGTAATTTGCCTAGTCAAAGCGATGCGAGAGGTCGAATCGAGAACCGTCACCATGATCTGGGTCGTCTTTCCCCCTTCCACCACCCGGTTAAATCGGAATTCCAAAAATTTGCTGTGCGGAGCCCCCTTGGGTCGAAGCTCCTTGTATTCGATGGCACCAAGCGGGTTGGTTTGCTGAATCAGTTTCTCCTTGATGCGAGGATTCAGGAGCAGCTCCAGGTAATGCTGGGCCGCTAGTAAAGTTTCATCGCCGACGATCGGCTGCAACCCCGATTCCGAAGCCGGCCGCAGGAGCTCAAGGAATGAGATTCCGACAATTTTGCGTTGAACAATCTCTTCGGTCACCTTGGAGTAACCAGGTTGAATGATGAAATCGGGACCCATCAAAAACAGCCCCTCATTGACCGTCTCGAGAATCTTATGAACGTGGCGATTCCGCTCTTCGACCTGATCGATCATGTAGTTAAACCGTTCCGCCAGAAATCCGATTTCATCTTTACTGGAAATCGGTGCCCGAGCTGAAAGATCCCCGGATCCGATCCTTTCCGCCGTATTGACCAACTGAACGATCGGCCTGGAGAGCAAATGCCCAAAGGCCAAGGCCGCCAGAATCGCAACGATCAAGATGATAAACCCGCCAAACGCGATCAAACGGGTCAGGTGAACCGCCGGCGCAAACGCTTCATCAGTGCTCAGCGTGATCACTAACCCCCAGTCGAGGCCCGCAGTCCCAAGCTGCTCGTAGACTCCAAGCGATTCCCTTCCGATGTCGTCAAAGAAGGTGACTTCGCCTTCGTTCGATAAAACCTGGTCCGAATAGATGTTTTCTACAGCCTTGTTATGCAATGGACCTCCCAGCACCGTGGTCAAAGGTCCGGGTGAACCGTCCGGTTCGAAGGACAACGACTTCATCTTAGCCGGCATTTCCTGCACGAAACGGGATTCCGTCCGCATCTTCAGGTCCGGTCCAACGATGTAAGCCTCCCCGGTTTCGCCCAGTCCGACCGCCGACCAGCGACCCTGAAAGGTCACCAGATCTGTGAACGTGCTGCTGGCAATCTTGTGCACCACCACTCCCAATCGGCCCCCAAGCCGATTGTTAATCGGGGAGCTCAAGAACAGCATCGGCGCTCCGTACGCACCCGGATAACGCTCCAGATCAGTGATCACCACGTCCTCACCGGAAGATCGGTCACCGGAAGGACTCGACCCGTACCAGGCGCCCATAAACACCTTCTTTAACTCTGAATGTGCGCGCCAGCCGGTGAAAACGTTCGTCCCGAAATCCCAGCTCTTATCAAAGGTGTAAACGACATTGCCAAGATCATCGATGAGCATCAAATCGAAATAGCTATTGCGTCGCACCACCGTCTCGAACAATCCGTGATACCGGTCCATCGCCCGAGCGAACATCGTCTTGCAAAAGGCATTTCGAAAATCCTGCGGCAGATTCTCGTTCTTCGAAATTTCCAACACCGAATTTTTTTGGAACTTGAATCCCGGATTGGCCGGATTCTTCAAGATGTAAACGTATTGCAAAATCGAACCAGCCGGGCTGAGATCACTGAATTGTTCAAAGTCTCCGACAGGTTCACCGAGATTACGCAAATCGAGCATCGGCCCCCGTTCGTACGCTTCACGGAGACTTTGGCGGATTTGGCCAAGGAATGCGGGATCCACTTTGAAGCCCGCCGCATCAAGGTCCTCAATTAAATGATCGTACCCCGAAGACAATTCGGTGACCGCGTAGCGAACTGTCTGCAATTCAGCTTGCGCCGTGATATCGCGCCGTTGGTCGGCAAACAACGTGTTGATCGCCTGAGACAAAGAGGTTCTGAGGGATTGGAATCCGTCCAATCGCGCTTTTCGCAGCGCGATCGCTGATAAGAAAAACGCCGTGATCGCGAGTGCCGCCAGGATCAGAAAGCCGATCCCGGTCGTAAAAAGCAGCAGCTTCGACCGGATGGTAAGTCCACGCGAAGCCAGCGATTCGTCGCTCTCTTTCACCGGAGCCTCAGTTTGGATTGGCCGCCGCGCGCTCATCTTGCGTAGTCAGCCGGATTCAGTTTCTGGATCGGAATCGCGCGGCCATGGTCAACCTTCGTCAGAAAGACCTGATGAGTTCCCTGTCGGCTGTCCGTAGAAAATTGAATCGCGAATGAGCGGAAGTCGATTTTGAGATGTTCCAGCGCATCAATTAACGAATCCTCAGTCGGATCGTGACCGGCCCGTCGCAGCCCCTCGACCAAGACGACGGCGTTGACGTAGCCCTCCAGGCCCAGATAGGTAAAATTCGTCAGTCCAACATCACGCATGTCCGTCTGGTAATCGTGAACCAGAGGCAAGGTATCGTCGTACGGGGAAGGCACCACCTGAGAAATGATGACTCCGTCCCCGTACTCTCCAAGATATTTGATCAGCGGTTCCGTTCCGACGACCGAAACATTGCAGAAGATTGTGTTCTGCAACCCCGATTTTTTGGCCTCAATAATTAAATCTGCGCACGGCTTGTAGGTCCCAAACAAGATCACCGCGTCAGGTTTGGATTTTGCGATATGATAAAGCGCATCGGACGCTTTGACCGAATTCCGAACGTATTCGCCTTCGCCCACCAACAGCAAACCCCGGCGCCGCAATGCTTCCATCACAGCAGTCCGGCCCGCATCACCAAAACTGTCATCCTGGCGAAAGAGAGCAACCCTTTTGCATCCCAGGTCTGTCACCAGGTGACTGACCAGGGTCTCCGCCTCTTCGCCGTAACTGGCGCGCGTATTGAAAATCAAGCGCTGCATCGGTTGTCGGAAGATCGCTGCGCCGGAAATCGGGCCGACCAGGACAATATTGGCCTCGTTTATCATCGGAAGGATCGCCCGGCAAGTGGGTGTTCCGAGAAAATCCAACAGTGTGAAGACCTTGTCCTGATCGACCAGGCGCTCCACGTTGCTCACGGTATCCACCGGTTCGTATCGATCGTCGTACTTGATTAAAACCAATCGTCGACCGCTCACTCCGCCACGCTTATTGATTCTGGAGAGGTAAGCCTCGCATCCTTGCCGTATTTCAACTCCCAGCAAACCGATCCGGCCTGATTCCGCATTCGACATTCCGATCTTGATTTCACGGGTTGAAACCGGATGATCATGGGACAAAAACTGCCCAGCCGCTCGCTGGCCTGAAAACGGAAGGACGACCAGGACGCCGATCAGTAGCAAGAAGGCGCCGCCCAATGATTTACCTGGCCCGGCCACATTGCGCTTCCACCAGGCCGGCAAGAGACGGCGATTCTAAAATTTGCTCTCTGTTAAAGATCAACCATCGACGATAGTTGATCGGGACGCGAGTTGCAATGAATTCCGACTGGACGGAAGCCAGGTCGAAAACGTCGAACCGCCAGCTCTGCACCCCCTCTGAAAATATGCTTGGCTGAACCTGAACTTGCGCTACTTTCCTTTTCCCCGTTTGCATGGTGGTCGTAGCTCAACGGTAGAGCCCCGGATTGTGGTTCCGGCTGTTGCGGGTTCAAATCCCGTCGGCCACCCCTCAAAGAAAGTTACTCCCTCGGGAGACCCGAAAAGACGTCGAAATACTCGAATCGCATTTGGAGTTGCCCGATCTGACACATCGCCCGATTGCGGAAGCCTCTCCGGACGAAAATTTCGCAATACGTTCACTGAGGACATCATAACTGTTTGTCCGGTGACGATACGATGCTCAGGTCGCATCACAGCCGATCCGCTTTTGCGTTTCCAAATTAGGGATACGCATTACTCCTAGAAGCCAGCCATTGTTAATAAATATGGTTACCATAGCGCCTCCAAGGAGCGTCCCACTTCTGTCTTTAACATTCGCAGATTTCGATTACCTTTTGATCTTGCAAAAAAATCGCATAGTTGATGCGGCCTTCGCGAGGTTCACTCAAGTGAAGTCGCTACCAGCAGCAGCGGCGTTCGCACTCACTAGAACCCTGTTTCTTGCCTTGTTGATTACATCAGCACCCGCTTTCGCAGATACATTGATAGTTGGATCCGTGTACTTTGATTCAGAAGAAACTTTTAACGAAGTGATAAGTTTATCATTACAGCATGATAATGAAGGCATTGCTAAATTAATTGAGAATGGACATGTAAGCGATCGAACACAAGAAGACCTGGATATTGTGGTATTAACCAATGCGTCAACCCCCGACAGTCCAACTGAGTTCCGATTTTTGAACGGGTCAACAACCTTTTGGACCTTGGCAAACAATATCACCAATTTACCAAAGCCACTACCAACCGCAACGCCGGCGCCACGATCAACGCCTGCACCATTATCAACTCCATCACCTCTACCAACACCAACACCTCTATCAACACCAGCACCTGATTCAACGCCACTGGCTACGAAAACTTTGCCACCCTCTTCTCAACAACATAATAGGCAACGCGTTAACAATACTCGTTTAGATGACGATCACGACAAGCGTATCTGGCATCAGGTCGATGGAAAATGGAAATGGTACCCTGCTACTAACCGCCATGTAACTAGCTGGTCCGTCGCCACGCTGCCTGTCCACCCTGCGAAACCTCGCTCTGGCTCTCTACGAGGAAATAGCGGCGCTTCGCGAAGCCCTAGCAGGCCCGCTACCCTGCCCGCCTCAAGCGCTCGGCCCACCCCCACCCCATTGATTATGAACGAGGGCACCAATTTGTATAACTCCGACCGGACCCAACCCTTCAAGGACGATAGGAAACCTGCGGGTCAGCAGCCTGAGCAGAATTAGCAAGATCGACGCGGTAGCCCCGGCGAAAGGTAGGAGGGCGAAGCTCCGTCTGAGCCGGGTTTTCCGGGTTGCCTCGCGTGTGACGTTACCCCCTATAGAAATTGGTCGACCAATCGACCCAGGGAGGTTCGCATCGCAAAAGCCCCGGTTCGGCCGGAGCCTCACCCTACCTTCCCGCATCGCACTCGCCTGCGGTGTCACCCCTTAAATCAATTCGTTACGGCTGACCTCCCCTTTCCGACCCGCGCATCCAAAGATACTTTCGGGACGAATTCTATTGCATGAGGGCGACGACAGTACGTGCGGCAGCGATTTTTCTAGTTGTCTTTGTCTCGTCACTCTTGCTTTGTTCATGCGCCGGCTTCCGGCTGCCTCCCGAAGAGTCGACCGATAACCGGCCAAGGATCCCAGGAGAGGGTGATATTGGCGAGTAGTGAGGTCTTGAGGTCTTCCATCGTCCTCGTGCTCGTCTAGCCTTTTCCGATGCCCGGGGATGACGTCACAAGGCACGACGATCCTGGAAGCCCCAGCTCAGTCGGGAGCTTCGACCTCTCTCTCAATCGATCCCAATCGATCCCGGGAATACTTTTAAGCATCTTTCGCTCAAATTTTATTTTACAGCGGAGGCTGAGTGAATATTGTATCAACCGTGTATTCCATAGAATCTAGAACTTCTTTCGCTCGTGGGTTTCCAAAAATAAAGACCGAAACTTACGCTTCAGATCGAACAGGCGTGGTGCGCTACGCCGATTAGATCAAGGTAATATGCGAAACGGCAGAGGGCGACGAGTCGAGCCTGGCCGTAAGAGACACCAAATCCCATAAGTCTTTTGACTTCTCATTTCTCAGAAGAAAACACAGCAATTATAGTGAATGCCGGAATAGTAAACATGGAAAGCCCCTTATTAGGTGAAAACTCACGCAATGGAGGGACTGAACTTAAGACCGCTGGAGAGGAATCGCCGGGTAAAGATCAAGTTTGCGGGCAACGCCTGCAGAGGGAGGCCGGACTATCAAAAATGAAAATTCCGCTCCACATCCTCCATTTAGAGGACAATCCCAAGGACGCCAAACTCGTTCAATCCACCCTTGAAGCCGGGGGCATCGCCTGTACAACAACCCGCGTGCAAACGCGCGACGATCTAATTTCAGCGCTAGAGCGGGGGGGTATCGACCTGATTCTCTCGGATTTCTCGCTAGCGGCATTTGATGGGTTATCGGCAGCGGCTCTTGTGCGCACCAGATGGGCGGCTATCCCTCTGATTATCGTGTCCGGGACGCCAGGCGAAGAAGGAGCGATCGATTCTTTCAAAAGTGGCGCGACAGATTATGTGCTGAAGGAACATCTCTCACGTCTGGTCCCGGCGGTAGGCCGTGCCTTGCAGGAAGTGGAAGCCGCCGCCAAATGCCGGAGGTTGGAGACGCACCTTATCGAAGCCCAAAAGATAGAAGCAATTGGCCGGCTTTCGAGCGGCATGGCACACGAGTTTAGCAATATCCTCGCGGTGATCGTGGGTTACAATGATCTGATCACGGCCGCGCTGGGACAGGAAAGTCCGCTGCGAAAATACACTGAGGAGATCCGGCAAGCCTCGAATCGCGCGGCCGGGTTAACACGGCAACTACTCGTCTTCAGCCGTAAGCAATTGGTGCAACCTAGCATCATCGACCCTAACGACGCCATCCAAGAGCTGAACAAAATAATCCGGAGGGTCATCGATGAGAAAATATCCATTACGATTGTTGCGGGTAGACAAACGGGACGGGTCAAGGTCGATTCCGGCTACCTCATCCAGGTGTTGTTGAACTTGGTCTTCAATGCCCGGGATGCCATGCCTGATGGCGGCCGGTTGGCCATCGAAACAAAAGAACTTACCCTCGACCAAGAATACGCAGCCGCACACCCGGGCACTACGTCAGGCCGCTATGCGATGCTCAGTGTCGCCGACACAGGAACCGGGATGACCGATGAAGTGAAAGCTCGTTTGTTCGAGGCTTTCTTCACCACCAAGCCGTCTGGTACCGGTTTAGGCTTGGCATGCTGCCAGACAATTGTCCAGGAAGCCGGCGGCCACATCGACGTCGAAAGCGAGGTCGGCAAAGGCACTACCGTCAAGATCTATTTGCCCCGAGTTGAGCAAACCTTTGACCTCACCACCACTACCAGCGTTCGGACAATTCCGTCCTTGCCGCGTACGGAGCCCATCCGGGTTGGGCACGAAGCTCCGGCGCCCACGCAATCCGTCCAGCGCATCCTGGTGGTGGATGACGATATTTCCATTCGCCGACTCAGTACGGAAATGCTGATCCGCTCTGGCTACCAGGTAGATGCCGCCGCGGACGGCGCGGACGGCTGGAAGGCGCTGCAGGGCAACTCTTATGACCTAGTCATCACCGACAACTTCATGCCGAAGATGACAGGTGTTGAGATGGTCAAGAAGCTGCATGCGGCAGGAATGAAGCTGCCGGTTATCATGGCGACGGCCATGTTGCCACAGGAGGAGTTCGTCTCACATCCCTGGCTCGAGGCTGTCACCACACTGCTAAAACCCTTTCGGGCTAACGACTTGTTGTCCGCAGTGAAAAAGATCCTGGCGGCGAACCTTTCTTCTGGAATCTAGATGGATGTGCACAGCATGTGAATAACCTTGCAGTTCGGTCTGAATGGCTGAGATTTTAACTGCTCAAAACCTCTCTAGAAGCGCGAAAGTTTTGCAATTATTAGATTTTGTATCGTTCCCGAGATTTAATAAAATCTTTGAACTACAGTGCCGAGGCTTGTGAATAACTATTTTTGAACATTTTTACACCTTGCATAATGCAGGCGGATAAATGGAGACATCGACCCGATCCGAATAAACCATGTGAGCCGGACGCTCTGCCGGAGTTTCAAACCCGTTCATCGCAAACAATCCCGGATTTGCCTCGACGACGGCTACCTTGTGCAATTGATAGGGCGAATGATGCACTTGGCCAGTGAATAATTTGTTTCCTCGCCGAGCGAACAGGCGATAGCGCTCGATCAGAAAAAAACTGAGAGAGCCAAGTCTAGCTTCTCCGAGTTTCTCGGCCGGGCGATAACGATAATGAAGCGAGCTCTCGGATCCTAAGCGATACGACCGATAGTCGATTTCACCGTCAGACACCGTGGCCCTCATATCGGCAAACTCGTAAGGGAGTGCGAAAGCGGCTCTGGCCAACCAGACAGCCAACATCTGGTTTGCGTCCAGCGAATAAAACCAGATACCAGGCCGGCCCCACACGTCACGAACATACGTTCGGAGATTCAACTCCAGAAAGTTCGAAATGCCGGGAACCGAAATAAAGCCGGCGGGCCGCACGCCCCGCATAAAAAACGGTACGATCCCCAGCCAGGCATGGCCATCAAAGGTGTCCACCAGCAAACCTTCCGGTAAGGTCATCTGGACAAGATGAGGTGGAATCGGCCAATGAAGAAAAAGCAAGTGCATCCAACGCTGGAACATCACAGGCCAGGGGCGGTTGGGCGGCTGGCGTTCAATGATCTGGCGTCTGATCCATTCCTCCATTTGCTCTTCCGGTCTATCCGCTTCTGGATCGCGTGTTCGTGACAGGAATTTCGATTAACTGCGATTTTCCCGAAGCCATGGCCGCTTCGACCATCCCGCTGATCTCGGCTTTCGATGTCACCTTCTGCGCAGTGACTCCCATCGATCCGGCCAAAAATTGGAAGTTGACCTGCGGATCACGGATATCCATTGCCAAGAAGCCATGTTTTTGAGCGTTGTATTGTGGTTGATTCAACATGAATTCCTTTAGAATCCCGTATTCGGCGTTGTTCAGGATGACAAAGACAACCGGCGTCTCCTCATGGACGGCGCTCCAGAGCGCTTGAGGCGAGTAGAGCGCTGAACCGTCTCCCACGACGCATAGGACAGGTGCTTTGTCATGCGCCAGCGAGACACCGACCGAGGCCGGCATGCCCCAGCCCAGAGCTCCGCCGCGATTGTGAAAATATTGCCTCGCGGCGGTCGTTCGATGCATCGGCTGGGTAAAGGCGTTCGCGCAGGGCGCCTCATCGACGAGCAACGTTCCGTCCGCCAACGGTCGCATGATCTCCTGCACCGCAACGATCGGTCGAATATCTGGATCTGCGGCGGCACGCTCTGCTTGCTCTCTCAGCCCGCTCTGCTGGGTTTCCTTCGCTTCCCGGGCGATCGTGACATTCCTCTCGACGACGTGCGGTGAAATCTTGCGCTCTAGTTCCTCCGCCAAAACTTCCAAGGTCGCTTTGACGTTCCCGACGATGCCTAGCCGGGGTGCGTCATTGTGGCAGAGATCGTTACCATCTTCGGAGATGTGATAGAACGTGATATTTTCCGGGATCGGATCCCTGTCCGTGTAAACGATCGCCAGCAACGTCTTTCCGCCCAGGCCAAGCATGCAATCGTATCGACCTAGAATCTCGGAAATTCCTCGGGCGGTCGTTGGCAATGAACCACGCCAGAATATATCAATGGAAGCAAAGTTGTTAGCGGACGGCCAGGAGGATCCGTAGACTGGCGCGCCTAACAACCGCGCCACTCTCGCGATAGATTGGTCAATACCGAACTCGGCGATATCGTTTCCGGCCACAATCACGGTCCGACCGGGCGTGAACTGTAAGAGCTCAGCGGCTAGGTCTGAAACCCCGGCTCCGACGCTAGCCCGTTCAATCCGGCTGGCAGGAAGCATGGGCGGAGAACCTATTTCGTCGAGGATATTCATCGGAAGAGAAAGGAAGACCGGCCCATGCGGGGGAGACATCGAATTGTAGAATGCACGGCGGAGAATTAACGGCAAATCATCGAGCGAATTCGGTTCAAAACACCATTTGGCAACCGGGGCGGCCATTCCCACGAGATCGGCGGCCAGCAAGGGGTCGGCTAGAAAATGACGGAGATCCTGTTGCCCAGCGGTAATGACCATCGGCACTCTGGCGATCTTCGCATTCATAATCGCCCCCATACCGTGCCCTAGACCGCCGGCCGTATGCAGATTGACAAAAGCGGGCTTACCGGATGCTTGCGCGTACCCGTCCGCCATGGAAACCGCAGTCGCTTCCTGCAGTCCCCAGACATACCGGATGTCCGGCACGGTCACCAATGCGTCGATCAATGGCAACTCAGTGGTTCCAGGATTACCAAAAATGTAGCGTGTCCCTTCGGAGCGCAGCACATCCAAAAGAAAATCCGCCCCTCGAACTCCCGCCTTCCTCGCCCCGGATCCGCCAATTCCCTCGACGTTTGTTTCCATCGGTCAGGTTAGTGTACCGTTCGCTAAATCCAAGGGATTGTATCTGTCTAACGTCATGTCTCAATCCTGCTCGTCCTTATAGTCGCTCGTCCTTCGTCTGGCAATTTGTGCAAATCCTTCTAACATATGCCATCCACTCCAGATGAGCGATGACCCGAAAAGCGACTTAAAGCCCGAAATCCGCCAATTGCCGCAAGCGATGAACCTTTTTCTAAAGCGTGCAATGCCGGCGTTCACCGTTGAGAGCTGCGCGGAAGCGTTTATCCTCGCGCTGGCAAAACTTTTTCCGGTTTCGCATCTGCTTGGTTACCTATGGGAGCCTGCCCGTCAAACAAGCCATCGAACCCGGTTCACCCTCGAGAGCGGTCAAGTCGTTCGGGAACGGGAACCGTCTCCTCCCGTGGAAATTTTTCAGCGCGAAGACTCTGATGCCTCGGAGGATCACCTGAAATTGGTTTTGCATCCCTCATTGAAATCGCTTCAATCCGACCCGTCGGAACGCAGGACACTTGAAACTAAGGGGTGCAAAGCTGCGGTGGAGATCCATTTCGCTTATTACAACAGACCGATTTTAAGGGTGATTCTGGGGCTATCCAATGCCAAGTCGCTGCCAACCGTGGAGGCCCAGGACTTTTTGCTAGTATTTTGCCGATGCTGTCTAGTCTCGGTGAACGGTGCGTATCTGGCCGAACTCGATGAGCGAGAAGGGCGCCGCGAAAAACCTGAGCCGAGTGAGCGTTTTAACCTGACTCTACAGTGGTTTCACGCGCTCGTTCGGCACTTGAATATCGCGATCGTTGGAATCCAGAACGGCAAAACCGCCGAATCAGAGGACGCTCTCGAGCGGGCTACGATCGTGGCCGGTATCTGTCTGGCTGAAATGCTAGCGCTGATCGGCAAAATTCAACCTTGATCGGACCTCGAAAGAGGCCAGGCGATTCTTGAGGATTTTGCGGCTGGACATGGTCCTCGGCTTCGATTTTATCATCAAGGATGCGCCAAATCCTAAAAGCCGATCTGGGACCTCTCGAAGTTAAGCCACAGGATAAATCCGTCTGGATCTGCATGTGCGGTCTATCGAGAAACCAACCGTTTTGTGATGGGTCTCACAAGCAGACCAAGGACGAAGAGAGTGGCAAAGTTTACGCGTACGACGATCAAGGTCACAGGCGTGAAGTGGTCTAAGCAGAGTGGAGCAGGAATCCTTGAAGAGACCACGCCGGTGCGTTAGTTAAAAAAAGCATCGCACGGAGGTCACTGAGGATCTTTTAACCGTCAATCTGTGGAAAAAAACTAGTTGTTAGGTGCGCCTCGCCGATGCCTGAAACGCACCTGACGTTGATGACGGCCATTTAGCGCCCTATCTTTTAACCCTTCGTGACCTCGATGCGATGCTTTCTTTTTCCAGTGATGGAAACCGGCTACCTAAATTCTATTCAGACAGGGCATGCGGCCAGAAAGGCCAGAGGGAATAAACCGTCAGAAACGAGCGCCGTTCAAGGCTGTGCTGGGCACCATGAAAGCTTTTATTGTCGATCCGATCCGTTCCATGGGCCAGGGTCTCGGCCTTCATCAGATCGACAAAAGTCTTCAGGTTGGCTTTCGCGGTGGCGAGGTCCACCTCTGCAATGCGGTGTTCGTCGCGCATCCGCCCTACCCCATTAGAAATCCAGGCCTGCAGAAACAGCTGACAGGATGGATCTATCTTGAGAGGGTCTGCAGATTCGAGAACGGTTACCCAAAGTTGTTCACTCAAAGTTGCGGTCGACATAATCAATTACCTTTCTTTCGCAATGACCAAGCGCCCACTGATAGCCGGCGTCTCATTAACCGCCGTAAAACGAAATATCACTTTTCGTTTGAAGCGTCGACAGGCATTTTCGGTGCTGTTTGAATCGGCTCACGCGTCTCAAAAGAAAATATGAAATCAGATCGTTTCACTAATAAAGTCGCGATCGTGACAGGGGCAAGCCGAGGAATTGGACGCGCCGTCGCGACGACTCTCGCCCAAAACGGAGCAAAGCTGATTCTTGCTGCGAGAGACGGCCAGAAATTAGGCGAGGTGCTCGCCGATATTCGGGAATTCGGCCACCAAGGCATGGCACACCCCTGTGATCTACGGGAGATCGAAACGCCCCAACGCCTGGTTGACGCTGCAGTCGCGCAATTCGGGGGGATCGATATCGTGGTGAATAACGCAGGAGCCACCCGGCGTGGACCGTTTTTAGCCCTTAATGAAGAAGATTGGCAGGATAGTTTCGCGCTCAAATTCTTCGGCACCGTTCGCCTGGTTCGAGCCGCCTGGCCACATCTAAAAGCTCGATCCGGCTCGGTCGTCAACATTGCCGGGGTCGGCGGGCGTACCCCAGGAGCAGAGTTCGCGATTGGGGGCTCCGTCAACGCGGCACTATTGTCCTTTACCAAAGCCATCGCGGAACTCGGCGTCGCAGACGGAGTCCAGGTCAATGCCATAAACCCCGGCTTCGTGCGGACTGATCGATTGAGAAAACGCATCGAATCTTCGGCTGCAGAGTTGGGTGTCACAATCACGGAAGCTGAGCGGGTGATGATCAGCGAGTCAAAAGTTTCCCGCCTGGGAGAGCCCGAGGATATCGCTC
>DATHPI010000050.1:0-18360 GCA_035484035.1 Chthoniobacterales bacterium
GATTCTGAAAACTAGTTCGGTCATTCTGGAAGATGATTCAGGGATTCCATTCGATTACTTTTCTCAAAAAGATTGGACCGTTCGAGTGTTCGGCACTTACACGAAACCGGTCGATCTTTTTAAGCAATATTATCAGCCATCCTTACGACAATGGTACGTGGCGAATGCTCCTCTGCCATTGACCTTCGCATTCGGCTATCAGTGGAATCCGCCGGCCTCGGGCATCATCTTGGCGATCCATTCCGACCGACCCTAATCCCGGCTCATGATAAACCGCGCGTCACACCTTCACAAAGCCTCTAACGGCCTAACTCTCTCAGACGGTCGCCGTCCGCGGATAGAGCAGCCGGTATTGTTTGGATGATCAGACGTTTCGACCAGCTAGGAGTGCGCGCAAGATTGCGGCGTCGATGATCCCAAGACCAACATAGAGCGTCCGTTATTTCACAGACCGACAATCCTGGGAAGTCAGGCCTTTTTGGAATCGCACTTCTACAAGCTCAAGCATAAGCTGGGCTACCAGCGTCGCCGCCCTGCCACGCGCATAACCGCCCTGGGCGGTGCTGAGACTTTCTGGATCTTCCGCGATCTGCAAGTCCGACCGATCGGTTAAGATCCTTCCTGATATGCCACACGCCTTGGCCGTAGGCCATTGAATGGAAACTTTCACTTGGCCCCCAAATTCTGGAGCCTTGGCACGCGACGCCCCATTTCAATCTCGTCTTCTTTCACTCTTCTTTCTTATCTGACCTGTCCCTCTTTTGTCCCTCACTCGAGGGGAGCAAAATCTCCTTCCATCGAAGATTGCAGCGCAAACCCCGCCATGCGACACTCAATTCACAAGGACAACCGCCATGAGCAAAGAATCCACACAAGCCGCACTCGGCAAATTCGCCGAAGCCGTCAACACAGGCAAATTCGAACTCTTCGATGAGGTCGTGGCCCCCGAATGCGTCGATCACGACCCGGCCGAAGGTCAGGTTCCGGGTCCCGATGGGTATCGCTTCTTCTTCTCCGGAATGCGCACCGCCTTTCCCGACCTCAACGTTGCCGCTGAGACTGTCGTCCAGGACGGAGACTCCCTTGCCTTCGCCTACACCCTCGCCGGCACCCACAACGGTCCGCTCGGCAAGATCCCGCCCACCGGCAAAAAGGTAAAGATCCGCGGAGTGCAGATCTCAAAGTTCAAAGACGGGAAGATGGTCGAACGCTGGGGCAGCTCCGACGAGTTCACCCTCCTCAAACAGATCGGCGTCATCCCCGCTTAACATTCCTCACCAACACAACCGTCTATTTGTTGCTTTAAGACCTCTAGAGTTTGAGCGTCTTGGGTCTTGGTTCGCCGAATCGTCTGAGCCACCGAATTGCTGCTGGCCTACCGAATAACGCCGCAATTTCGGCGTGACTCAATCCGGCGTGATCCCAGCAGAGCGTCATCGCGCATCGTCGTGCCAGATTGTTGCGGCTGCTACGTTCCTTGAACCTCTCAGGATTGGATTCAAAGCGCTCACTCACCCGCTCAAGGATCTGCTCGACTCCCAACGCTGACCAGTTTTTCTTCTGTCCGTAATTACTGGGCCGCTCAACTCTTTGATTCCATTGATCTTTGAGTTTGCGCAAAAACCCCTCCCCACCCGCCTTCTTGCAATCACGCTAAAGTCATAAGCAAACGGCTCACTCCCCTTTGGACCTCGCAAGTTCCATAATCGGAACGCAAGTTTCAGGTGCGCAACCAAGCGCGTACTGGCGACCAACCGAGCACGAGAAAAAGGTAAACACTTCAGAAACTAAAGGTTTTTCTCGGCAACGGTTAGGCCAAGCCCGGCAAGTCGCCGACCAACGCACTATGGCAACCGCACAAACGTTTTGATTCGGGCGACGCCCAATGCCTTGGGGTTAGCGCCCGAGCCCGCCGCCGGCAGTTTTATCGAAGAAGTTACCGCAATTCGGAATGTTATTATTAGTTAAGAGTGCAGCTCAGATGGAAGTCAATCGGGGCAAACGCTCGATCACTTGGGAATGACACCGAGCTGTTTCGTCATGCTGAGGCTATCCATTAGGATTCGACTCTCTGCCATCTTGCCGGCCACGACTCGATCGACAACCATACCCTGGTACGAACCGACGAGGGTTCGCGGATAAGCGGATCTTTTTTCTCAGGCACTATACGACCGCTCATTGGGAAGGCCGCCATCGCTTCCGATTCTTTGATAAGTTCTTCACCCATGCGCTGCGCGGCGACGAGATTATCCCGCGAGATGAAGTCACAGATGTCGCGTAAATCCTGGACCGCTATGGGCGTCCAGAAGATCAGGTAAGCCATGACCTAAACTCTTTTTTCACCTCTTCGTGAGGGATAAGCTTGCCTTCTGCAATCTGTCTGAGCCCTTCATCCAAGCCGGCCAAAAACTCGGCTTTCTCCGCGATTTGCTGGAGTTCCGGACCCGTTAGTTTTGGCAGCTCGGCCACGATTTCGTCGAAACTCATCTTCAGATCTTAGCGTATCTTGGCCAAGTTACGACGCAAAATATCACATTGGATTCAGCGACGGCGGCAACGAAGCCGAGTCACTGCGCTGGAGGGAGCCATTCAAATCGTGATCACTCCACATCATCGGACTAATAAGGCGTCATCCGAAAGCTGGTTTTGCAATCGATCTTCGAAATTTGCCCTGACACCGTTACGACGGTGACGGATGTAACCGCAACTACTGGCTCCAGTGAGCTTGTTCCTATAGAATGTTGGGTTCCATGCGTAGAACCTTGCAATTTCTCGGTCTAGGATTGTCGTTGTATCTGACTCTTCTCTCGGCTACGGCTGCAGGGTTGCCGAGGCCTGCTGTCGATTTTCCGTTGCCAGTCGATAGCTATCATGACCAAGAGATTCCGTCGCTCATCGGAAAACTTAGGGAGCGAATTCAGCGGGAACCGCTCAACCTTGTTTCAACCATCATTTTTTTTGGAGCGATCGTTCACACGTTTCTGGCCGGTCGGTTCCGCAAGATTGCGCATAACTACCAGCAGAGCTACAACGCGATCGAGTATTTGCTCGAGGCGAAAGAGGGGCCGCCGGATTTCGGGAAGAAACACGACAAGCTTCTCTTCAGGGCTCAGGTCTTTTATTTCATGGGCGAAATCGAAGCGGTTTTCGGTATCTGGTTAGTCCCGCTTTTCGTTGCAATAACACTATTCCATGGTTGGGCAACGATGGTTGATTATGTCGGAAACGTAAACGTCGCGGATGCGATTTTCGTCGTCGTGATCATGGCCATGGCCAGTTCATTGCCGATCATTCGTTTTACGGAAAACGTGATCAGCAAAGTTTCGGCCGTCGGGAGGGGAACCCCTGCTTCGTGGTGGTTGGCGATTCTGACGCTAGGTCCATTGCTGGGTTCCTTCATCACGGGGCCGGCCGCGATGACGATCTGCGCACTTCTGCTGCGTCACCGTTTTTATAGCCTCAAACCATCCGAGCGGCTGAAATACGCAACCCTCGGCTTGCTCTTCGTCAATATTTCCGTCGGCGGGGTATTGACCCAGTTTGGGTCTCCTCCGGTTGTGATCGCCGCAAGCGCCTGGAACTGGGACTTGCCGTACATGCTAACCCATTTCGGCTGGAAAGCTGTCATCGGAATCATCTTATCCAACTTGCTGTACCTGGCCGTTTTTCGGAGAGAATTCTCCAGACTTGCGACCAATGTTCCAGACGAAAAGCAGGATCAAGAAAGGCGACGGCCAATTCCCTGGCGAATTACTGCTATCCACATCCTCTTTCTCTGCTGGACAGTAGCCAACGCCCACTATCCAGTTCTCGTGATCCTGGGCATTCTTTTCTTTCTCGCCTTCGTTTCAGCTACCCGGTTGAACCAGCAGACGATTGCCCTGCGTCCACCGTTACTTGTCGGCCTCTTTCTTGCAGCGCTAATCATTCACGGAGGGTGCCAGCAATGGTGGATAGGGCCTGCTCTCGGCGGTTTGAGTAAATGGCCATTGATGCTTGCCGCTACGATTCTCACTGCCTTCAACGACAATGCAGCGATCACTTACCTTGCATCCCTTGTTCCTGGATTTTCTGAAACGCTGAAATATGTGGTCATGGCCGGGGCAGTAACTGGCGGAGGGCTAACCGTAATAGCCAACTCACCAAACCCAGCCGGTCAATCCGTCCTCGCGTCGCGGTTCGGAGAAGCCGGGATTTCACCGCTGTACCTTTTTCTCGGAGCCTTGGTACCGACACTGATCGCCGGAGCAGCGTTTATGTTTCTTCCATAAGTTCAGTTAGAAATGGTTGAGCCCGCGGGTCCGGAAACTGCCGGACCGCAATCAAGACTGCCCTTGCTCCAGCCAGTTATTGATGGCTTGGCCAATCTCGTTTGGGCTGTCTTCCTGAACGAAGTGCAAACCCTTCACCAGCACATATTGCTGGTTGGGAAAGCTGCAAGCTAGTTTTCGGACTCGACCTGTAATGAAAACGCCAGGCTCGGCATCAATGAACAACTTGGGCAGCGATGCGTCTTGCAACCATGCCGAGTAATCGGCAACGCGCTGATGTACGTCGGCCGGATCTCCCGACAGCGGTACCTCACGCGGCCACTGCAGAGTAGGCCAGCGACCGTCTCCAGGCTCAAGGAAAGGGCGACGGTATTCGGTCATCTCTTCTTCGGTGAGCGTGCGTTGTGTCACTCCGGGCAGCATCCGCTCTATGAACATGTTTTCATCAAGTACCAGCGACTCGCCCTCGGAAGAACGGACAGCCTTCAGGGTCGGATGAAAACTCTCGGGGAGATCACTCAACGTCAGCGGAGTGACGAACGTCTCCATATAGGCAATGGCGCGTACACGCTCCTTGTGGCGATAGGCCCAGTCGAAGCCCAAGGCACCGCCCCAGTCGTGAAGTACCAACGTCACTGGACCCGTCGCCACTACTTCGTTAAGGAATGCTTCCAGATAGCGGGCCTGGCTCACAAAGCGATAGCGGTCGGGTTCAGCGCCTATGGGGATCTTGTCCGAATCGCCCATGCCGATCAGATCGGGAACGATCAGACGGCGACCGGAGCGTTCGACATGTGGCAACACATTGCGCCATAGAAACGAAGACGTCGGATTGCCATGCATGAACACGATGGGATGACCTTCGCCGCGCTCAAGGTAGGCCATCTTACGACCAAACACATTGACAAAGCGCTTTTGAGAGCTCCAAAGGCTGATCGAACTGCTGGAATGAGATCGGTTGTTGGATACAGCTTCCATGGATAAGGATACGCCAAATTATTCATTGGTTCAGTTTCATCTGAACGCAGGTGGCTCAATTCCGAAAGGATCAGGGCCGGGCCGCGGCAGACGTAAAAGATCAACGCTTGGAGAAGAGAGCTTCGCCGGTCATTTCGGCAGCCAGGATGCCGCGCGCTAGCTCGGTATCTCGCGGCCTACCTTGCGACACAGGCTCCGAAAGCTTGATCCAAGATTGTCATGGAATTATTCATAAGGACATCAAGCCCGGTCACGTATTGGTAATCCCGAATACCGGCCAATACCGGCTCATGGGTTTCGGGATTGGTTCCCGGCTTCCCCGGGAACGCCAATCTCCGAACCGCCCGAGTTTGCTGATGGCAAATCGTATTTTCTTTTTTTGAGATTTTTTGCCCTTAGAGATGGCATTGGAATTTAATCTGGATGCAGCATTCTTGTATTTATCGAAGGCCCCAATCCAATGGAAAACCGTATGCTAGAAGAAACACTCAGCAAGTTGGCTGCAAGCCTCCGGGGGAGTGTGATCACCCCCGCCAGCAACGAATATGAAGCTGCGCGCAAAGTGTACAATGGAATGATCGATCGTCATCCTGATGCGATCGTACGCTGCGCGAATGTGGCAGACGTGCGGACCGCTGTGAACTTCGCGCGCGATGAGGGTGTTACGGCCGCTATTCGCGGCGGGGGCCACAGTGGTGCCGGATTTGGCGTCTGCGATCACGGGCTTGTAATCGACCTTTCTCCGATGAAAGGGGTGCGTGTCGATCCCGCTACAAACACCGTGCGGGCCGAAGGAGGCTGCACTCAAGGCGATCTAAACCATGCGGCGCACAGCTTTGGCCTGGCTGTTCCAGTCGGAGTTCTGTCTACTACTGGAATAGGTGGACTCACTCTGGGCGGTGGCACCGGCTATCTGACGCGGAAATATGGTCTCGCGCTTGACAACCTACTGGACGCCGATCTGGTGCTGGCGGACGGCCGTTTCGTGACCGTCAGCGCCAAAGAAAATCAGGATCTGTTCCGGGCGATCCGCGCGGAATCACCTTCGCGCCGATTCAAAGCGATCGTCTATCGTTTTTATTACAGGGCACAAAGACGTTCGAACATCAGTTCGTGCTATGAAGGCCGGCGCGATCGAGTTTCTCGTTAAGCCTTTCTCTGAAGAGGATCTATTGAAGGCGATTGGGCATGCGATAAAAACGCGATGAAGCTGCCCGACCAACAGGCGCAAATGGAGGATTTGCAGCGAAGTATAGTAAAGCTCGCTCTTAGTTAGTTAGTCGCCATATACCTTGATCGAAGAAGTCACCGTAATTCGGAATGTGACTACTAAGATAGTGCAGCTCCGATCTGAAAGTCATCGGGGAAAACGCTCGATCACTCGGGAATGACACCAAGCTGTTTCATCATGCTCAGGCCATCCATTAGGATTCGACTCTCTGCCATCTTGCCGGCGACGATTCGATCGACAACCATACCCTTCACTTTTATCTGTTTACCTGTGGCAGGAACGCCGAAGAATTCGCCGCGATGAGTGCCATGCCAGGTAAAGCGGCTGAATACCTTTTCCCCTTCTCCTATCAGCTCCTCGATTACCCAATGGATGTCGGGAAAAGCGGTGCGAAACGCGCCAATCACCTGTTTAAGACCTTCGCGCCCCTGTTGCTGGCCAGGAAGGGGGTCGAGTTCCACGAAATCAACAGCCACCAGATCGTCCGCCCGCTCAAGGTGACCTTGATTAACGACTTCCTCAACAAAGCTGGTGATAACTGTTTTGTTCTCAGGGGGTTGCATGGAATTCCTCTTAGCGACTTCTGTAACTCTGTCAACCGTTTAGTTGCCCAAAGGACACGGAACAGGAAGTGATAAGGAACCGCCGCGAATTCGCTCTCCGGATATCACGCTCCCGAATTCAAAAAGATTCTGGCTTGTCTGCGGCCTTGGTCATGAAATAACGAGGCTGGTGTAAAACTCTTCTGCGAGCCCTGGAGTCGCAACGCGCTCGTAGTTGCCCATTATCTCGTCAATATCCGATGAGACATTTCTGATGAAAGACAAGCCGCATTTGCTCTCACGCCTGCGGGAAGCACCGCCGGAAGTTGCTTACGCCTATCGAGGCTAAGGCCCAGCTAACGATCGCCAATTCAAGTCTGCCTTTTCGATGTTGCTGTCAATATTAGTCTTGAATTCTTTCAACGCGCCCTGATTCCCACAGAGGTAAAGCCTGCCCTTATAGACAGCAAACGCATCTGGGCCTTCGAGATCGGCCAATACTCCCATAGTTACACCGTAGGAACAAAATGCGCCATAGCGCGGCGCATACTTTGCGGGATCTTTGTCAAAGTCGGCTTTGTCCACTGACGAGGTAAATAAATATGTTGCACCTTGGTATGTGCTCTCGAATGCGGGATTCCCTTTGACCGGTTTTCCTTGTTTGAAGTAGGCGACTACGTCGTACCCGTTCACTATAACCCCTTGACTATCTACGTTTACTTTGGTGGTCGCACCACTTTTCGCCGCATTTTGAACATCGTCTTGAGTCGAGATATCTGGGCCTTTTCCTGACGTACTTTGGGCCGGGTCCAATGCTTGCGTGTCGGAGGCGTCAACGGTACTATTTCCAGCGAGGATGATCACGGCTGCAATGCAAGCCGTAGTTATAAAGCAAAGGAGCCTGTTCATATCTTACGGTCTCTTTTTTGATGCCGCCATGGGAGCAGCAGAGTCGAATGTGCAAGCGTTCTCCGCAACTCTCCAGTTTACACGCAAAGCATCGCCGCATAAACTTTTTTGTTTCAGCTGGTTCATCTTGGCATGGCATCCAGGACTTTGACACGAAGATGCTGAGCGGAAAGGTCCTTTGGATCAGCTAGGAGCGCGTCGTCGACCGCAGCAAGAGCAAGCTTGGGACGCTGTTGTGTCAGCAACATCTCGCCGGCGCGTGTGCAGACGGCGCTTTTTTTCGGGAGCCTCGCTAAACCAAATGAGCGAAGAAAATCAGCTCGTTTGGAGTCAGTCTCAAACCCGGCGAGCGCGATATGAAGCAAGGGATGATCCGGGAGGAAAATCAAAGCGTTTCGCACCCATTCTTCGTTCACATTTGGGTTCGTCAGGAGAGCGTTCTCCACCCATTCGACCACTTTGACGTCGCTCGCCGGAAAGATCGTGCGATCATTGCCAGTGCTGCAAAACCAGTGGATAAAACGTGCATTCGGGCCATGGTCTCTCACTAAGCTCTTTAACTGAGCCGTTATCTGCGATCTGAGTTGCTCATCGACCGTTACGAGCGAGCCATCGTCTGCAAATTTGAATCCGCTGGCAACAATTGAGAGGGATTCGACTTGTGACGCCGCGTAACCGGTTATCGCTCCAGAGGAGTCTGTCCCGGCTGTTTCTCCACCGGTTTCTTTCACTTTACGGGCTAGGATCACCGGAGTCGCCGCATCCCAAAGTTTAGCGGTTTTGTCCCAGCTCGCGGTCAGGACGCGAGCTCCGTCCGGACTAAAGGCCAACCATCGAACGGTGCCCTGATGGTCAAAGGAGGCGATGAGCTTGCCGGAGGCTGCATCCCAGAGCTTAGAGGTGTTGTCTGCGCTCGCCGTAAGTATCCGAGCGCCGTCCGGGCTAAAGGCCCCTTGGTAAACGCTACCCTGATGAGCAAAAGAGACTATTAGCTTGCCCGAAGACGCATCCCAGAGCTTGGCGGTCTTGTCCAGACACGCTGTTAGGATCCGAGCGCCATCCGGACTAAACTCCGCGTCGTTGACCTCATCCTGATGTTCAAAGGAGGCGACGAGCTTGCCCGAAACCGAGTCCCAAAGTTTTGCGCTGCGATCCGCGCTCGCGGTCAGAATCCGGGCACCGTCTGGACTAAACGCCGCGTGGTTGACCGTGTCCTGGTGGTTGAAGATTGCGACAAGGTTGCCAGAGGCCGCATCCCAGAGCTTAGCAGTTTTGTCCGCGCTCGCCGTCAGAATCCGAGCACCGTCCGGACTAAACGCCGCGTCGTTGACCTCATCCTGATGGTCAAAGGAGACGATGAGTTTGCCCGAGCCGGCATCCCAAAGCTTGGCGGTTCTGTCTTTGCTTGCGGTCAGGATCCGAGCGCCGTCAGGACTAAACACCGCGACGCTCACCGCATCCTGGTGAGCAAACGAGGCGATGAGTTTGCCCGAGGCCCAATCCCAAAGCTTAGCGGTTTTGTCCGCGCTGGCGGTCAGGATCCGAGCACCATCGGGGCCAAACTCTGCGTCGATGACCCCGTCCAGATGATCAAAGGAGGCGATTAACTTGCCCGAAGCCGCATCCCAAAGCTTAGCGGTTTTGTCCGCGCTCGCGGTCAAAATCCGAGCGCCGTCTGGACTGAACACCGCGTGATAGAGTCCATCTTGATGCGCAAAAGAGGTGACGGGCTCGCCTGAGCACGCCTCCCAGAGTTTGGCGGATTTGTCCCAACCGGCCGTCAGGATCCGAGCGCCGTCCGGACTAAATACTGCGGCGTTTAGGACATCTGGATCCGGAAACGAGACAATAAGTTTGCCGGAGGCCGCCTCCCAGAGCTTGGCGGATTTGTCCCAGCTTGCCGTCAGGATCCGGGCACCGTCCGGACTAAACGCCGCGTCTACTACCTCATCCTGATGGTCACAGGAGGCGATGAGCTTGCCGGAGGCCGCCTCCCAAAGCTTGGCGGTTTTGTCCACGCTGGCGGTCAGGATCCAGGCGCCGTCTGGACTAAATACCGCCCGCCGGACAGCATTCTGATGCTCAAGTGAAGTAATAAGCTTGCCAGAGGCCGCCTCCCAGAGCTTGGCGGTTCTATCCAAACTCGCGGTCAGAACCCAGGCACCGTCTGGACTAAACGACCCGTGGTACACACTAGCCTGGTGGTCGAACGAGGCAATCGCCTTGCCCGAAACCACGCTCCAGAGCTTGGCGGATTTATCCGCACTCGCCGTCAAGATCCGGCCGCCATCCGGACTAAATGCTGCGTCGTTGACCACGTCCTGATGGCCAAACGAGGCGATAACCTTGCCTGAGACCGCATCCCAAAGCTTGGCTGTTTTATCGGTGCTCGCTGTTATGATCCGGGTGCCGTCCGGACTAAACGACGCGGCGTTTACAGAGCCCTCATGGGGAAATGAGGCGATAAGCTTGCCCGAAACCGCATACCAGAGCTTGGCGGTTTTGTCCGCGCTCGCTGTTAAGATCCGAGCACCGTCCGGACTGAATGCTGCGGTGTTAATCGCACCCTGATGGGCAAAGGTGGCCATCAGCTTGCCGGAGATCGCATCCCAGAGCTTTGCTGTTTTGTCCCAACTTGCCGTCAGGATGCGAGCACCATCCGGGCTAAAGGCCAATGCGTAGACCGAATCTTGGTGGTCAAACGACGCAATGAGCGGAGGCAGCGCCTTTTCACGATGAACGATCAGTTCGTGGAAGAATCGTTCTGAAGCAACTTGATTTGCCGGGTCGAACTTGATCGCACGCGCCAGAAAAGCGATGGCTTCCTTCCACTCTCCCAACTGGAACTGACGCTCTGCTTCGTTAAAACTTGCCCAACTCGCCTGTCGCACCGGGATGGTCGTGCCGGATTCCGCAGTCGGCGCCGAAGATTGAACCTTCGAACTGAGCGGTTTGGATGCCTGGTTTGCGTCCAGAAAGGCGGAAAGCACCAAAGTCGTTCCGCCCACGATGAGGATCGCCGCAGCAGGCCAGAGAACGAAGTGGACCTTTCTGGAACGCAGGCGCGAGCCGCCTGCCGCAAGACGAGCAGCTCGCAAATCGATTCTCCAACCAATTATCAGGGCCGCACCAAATCCGACGAGAAGCAATGCTAAGATCGCCTTAAGAGTCCAGTTGGGAAGGCCGAGAGCCGAGCATAGAAGCGACGAGATCTGCAGGATCAGCCAGGAAGAGACCATGTACCCGGCTGCGATGCGGTAAATGTGATGAGTTCTGAGCTCTTCAAGAAAGGCTTTCACAGTGCTTACGGTCAACTCGGGTGCGAGCCACCGAGCGCGCTGATGACCTTTGGAAGCAGCTGTTCAGCAAACAGACGATGGCCCTCAGCGGCGAATTATATCCAGCCGGGCTGCTCGTGTCGCCGAAAATGCCCGCATTTTTGAGGTGAAAATTGTTAGGCCTTTGAGCTCCCGCACAACGACCGGTTTGACCCGCGGAACCCAGGCTTAGATCGTTGCCTTTGGTGCCAGCAAATTCGGCGGAAAGCGCCTCTTTCCTAATCACGCGTGGGTCGCTCAATCAGAGAATTTGCAGAAGCAAATCTAAATGAATTTTTCACAAAAAGACACGCGTGTCCGATCAGGGGATTACAATAACCCGCCCACGCCGCACCGGATGTTCTGCAAGTTCGTGAGCCCGCGCAATCTCTGGAAGTGGAATTCGCTCGGCAACGTCGAAGCCCGACCAGCCGTCCTCAAGCGCAGCGTTCAGATCTTTGGCTGCTAACACTTTTGCGTCCCTCGGAAAGTCGTCACTTCCCAGGAAGAATAGCCGGGTATTCTTGAACACCATCGGCCAGAAAGGGATTTGGGGTGTCTCACGATCGGTGGCATAGGTGGCGATCGACCCACCCATGTTCAGCAGTTCGAGATCGACTTCTATATTGGCTCCGAACGCCACTTCGATAATATGGTCGACACCCTTCGGCGCCAGCGCCCTTACCCCCGCGGCCAGCATGTCATCGTTACGAACCACCTCGTGAGCGCCCGCTTTCGTCGCGGTTTCCTCGTCCTCAGAGGACCGAATGATCCCGATCACGCGTGCTCCTGCACGACGAGCCAATTGAACGGCGCAGAGGCCGACCGCACCTACCGCCCCCTGAATCAACACGGTCCGTCCTCTGACGATGCCAGCAACATGGACGGCGCGATGTGCAGTGATACCGGGAATTCCAAGACAGGCGCCCTGCTCCATCGACACGCCTGGAGATAGGCGTGCCACTTGATCCAAGGGAACCACCGTAAACTCGGCCGCGGTACCAAACGGGCGATAGGATTGGGCTCCGTAGCACCAAACCGACTGCCCGAGCCATTCGGTAGGAACACCGCCACCGATCTCATCCACCTGCCCGGCACCATCGCTATGCGGAATGACGCGGGCGTAAGCCATACCGTAACCAAAGGCGTCTTGACGCTTCTTAATATCGCCTGGGTTGATGCCGGACGCAGCAATACGAATGCGAACTTCTCCGGCAGCCGGATGCGGGTCCGGCATCTCCCCCAGCGTCAAGACGTCCTTGGCTGACCCTTGCTTCTCGTACCACGCTGCTCTCATCCACTCGCCTCCTGTAAATTTTATTCTTCGCTGTCAACTCCTGAGCTGCTTTTGCGATTGTTGTCGAGAGGAAGGGCTTCCATTGGCCTTTAGACTCTGGTCCAAGAGAATATCATCTTCAACGCGTACTCGAAGCACAAAAAGCGACAAAGAAACGCCACACGGAGTCTTTGAATCCTGTCTGAATCAGATCCTGAAGTTTATTCTCACATCAGCCCTGGCAGGTTTTGCGGTTCTTGCCTAGCAACGGCTACGACCGCTGGCTTGACGCCTGGATCGAAAAGATGGATGTCGATGGTGATGCGTCCGTTTTTCGTCTCCGGACGTAACTATTTTGTGAATGGAAACTCCTTCACGGCTTCCGCGAGTCTGGTTAATCACCGGATGCTCGACTGGCATGGGCCGCGCGCTGGCAAACCGGGCGCTGGATCATGGTGACCGGGTTCTGGCGACGGCCAGAAATCCAGCCACATTGAACGAGCTCGTCGAGCGGCATCTCGGATCTTGCAAGATTTTGGCGCTCGATGTTACAGATTCGGCTCAGGTCGAGGGTGCGGTGCGGACCGCTGCACATGAATTCGGAGGTCTTGATGTGCTGGTGAACAATGCCGGGTATGGGCTCATCGGGGCGTTCGAGGAACTCGCCCGCGAACAAATTGTTCAGAACTTTCACGCCAACCTTTTTGGAGCGATGGAACTGATCCGGGTTGCCCTGCCTATCCTGCGCGCGCAGGGAAGCGGTCGCATCGTGAATATCTCCGCCGCTGCGGCCATCTCGAATTACCCGGGTTTTTCAATTTACGGCGCCACAAAATGGGCGTTGGAAGGCCTCTCAGAATCTCTTGCCGCCGAGCTGAAGCCGCTCGGCATCCATGTCACAATTGTCCAGCCCGGGCCGTTCCGAACCGACTTCATTAAGCGCTCGCTGAAGCGAGCTGAAATGCACATTGCGGCTTATGACCGGACGAGCGGCAAATTTCAGCGTCTGATCCAATCGATGGACGGCAAGCAGATCGGCGACCCGGAAAAGGCTGCCTAAGCCATCATCGCGGCGGTGGCTTCGGAAAATCCGCCGCTGCGGCTTGTTCTCGGCAAGTACGCGAACGACAAGGTGCGCAAAAAGCTTGCTGCGACTGCCAACGAGCTTGTGGCCTGGGAGCATATTGGCCTGCCGACGGACCTTTAGCGGAGCTTACTTGACAGGTGATCAAACTGATTGGCCCAGGGCGCCGTCCCCGCTTGAAGATGCCGCGAAGCGGTTATCCCCAACGTCGCGAATAAAGCCGTCCCAACTAACTAAAACCCTCTCGCAACCGCTGACACGATGACGAATGAAGCTCACTTGGGCAGAGAAGTAGAGCAGACCCGATTGATGCAGATGGTCGAAGGACTTGGGACCCGTGCCTTTGCTCGGATCGGTTTTCCAAGGCCATTCCGTACTGTTGAATGACACCAGTGGCGGAAGAATCGCAGACTCACTTCGCCCCCTACGGCTTCGCTGCCTCTGCAATCTTCACTGCCGAACCCTCCATGATGGAGTCGGATGGATCGAGAATTACATTGTCCTCCGATGTCAACCCAGACAACACTTCGACGCTACTCCCGTAGTCGTGGCCGATGGTCACTGGCACTAACTTCGCCTGCCCGCCTCGCACAACAACTACACGCAGGCCTTCTGCTCGAAATAACAAGGTATTCGTGGGAATGGTGACTGCCTGGGCCGCCGAGGGTAGCTTCCAATGAACAAATGCATAGGCGCCCGGCAGAAGGCTTCCGGTCGGATTATCGACATCGACCTCCACTCTCAACGTCCTGGATGTTAAATCGATCGAGTTCGAGTCACGCACTAACGTGCCGGCGAAATTCTCCCCAGGAAACGCATCCAAGGTTAACGTTACGGTTTCACCCGACTTGATCGCGGACGCATAAACTTCCGGCACCGAAATATAAACCCGAAGCTTGCCCACCGCCGCCAGATGGAACAATTCCTTTGGAGCCGTGTTGTCTCCCTGAATTAGGTCCCCGAGATCCGTGTTACGCGCGGTAATCACGCCGTCGAATGGCGCGTATACTTGCTCAAACGCTTGCAGCTTTTGTAACCGAGCGACGTTGGCTCTGTCCGAATCCGCGGTTGCTCGTTTTGCGTTCAGATCGCTAACCGCTTGATCTTTTTCCTGTTTCGAGACGACACTCGATTTTTCTAAATACACCCAACGGTCCGCAGTGACCCTCGCTAATTGGAGATTCGCCTCCGCTGTTTTCAGTTGGTTCTCCGCTTGTTCCAATTGCTCATCCAGCTCGGGTGTCTCGATCTCAGCCAGAAGTTGTCCTCGCTTAACGTGGGCGCCGATATCGAAACACCATTGTTTCAGATAACCGCTCGTCCGTGCATAAATCGGAGCCTCGGTGAAGGCCTGCGTATTGCCAGGTAGCTCAATCGCCTGGTCATCCGAACCCCGGATAGGATGTACGACATTCACCACCGCAGCAGAAGATAGAGTAACTCTCTTTTCCAATCCTTTTTCAGCATCAATGCGAGACTGAATCCCGCAATAAATCAAAAAAGCGAAACCGGCACTTAACAATATCGCGCCGCCGACCACAATCGCGCGCCGGGTGCGCGATGGATTGCCCGGACCAACTTTCCCAACCTGGATGGCGACTCCGGCCTGGAGGCCTTGGATCGTTTCTGGCGATTCGATTGACATTTTTCTACTCTTCTTCTTCAGCTATTGGTCACCGGCACTTGCTGCTCGGCTTCAATGGTTCCTACTTTCGAGGTGCGTTGATGCAGCATGCTGAAAACCGCTGGAACGAAGACCAGGGTGGCAACAGTCGCAGCGAGCAAACCGCCGATCACCGCACGGCCTAACGGCGCGTTTTGTTCACCGCCGTCCCCTAACCCGAGAGCCATCGGAATCATCCCGATGATCATCGCTAGCGCCGTCATGACGACCGGACGGAACCGGGTTGTTCCCGATTCGATGCAAGCACGTACAGAGTCTCCGTGTTCCCGTAAACGCTCTTTAGCAAAAGAAACCACTAGGATACTGTTGGCAGTCGCGATTCCCATACACATCAACGCTCCCATTAGAGCCGGGACGCTGAGCGTGGTATGCGTAAAGAACAGAAAAAGAACGATACCAGTGAGCGCAGCTGGTAATGCGGTAATGATTATGAATGGATCCAGCCAGGATTGAAAGTTAATGACGATCAACATGTAAACCAGGACCACGGCTAAGGCCAACCCTGTCAAAAGACCTGCATGGGAGCTCTCCATGGTTCGCACTTGGCCACGGATCGTTATGAAGGTACCGCGCGGAAGTTGTTGCCGACTATTGTCGACGATCTTTTGCACGTCTCGGCTCACCGCACCCAAATCTCGGTCCTGGACCGCCCCGTAAATATCAATGACCCGGCGGATGTTGTAGTGCGTGATCAATCCTATCTCGTGGCCACGGCTTACGGAGGCCACGTCTCCCAATATCTCGGTGTTACTTCCGCTGGCAGCTGGTAGCGGAATGTTGAGGAGGTCGTTTATTGACTGAAATCGATATTGAGGGGTCTGAGCGACTAAGTTATAATTGACTCCGTTTTTCCAGTTCATAAAAAATAACGGAGTTATCTGAAAACTCCCGCTCAGAGCGTTCAAAACGCTGTTAGCAACATTCTGTTCAGTGTAGCCAGCTTGGAGCGCTTTTACCCGGTCAACCGCGACAGCCAACGTCGGATAATCCAATGGCTGTTGTACCCTCAGATCAACCAAGCCCGGAACCTGCCGCATCTGGGCCATTAGCTTCTCGGCGATCTGTTGGCTCGCGACAACGTCATTGCCTTCAACTTGGACATCGATCGGAGACGGAAGACCAAAATCAAGAATCTGCGTCACAATATCCGCCGGCAAAAAGTAGAAGGTGACGCCGGGAAACCGCTGCGGCAGCAGGGCACGAAGGTCCCGGACATAATCAGCGACCGGACGATGATTGTTTCGGAACGATACCAATACGTCGCCATCGTTTGCGCCTAATACACCCGAGGTTGAGTGCATGGTATTGTAGGGGCTATAGGGCAAACCTATGTTATCCAGGATGTTGTCCATTTCTTTCGCTGGAATGTTTTGCCGGATAACGTCCTCAACCAAGTCGAACAAACGCGCTGTCTCTTCAATTCGTGTCCCGGTCCTAGCGCGAACATGCAGAATGAATTGACCACTGTCCGTGTCAGGAAAAAAGTCCTGCCCTAGCCATGGCACCAGGAAAACCCCGCAGAGACAGGCCCCAAGAAACGTCGGGATAAATAGCTTGCGATGAGCGACCAAACTGGTGAGCAATCCACTATAGGCGTTTCGAAGTGATTCAAACCCTTTTTCGAACCCGTGTTGCAGACGGGCAAAGATGTTCTTCTGATTCGGTTCATGACTTCTGGCTTTCAATAGATACATCGCTAACGTGGGAACTAGCGTTCGCGAAAGGACGTACGAGGCCAGCATGGCAAAGACTACGGATTCTGCCAGGGGCACGAAAAGATAACGCGCTACCCCGTCCAGGAGAAACATGGGAAGAAAAACGATACAGATACAGAGAGTAGAAACTAAGGCCGGTATGGCAATCTGGGCTGCGCCTTCTAAAATGCCATCGTGAAGGGAACGTCCCTGGCTCAATACCCGCTCGATATTCTCGATCGTGACCGTGGCATCATCAACCAGGATCCCAACCGCCAGAGCCAAACCTCCCAGCGTCATGATATTGATCGTTTCGCCGAGAAAGCTAATGATCATAATTGAAGTCAGAATCGATAGCGGGATAGAGACAGCAATGATCAGGGTGCTGCGCCAACTCCCCAGGAATAAAAGGATCATGAGCCCGGTTAACGCTGCCGCAATCACCGCCTCGCGGATAACCCCGCTCACCGCACCCTGCACGAATATGCTTTGATCTGCCAAAGGCGTCATTTTCAGCGATGGCGGAACGATGGTAGCCACGCGCGGGAGTAGAGCTTTTACGCCGCTCACCACGCTGAGAGTGGATGCGTTTCCCGCTTTGAGGATACTCATCAGCACACCACGCCGGCCATCCTGCCGGACCACATTCGTCTGTAATGCAAACCCGTCGCTAGCCGTGGCGACGTCTCGCAGATAGACGGTTGTATCACCCACCTGTTTAATCGGAAGATTGTTCAGTTCCGCGACGGTCCGAGGATAAGTATTGGCGCGTATATCCAATTCGCTCTGACCCAGCTTAACAGTGCCAGACGGGAGCACCAGGCTTTGGGCGTTCACTGCGTTAAGAACATCTGTTGGCGAAATGTTTCTCGCCTGCATCAAGTTGTGATCCAGATTAATCATCACCTGACGCTGCTTCCCACCGTATGGAAGAGGAATTACCGCTCCCGGAACCGTGATCATTTGCGTCCGGACGAAATTGAGCGCTAGATCATTCAATTGTTGTTCGGAGAGACCCTGACCGGAGAGTCCAAGTTGAAGAATCGGTACGCTCGAAGCGCTGAAATTGATAATCTCCGGCGGCTGAATACTCGATGGCAGCAATCGAAGCGCAAATTGAGAGGCGCCGACCACCTGAGAGTTCGCTCGATCCACGCTCGTATGCGGTTGAAGAAAGATTTTAATGACGGCTGCACCGTTATAGCTCGTGGACTCAATGTGCTCGATATTGTCAACGAGCGTAGTGAGCACTTTCTCGTACGGCGTAGTTAACCGCCCCTCAATATCTTCCGGGTTCAAGCCAGTATAAGTCCAGGCGACCGAGATCACCGGAATGTCAATGTTTGGGAAAATGTCGGTTGGAGTTCGAAGAAT
>DATHPI010000051.1:0-5428 GCA_035484035.1 Chthoniobacterales bacterium
CTTGAGATCAGAGTTCAATTCTCTGCATCCCCTCCACATTAGTTAGGCTCGCGTGGTCTAAGGCATGATGACGCTTCGGTCCTAACGAAGAGATCCGGGTTGGATTCCCGGCGCGAGTTCCAGATGGGTGGGTAGTGTAACAGAACAACACGGCAGCGTCCGAAGCTGCAAATCCGGGTTTGACTCCCGGCCCGCCCACCAGGCTACGTTGTACTAACAAGTTTCAGTCTAGGATCCAGCAGCAGCGTCGAAATCAGAAGTGGTCTTAGACTAGGCTTTCCAGACCTTGCTGAGTTCCACTCTATGGGCCCCCTCGAGGCCGAAAAAACCGCTCGCCGCCGCTACCATTTGGCAGTTTTCCATCCCTTCCTGCGAGAGGAGATCAATGAATGGCTCGACGACAAAATTCTCCTTGTCTGCCACGCTTGCGCCCTCAATCTCAGCAGGAAAATCGATCAGTAGCAGTCCAGGGAAGTGTGACTCCGGAAAACGCATTAAAGTTAGTAGGGCGTAGTGATAAGCGAGCAGGAAGTAGAGGGTTAGCGTTCCACCGAGTTTATTCTGCCAGTCGGATTTTCCGACCCTTATGCGTAGAGTTTTTTCCTGTAGTTGCACGGAAACGTCGCCGACAAGCCAGGCATCCTTATTTGCTTCGTTGAGTTTGTTGAGATACGTGTTCATTCCGTCTGCGAGCCGATCACCTAGAGTCGCATAGTCGACCGTACTCGCTATTTCCGTGACGCTTCCACTTAGCTTGTCAATTTCAGCCTGAATATCCTGAATCGTCTTGGCAAGAATTTCCCGTCGATCCAAGGCTGCCTTTACGCGCTGAAGTTGTCTTCTCTTTTCCTGTAATCGTCCTATGGACATGTTAGTAATCGCCAACTCCGGTGGGAGAATTGCTGCGGCGGCGGTTCGCACTGGTCTTAGGAGTTCCTGCGTGCCATTAATCTTCTCCCTTAAGAGCGTCTGGTGTTCCTGTAGACCCGCGGTCTCGGCCTCAAGGCGATTCAGCAGTTCATTCAGTTCAGTTATTTCTGACCGGATTTGTTCTAGCTCGAACTCGATGCGATTCACGCCGGAGGCAGTAGCACGGGCGTCTAGCGGTTGCTTGCAAACGTAGCAGCGCCCTTGTTCCTCATGTGCTGCAGAGATTTCTTGGTCACAGGCCGGGCAGTGTGTAACCTTCAGGTCAGCAAAGACGTTTCCTGCGCTGATTGATCGTTCAAGCCGCTCCACCTCGTGGCCAAGGATTTCACGGTACTCTCGAAGATGTGCTTGCCGATTCCTGGCCTTTTTCAGAGTATTCGCGTTGTCCTCCATCTCACTTTGGAGCTTTACTAATGTCTGGGTCAGACCTTCAACTGCGTCTGGTAGAGGCGCCGACTTTGTGGATGCGGCAGCCCTGAGATTGGACAGCAGTGCATCGCGTTCTCCAGCGAGTTTCTGTTCTTCCGCCAGAAACCTTCTATCGGCATCGGCAATCGATTGTGGGGTTAGGGCGACCGACAATTCATCGGCTTGCATTAGCTCGCGTGATATTTCCTGAAGCGTGCTAATGAAGTTGTCCCTCTGCGCTTGAAGAGTCGCAAGCTGATTCTGCTTCGCAATCAGCGATTCGAAATCCGTCGAGAAGACTCTGTTGCCAACGCCAAGGAATTGGAGAAGCGACGCGTGTTGTTCGGATGCTGGCTGCTTATCCGCTAGATCGCTCCACATGTTCTGCCGACGGTAGACGTGGCGCACCAAACTCCGCCAGCCGAGTTGCGGCCATGCGCGATCGCCATAAAGACTGCCTTGCGGATAGTGGAATGGCCGAATCTCCAGTCGCTCCAGCAGAAAAGAACGATAGTCATCCAGCGAGAGCGGACGGTTGCCCAGAAACACCTTTGTCACTGCCCCCTTCTCCTTCCACCTTCGCTCGATACCGAACTCCTCACCAGCTATAAGAGCCCTCATGCGAGCTACATCGAACTTTAGAAAAATATCATCGGTCTCACGGTGCTCGGGGGATGGGTCGTCGCCCAGAAGAAAGTCAATCGTCTCCATCCATTTTGTCTTGCCGGTATTCGGGGGGCCAACTAGGACATTCATGCCCAAGCGAAATTCGACATTCTCCCTGCTCGAATCCCCTCCTTCGCGCTCAACTTCGAGAATGGCTATGCTCTTGGGGGGCATTACCGAATGGCCTCGCCTATAGGCTTCTCAGCAACTTCTTCTTGGAAGACTTTGTACACGAGATTCTTTAGAGCTGATCCGGTCCTGTTTCCAAGTATCTTTTTTACAGACTTCATATGATTGACGATACCAATGAAGGGAGTCGCGTCGCGGAGTTCCTCGGCCAGTTCTTTGCCCTTGGTTGTCAGTGTGAACTGAAAGGCATTTTTGTTCTTGGAGACACTAATAAGCCGACGACCTTCGAGGTATGCGAGAACTTGATAGTATCGGTTGTCCCACGGTCCGTAGTGAAAGCGGACCATTCCGGATTCTCTCGCTATCTCGGCGCCGGATATCGGATGGCCAAGGTATGCGCAGACCTCATCAAAGAACTCAGGGTAGCGGACGAAGAAGTCTAACTTTGCCATCTTGGTCAATCCATCTATCCTGTTGTTTGTCCCACACAGGCGAAAAAGCAGTAAGATACGCGCTGCGTGGAGCTCGATTAGATCTTCAGAAACGACCGGAAGCGCTGCCGGACTGGCGCTAAGATTTGCTATCGATTTCACGCTTCTGCCTGTGTGAAACGATGTAAACACCGGTCGGTGATGTTGTACATGCACCCAAACAGAAATGATTTCGGGATTCTGTCAGAGGCAAGCCTGGACGTCGATATTTCTCCAAGTCGCTGCAGGCATCTCGAATGGAATTGCGTCCCGTTATCGCTCAACTCGCCGGCATCCAATTTCGCGCGCAAGGCCAGAAGAGCTGCCGATACCTCACTTTCGAGAAGGGGTCGTTCCTCAATATCAAGATACTTCGGTCGCAGGATCTCTCGGAGGTAATCAGAACGCTGCTCCAAGGCTGTCTTTACGACATCGTCTGGGAGGAACGCCCGTTTCATTTTGTTTTCCAATCTTTTTCCTGCAGCTTGGGCAGGGTGTAGCATTTGGTCGACCGCGTTTCGGAGCCATGCTACGAGTTCCTCCCGGCGAATCTTCTTTTCTTCTGGAGCTTTCCGGAACTTTGCTGTTGCTGCATCCCACGCCTTCCGTACAAGCTTCGCGTATAGCTCTTCTAGCTGATCAGACGCAAGCAGATACCCGAGACCGTTGATAGCACGATGGAGACGCTGAAGATTGCGATGCTTCTCGGAATCCAAGTCATGAGCTATCTGCCAGTATGTCTCTTGTACCCAAAAGACGACATCGTGATTATTAGGAGAACGAACGCTCGCCAGTTTCTCACCCAGCTTAGTCGCAAGTTGTACAAGTTCGCTCGCGGCTTTGATTCGTGCCTCGCAGTTTCGAGCAAGGCTCAATGGTTCAAGATCTTTGTTTATTGGTCGTGCAGTTACGATTCGAAAACAACACGCTTCCTGGCATCGGTCATTTGCGAGCGACTTCTCCACGATGCACTTGCCAACGCCTTTGCCGTCACGGGCAGCTTCTGCTTCTGTGAGTTTTGCAATCGACCATAGCTGTTCAAGCTCACTTCCTTTGACTTGAATAAACTCGACTTGGAGAGCGCCTCCCGAGTGCATTTCCAAAAGCAACATCACGTCATCGTGAGTTTCGCACCAGATTTCTTTGATTCGAGAATCGATTAGAGCATCAATGCACAGACCCGCCACGACGTGATCTTGGAAACCCAGACCCCGGCGTGCAACTTCTCCACCTTGTTCCAGCGGATCCAGATCAAATATTGACTGGGGACGCGGTATAGGTTCTGAAGGTTGATCAACCATAGCTAAGTTGGCCCACTTCCAATACTTTCTACGTTTTCGCGACACTGTACCATACTTCAGTGATTGCTATTGACGAATTCGCGGAATAATGCCACAGTGATAGCTGAGTTCTAGCAATGATACGCAAACCCCATACCGATTGCTTCCCGACACCGGCCACGTTTACGTGGCAAGGAGCGGGGGAAGGTACGTTCATGTAACGGGGGCACATCAGCAGCGCGTAGTTTTTCTGAGCCTCCGATACAAATCGGGGGCTTTTGGTTTTATGGCGTATTTTCGCCAGTACGGCGGATAGGAGGCAGCGTCGTCTAACGGCCAGGGTGCGACTCTTTCAAGGCTGAGATGGGAGTTCGAGTCTCCTCGCTGCTACCAAGAGTTATGAGTACACAAACGATTGAACTCGAAGGCTTTGAAATCGAGCTTGCATCGGAACCTTATTGCGAGCGTGGCGGAGATCACCCCGAGTTGGTCAATCGGGCGCGGATGGATCGCCAGAGGTTTGGCCATAACGTCGATGAATCAGCCGTGTTGTGTGTTCGGTGCATGAAAGCAATCGCGCTGAGAGCGTGATGCCGGGTCGTCTAGTGGCAGGACCCTGGACTTTGAATCCGGGTACGGGCGTTCGAATCGCTCCCCGGCAGCCAATTTGAAAGTCAGCAAGGAGGACGCTCATTGACGAGCAATGAAGAGAAATTCGAGGAGTGGTGAAGGCTACGGTTACTTCTCTTGTCCAGAAAACACACCGTATCCGCAGGTTCCCTCCTCAAAATTGCGAGGTCATCCAATCGGCCAGGATAACCGGCTCTGACCCGGTTCATGCACGTTCGAATCGTGCCCTCGCAGCCAATTTCAAAAGTGGTCGCAGAGTCTAGCGGCAGGATACCTGACTGTCTATCAGGAGGGACGGGTTCAACTCCCGTTGCGACCGCCACAGGGGTGATGACCCGATGGGAAGGGCGCTCGTCTGCAAAACGAGTTCAAGCAGGTTCGAATCCTGTCACCCCTGCCAGATGTGAAGGGCGAGCATGGTATAGCGGCTGGTGCCTCGGGCCTCCAACCCGATGACGCGAGTTCAACTCTCGCTGCTCGCTCCAAGGTTTTGGGAGGGCGGAAGTTGTCTAGTGGCTAAGACGCGACGTTGCCAACGGCGAGAGCGCGGGTTCGAGTCCCGCCTTCCGCTCCAAATTTATGAGGCGGTGTAGCCAAGACAGCAAGGCATCTCCCTGCAAAGGAGATCATCGGGAGTGCAATTCTCCCCACCGCCTCCAGATTGTCGTAAAGAAGTTTTGTGCTGGTGTAGCTCAGTGTGAAGAGTTCGGGCCTCGTAAGTCTGTGATCGGCGTTCGAATCGCCGCGCCAGCTCCGCTGGTATAGCTCAACAGGAAGAGCAGGCGCATGGTAAGCGCCCGACCGCAGTTCGAGGCTGCGTGCCAGCTCCAAAGTTTGCTGGTCTAGCACAGTGGAAGTGCAGAGAGCTTGTACCTCTCCGACGAGTGTTCGATTCACTCGACCAGCTCCATGTGT
>DATHPI010000052.1:0-3548 GCA_035484035.1 Chthoniobacterales bacterium
CACTCGACGAGAAGCGACTGGCCGTGTATTGGTGCAGGCGCCATGAAAATCGTCGTCGCCTACTCTGGAGGACTTGATACTTCCGTGATCCTGAAATGGATTAAGGATACGTACGCTGCCGAGGTCGTCGCGTTCTGTGCGGATATCGGTCAGGAAGAGGAACTTGAGGGTCTCGAAGAGAAGGCTCTACGTACCGGAGCGTCCAAATGTTACGTGGACGATTTGCAAGAGGAGTTTGCCCGCGATTTTATTTTTCCGATGTTCCAGGCATCCGCGCTTTATGAGAACCAATACTTTCTCGGAACGAGTATCGCCCGACCGCTGATCGCAAAACGGATGGTCGATATTGCTCGTGCCGAAGGAGCAGAAGCAGTAGCGCACGGAGCAACGGGCAAGGGCAACGACCAGGTTCGGTTCGAGCTCACGGTCGCCGCGTTAGCGCCCGAAATACAAGTGCTTGCACCCTGGCGGCTCGAAGGTTTCCGGGAACAGTTTCCCGGCCGCGCCGAAATGATTCACTACGCGGAGCAACAGGGTATTCCGGTGACTGCCAGTGCCAAAAAGCCGTATTCGATGGATCGCAATCTCCTCCATATCAGTTTTGAAAGCGGCGTTTTGGAGGACCCTTGGGTCGACGCTACGGGTCCGGAGCTACGCGATATGTACAAGTTGAGCGTTGCTCCGGAGGACGCTCCGGATGTTTCCGAGCACCTGGAGCTGGAATTTGAGCGAGGGCTGTGTGTTGCTCTCGGCCATAAAAATTTGTCAGGCTTGCTCGACCAACTCGGTTTTCTCGGCGACCTCGGCGAAACGGCGGAACACCGTATTCGTCTCTCTCCCTTGTGGGTCATGAAGGTATTGAATCTTCTGGGGGGTCGGAACGGTGTCGGACGAGTGGATTTGGTGGAGAATCGGTTCGTTGGAATGAAGAGTCGCGGAGTTTATGAAACGCCAGGCGGCGCTATCTTGTTTTTCGCCCACCGGCAGATTGAGTCGCTGACCATGGATCGCGAAGTGATGCATCTGCGTGACTCGCTCGGTCCGAAGTACGCGGAGTTGGTCTATAACGGATTTTGGTTCGCGCCTGAACGCGAGGCTCTCCAGGCGTTGGTTGCAGAATCGCAGAAAAACGTTACCGGAGTCGTTCGAGTCAAGCTCTACAAAGGGAACGTGGCTGTGGCCGGACGCAAGAGCCCGGTAAGCCTCTACAGCCCGGATATCGCAACTATGGAGGCTGATCCGACCAAAGCGTATAACCAGTCGGATGCGACCGGTTTCATCGCCTTGAACGCGCTTCGTCTCAAGGTCGCCGCGAAGGTTCGGCAGCGGGAGTAACGTTCTTGACTGGACGACGATGAGCTGACAAGAGTCAGAGACGTTGCGGCAGCTCCAAGGCAATCACACCCGAAACCTAGCCCGTTCTCCCCTATGACTACCTTTGGAATCCTGCCACGCTGGTGGATTACGGCGGCTGCCCTGACCATTTCGGCTATCCTGCTGTCTCCCTTCTACTGGGTGCTGGTCGGTAGTTTCATGACCCCGGCAGAGCTTTTTGGCGGCCACATGACCTTTTGGCCGCAGCATTTTGCGTTTGAGAACTGGTCCAGAGCCTTGAGCCGCCTATGGCCGCACATTCAAAACAGTCTGTTGGTCAGCGCAGTGGCATCCGTCGGCACAATCGTGATCACCGCGCCGGCCGCTTACGGGCTGGTGTGGAGGAAGCCACTAGGGCGCCAGGCTCTCTTGGCGTTCATGTTGATGACCCAGATGCTGCCGGCGATCGTTTTTGTGATCCCGTTGTTCATCGTCTTCACCCAGATCAACCTGGTGAATACGCTGGCCGGGCTGATTCTGGCCGACATGACATTCACGATTCCCTTCGCCTTGATCATGCTCTCCGCGTATATGAAGGACTTGCCTTACGAGCTGGTCGAGGCCGCGCTGGTCGATGGGGCGGGCCAGTTGCGAGCGTTTCTGATGATCGTGCTGCCCATGACGCTGCCCGGCCTCATCACCGTCGGCGTTTTCAGTTTCCTGATTCCCTGGGGGGACCTCATTTTCGCCTTGAGCCTGATCACGGATGCGAACTTGCAACCCTTAACCCTGGAGCTTTACAAGTCAGTCGGTCAGTATGGAGTGGACTGGGGGTTCCTCTTGCCGGGAAGTATTCTGACCGCTATTCCGGCCGTGGTCTTCGTCATCGCAGCCAGTCGGTTCATCGTGGCGGGTGTAACCCGCGGCGCCATCAAATGATCTTGAAACGTCGATGAGCCCCAACGCGAAAACCCCGGTGGAAAAGGAGACGAAAGCCGTCATCACGGCACAGCCCGGGCGGATGCCAAGAAAGGCGCGTTTCGACACCTCTCCCTACCTGTTCATTCTTCCCTTTGTCCTTTTCTGCCTCGCGCTGCTGCTTTACCCGGTCGTCTACAGTTTAACGTTGAGTTTTCGCCAAGCCACCGTCGACACCTTTGTCAGCGGAGACATGCCGTTCAACGGGCTCACGCAGTACCAATCCGCCGTTACCGACCCGGTTTTCTGGAGAGCGGTCATCAACACCGTCCTGTTCGCCTTTTTTAGCATCCTCTTCCAATTCACCATCGGTTTCCTCCTGGCGCTCTTATTCCAGGTCGATTTTCCTCTCAAAAACTTTTGCCTCGCTGTGCTGCTGATCCCGTGGGTTTCGCCGGTGCTGACGGCCGCGAACATTTTTAAAGGGCTGTTCAATGAGATTGGCCCGGTGAATCAGATTCTCCATCTAATTGGCGTAGGCTCATTCCCCTGGTTGGCGGATCCGAGATTCGCATTTCCCGCTACCATCGTGGCGAACATCTGGATCGGCTTTCCTTTCAATTTCATCCTGTTGTACGCAGGAATGCGAAGCATTCCGGTTGAGGTTTATGAGGCGGCTAAAATTGACGGCGCACGTTTCTGGACGCGGGTAGCATTCATTACCTTACCGATGCTGAAACCGGTCTCAGTGGCGGTCTTGACGCTCGGTACCATCTACACGGTTAAGGTCTTTGATTTGGTCTTCATCATGACCGGCGGCGGTCCGGCGAACGGCACCCAACTCTTGTCCACCTATGCCTACCAGGTGGGATTCTCGATTTTGAACTTCGGGGAAGCTGCCGCCATCGCGACCCTGATGGTCCTGTTGGTGCTTCTGCTGAACCTGGTGCAGCTGCTTTTACAGCGGAAGTGAGGGGGCGGAGGCAGTAATCAGAAGTCAGGAGTCAGGAGTCAGAATGGAAGGCTCATGGCCGGATCACGACCCAAAGAGCGGATAGCCGCCTTCTATTCTGCAACTCCTGAACTCCTGCAACTCCTGAACTCCTGATTTATTTAGCCAGAATCGTCTTAATCTTTTCGGCGGCCTCCTTGAGCGCGGTTTCGGCGGTGGCCTGCCCAGTGAGCGCGCGCTGAATCGCTGTTCGAGCCGCCAGAGAGATCTCTGGGTACTTCGCCCCACCCTCTTGCGATCTGGCCCGAGCGGTGGCCATTTGATCCACGAAGGGCTGCAGCTCGGGATTAGCTTCGCCCTGCTG
>DATHPI010000053.1:0-7155 GCA_035484035.1 Chthoniobacterales bacterium
TCGCAAATTCCTCGTCGGCGACGCTCGAGTCGCTGGCCGCCGCAGTCAACGCCTTCAGCGAGGACGCTAAGGAAGGGCTGGCGGCATTCCGTGAGAAACGTTCCCCTAATTTTAAAGGCCGCTAAACAAATGATTCCAAAAACACCCAATCAATACCAGTTGTGGATTAACGGCAAGGAAGTGCCGTCCGTATCCGGAAAGAGATTCGAACGCAAAAGCCCTGCCCACGGCACACTCGTCGGAGGGTATGCTCGTGCCGATGCCGCGGACGTCGATGCCGCTGTCCGAGCAGCACGTGAGGCTTTCGACAAAGGCCCTTGGCCACACACTTCTGGAGCAGAACGCATGAAGGTTCTGCTCAAGGCAAGGGAGCTCATCCTGGAGCAAAAAGAAGAGCTCGCCCTGATCGAAACCCTCGAGAGCGGCAAACCCATTTCTCAGGCCCGTGACGAGATAGATTGGACCGCCGACCTTTGGCAATATGCCGCGTCCCTTTGTCGGAACATCCGCGGAGACACCCACAATGCGTTAGGCGACGCCATGCTCGGGTTAGTGGTGCGCGAGCCAATCGGTGTCGTTGGGATGGTCACCCCATGGAACTTTCCGCTGCTGATCGTCAGCCAGAAGCTCCCTTTCGCTCTCGCTGCTGGATGCACCTGCGTGGTAAAGCCCAGCGAGCTTACTTCGGGTACTACGCTGCAGCTTGGAAAGATCCTGGCTGATGCTGGCTTACCCGACGGAGCACTGAACATTGTCACTGGTTTTGGTGATCCCGTCGGCGCTCGGATGAGTTCTCATCCGGATGTGGACATGATGTCGTTCACAGGTTCCACCAATGTTGGAAAAGCGGTGATTAGCGCGGCTCGTGAAAATGTAAAGAAAGTCGAACTCGAACTGGGTGGCAAAAATCCGCAGATTATCTTCGCCGACGCCGACTTGCCAGCGGCCGCAGACGCGACCGTGTTTGGCCTTTGCTTTAATCAGGGAGAATGCTGTAACAGCGGGAGTCGTCTCATCGTTCAGCGGCCGATTATTGAAGAGTTCGTCAACAAGCTTATCGAGTTACTGAAGCAAGTGTCGATTGGGGATCCGCTCGACGAGAAAACCAAAATTGGAGCCATCGCCAGCGAGCAACAGTACGCCAAAATTCTCGGCTACATCGAAGAAGGCCAAAAAGCAGGGGCTAAACTTCGGCTGGGCGGTAAATCCCTCCCAATCTTGAATGGCCAGTTCATTGAACCAACAATTTTTGAAGGCGTCACGCCCGATATGGCAATCGCCCGAGAGGAAATTTTCGGGCCGGTGCTTTCGATCCTGGCCTTCGATACGGCCGAGGAAGCGATTGAGATCGCCAACGACACGAATTACGGCTTGTCGGCCAGCGTTTGGACGCGCGACTTCGACACCGCCCTATCGGCTAGCCGGCGCATTCGAGCAGGTACCGTTTGGGTGAACACGTTTTTGGAGGGGTATCCCGAACTCCCGTTCGGCGGATTCAAAGAAAGCGGGCAAGGTCGTGAAGTTGGCCGCTTTGCCATTGAAGAATTCACCGAGCTTAAAACAATCCAGTTCCATATCGGGAAAAGGACTTTCTGGTGGGCGAAAGCCAACGAAAATCTGCCATGAACTTCGAAGCGAAAAACACCTTTAATCAGAGAGCCCAAGCGGCGCTAGGTTTTTCCGGAAGCCAATTGCGCCATCTGATTACTCAACACCCGGATTTGTTTCCGTTGTATACCGTGAAAGGCAAATGGAAGCACGACTCAGAAGCTTGGACTAACTGGTGCGAAGGCTTCCTTGGAGGCATGCTCTGGATAATCTATCGGCATACCAAAGATGCCTGGTGGCAGGAACAAGCCGAGCATTATTCGCAGCTGATCGAACATCGCAAGACCGATCGTAACGTTCATGACCTTGGCTTCCTCTTCCTGCCGACTTGGAAAGTCTGGTACGAGCTGACCGGCGACTCCGCCAAAAATCAGGTGGTCATCGATGCGGGCAAAACCTTGGCGCTTCGCTTTCAGCCTAAAGGCCGCTACCTGCGCTCGTTCGTATCCCAAGAGAGTATCTTCATCGACATCATGATGAACGTTGGGATTATCTTTTACGCAGCCCAACAGACTAAAGACGCATCGTTACTCCAGGTCGCCGTCGACCATTGCCTAACCACCCGCCGCTTCTTGGTCCGTGGCGACGCTAGCACTTCCCACGAAGGGCTTTTTGACCTGGAGACTGGCGAGTTTTTGAAGCAAACTACCCATCAGGGATGGCGCAACGATTCCAGTTGGGCACGTGGACAAACGTGGGCCATTTATGGTTTTACGACAGCGTATCAATTTACCCAGGATGCCAGGTTCCTGGATACGGCCCAGTGCTGCGCCGATTTTTACATCGAGCGAACTCCACCGCATGGGGTTCCCCCAAACGATTGGGAAGAACCAAATCCATCTCAACCCCACGAAAGCTCCGCTGCTGCCATCGCAGCGGCAGGATTGCTCGAACTCTCCCAGACCGTTACTGAACCCTCAAAGTCCGACTATTATCGAGAGTACGCATTCATAATTCTCAACACGCTGCTCAGCCCAGAGTTCTTGGCCAACGAAACGCCCGGTTGGGAAGGCATCCTCAGACATGGGATTTATCACCAGCGTAAAAAGCTCGGTGTCGATGAGAGCGTGATGTGGGGTGAATACTTTTTCTTGTCAGCTTTGGATAAAGCTTTGCGCCTGGCGCACTGAACAGATGGCAACCGTTCTCTGCGGCCTGAAGGGCCAAGAAAGCATAGCCCAGGGTTTACCCTGGGTTAATTCCCCCATCAGAATAAGCCCTGAAGCTGAAGGGGCCGTTAGATTCGGCATGGATCGGCTCCCGATTGGACCCATGTGCGTTCTGGTGCCCCTTCAGCTTCAGGGCTAAGACCGTTTTTTTGGTTAACCCCAAGGGGAAACCCTGGGCTGAGTTATCTTGGCTCTCCAAGCCGTATGACGGTACGCCAAACCCTAGTAGATTTCTCATGAATCAAATCTCCCTAAACTCAATCGTCAATGAAGCGCCGATCGTGGCCATCGTTCGGCGTCCGAAAGTCGATCCTGTCCGCTGCATTGAACACCTCTTCCAACAAGGCATTCGTTTGGTCGAGATCACGATGGACAGTCCGGGTGCGGTTGAAGTCTTGGAGTCGCTTCGGTCGCGTATCCCTGCAAATTGCCTTCTTGGCGCAGGAACGGTGACTGATCTGGCGCGAGCAGAAGCCGCTCTGGCGGCGGGTGCGTCGTTCATTGTCACTCCGAACATCAATTTGGAGGTTATTCGCGCCGTGCGCGCCCACGGGATTCCAGTGATGCCCGGAGCGCTGACTCCCACTGAAATCTGGACCGCGGCAAACGCCGGCGCTGATTTCGTCAAAGTGTTCCCTGCCAGTGCGGTTGGGCCTCGCTATTTTCGCGAACTTCGCGGTCCCTTTGCCCAGATTCCCTTTATGGCATCGGGCGGTGTCAATTTGGAAAACGCCGCTGAGTTTATCAAATTCGGGGTCGATGCCATAGGACTCGGCGGCGGACTCATTCCAAAATCCAACGGCGAGTTCGACCAGTGTGCAGCCCTAGCTCATCAACTGTTGGAGATCGCTCTTAAAGCACGGGATTCACGATGAACCCGACTTTGGATTTGTTAACCTTCGGTGAAACCATGGTTCTATTTGCTCCGTCTGAACGCGGGACATTAGAATCTGCTCCGGCTTATCACGCATCGATCGGAGGGGCCGAATCCAATTGCGCGATCGGCCTGGCGCGGCTTGGATATTCAGTGGCCTGGGTCAGCCGCCTGGGCCGTGACCCATTTGGTGCACGAGTACTCAAGACGATTCGCGGTGAGGGGGTTGATGTCAGTCGAGTTCAGATGTGCGACTCAGCGCCGACTGGCCTGATGTTTAAAGAACCTGGTCCTGGTAATACGACACGCGTTTTCTACTATCGCCGCCAATCGGCCGCGGCGGCGCTGCGGTCAGAACAATTTGATTCTCTCAGGGCTAAATATCTTTTCGTGACCGGGATTACACCGGCCCTAAGCGATTCGAATCGCAAGTTGACATTTGAGTTGGTGGAACGTTTCCGAGCGGCGGGTACGAAAGTGGCGTTCGATCCAAACATGCGATTCCGTCTCTGGAGCCCCAGCGAAGCACGAATCGTCTTTCTAGAACTGGCGCGAAAATGCGACATTCTGATTCCCAGCTTAGTCGAGGCCGAAATCATGACCGGTCTTAAGGAGAGCGAGGGCGAATCGATGCTGGACGCACTCATTTCATTCGGTCCGCCCCAGGTCGTCTTGAAGGCTGGTGATAAAGGCGCCTGGTACGCGGACGGTGCGGAACGCGGTTTTTGCCCGTGCCACTCCGTCCCGGAAATTGATCCCGTGGGTGCTGGAGACGCGTTCTGCGCAGGGCTACTTTCCGGACTGCTCGATGGCCAACCTCTCCGGGACGCGGTCACACGGGGTGCCGCTCTTGGCGCGTTCTGCGTCTCGACCTTCGGTGATTACCAGGGGTTACCCGACCGGGCTGAACTTCAAGCGTTCACGGAAGGGAGTTTGATTCCCGGGAGATAAAAACGAACACCTTTGGGCCCCAACCTTTGGGAAACTGCTAAGGACGAACGCCGTCAATTGCGGCGAGACTGTATACTCCATTAGCAAGCAGCGGGCAGTCGGTCTAATAGTCCCTCATTCAGGGCGAAGGAAATGGTCTCTATCTCGGCGTTGGTGACGCTATAGGATTGTACACTCAATGGTCGCATCAGTGCGCGACTTCATCACCTCGGCCGGAATCTGAACTCGACGCGCTTGGGCTCCATTTCTTCGCTGTGGCTTTCATATTGCATCGACAAGAACATAATTTTGACGAACCATTCTAGTGCGGCCATTAGAAATGATACTGGAAGAAGTTTCTATCCTAGCACATGGAAGGATAAGAAGAGTAGATGAGCCAAACGTTTCAGACGTTTCAGCAATTCTTCGCTGATGTTTGGTACTGGTTTGGCACGGAATGGTTACCTGGAATCGTGGATAACCTTATACTCTTTTGGCAGTGGCTAGCGGCTAATCCGTTAATTGCCTTAATTCTCTCCGCCGTTCTTCTTTTGTGGGCTTGTCTCGTTATCCGCAAATCGACGCATGAAGGCTGGAACATTCGTCGCAGCGTTCTTACTTTTCTCCTTTTTGGGTTAGGATTCGCCGGGATACTCGTCGTTCTACAACTGATTTGACGTTGAAGAAAGCACCGGGCGAACGCCTGCCAACTTTCGGGTCGTCTTTAAGCTACCTGAGTGGATCTTTGATCGGGGCCGCATTGTCAGGTGAGATTCTTAGTGGCGAGTTCGTGATCGGCTGCTCGTTGATCTTGCGGTTTGCTGCGGGACGAATCAATTGTGCGTAACTTCCATGGAAATTTCACGTCCAAAACCGCCGTGGTCCTGTCAAATCGTCAGGAGCATCGCTTCTCTCGGCTTCGTTGCCTGCCTCCTGCTGGAAGCCGCTGGTGCTGCGACGAAGTCGGGCCCCGCGCCGCCTTCCCTAGCAGCCTCGGTAGAAAGTGCAGACGCCGCTTACAAGCATCTGCCGGGATCTCTTTCGGCCTACAATCTCGCCGTTCGGGAAATTTGTGCAGCGATGGAGATGGAAACCACGGCTCAATTCGTCTCCAATCTCAAGGCATTGGGCGTCGCATTTGATTCGCCGAAAGTCGCACTGCCCTTGCACCAGGTCGAGATTGCCATGCCTCCCCCCGCATCAAATGAGATGCGGGCCGGCATCCCTCTCTTGCTCGGATACGAGACGAAAAAAGCGCCGCTTTATCCGCCCGAGGGCCTTTTCGTAGATGCCACGGCGATCTATGGCCGCACCGGCGGACAACGGAGATTTTCGATTTCGGCCGGGGCAAGTGAGGCGGAACTCAATCGCCGTACCTACACGCTGGCTGCCAATTACACCGCGGCGGGTGACCAGCTCAGGTCGCGAGCCAAACGACTCGCGAAATCAGGATTTGCCAGCATGATCCGGCCATTCTCGGCGTCGCGAAAACCTCAGATCTATCTACTCGATCCCTATGATCCGAATAAAACACCGCTGCTCATGGTGCACGGATTGCAATCGACTCCCGTAGCGTTCGCCGTGCTGGTCAACGCGCTTCGCCAAGATCCGGAAATCCGGGACAAATATCAGGTCTGGCAATTCTACTACGCGAGCGGAACACCCGTTTTCGTCAACGCCCAGGAGCTTCGTACCAGTCTGGACAAAACGCTCCATACGCTTGATCCGAAAGATCACGATGCAGCCACGAAGCGAATTGTCGTGCTTGGCCACAGCATGGGTGGCGTCATTTCGCACACCCTCGTGAGTTCCAGCCAAAATCGACTCTGGAGCAGCGTCTTCCGCGTTCCGCCTGCTCGGGTCAAAGGCAATCGAGAGGTGGTCCAGGAATTGGCGCGAGTTCTGACTTTTCGGCGAAACCCTCGTGTGGTTCGCGTCATTTTCATGGCGGCGCCGCATCGCGGCAGCCCGATAGCCGATTCGTTGGCGGGGCTAATCGGCAATTCTCTTACCCGCGAGCCCCCAATGCTTGAACACGGATTCAGCCAGTTGGCCCGTTTGAATCCACAGGCGATGACTCCGGGGGCAGCGGTTTACTATCGGGGCCGTTTTTCCGCGGTGCGAACGCTCTCGCCGCGAAGCCCGGCGTTAATAGCGGTTTCCAAGCTGCCAATTGAGGTTCCCTACCACAGCGTGATCGGACAGCATTATTCGGGTCCGAAGGAACGAGGTTCGGATGGGGTAGTGCCATACTGGAGCAGCCACCTGGACGGATCCCAATCTGAGCTGATCCTGCGGAGTGGGCACGGAGCCATCATCTCCAACCGCGACGCAGTGGGTGAGACCATTCGGATTCTGCATGTGGAAGATCGTCACAGGAGACTGCCCATCCTGCAGCCCGATTCACCAAAACACGAAGGCCCGGAGAGAGTTTCCTACCCGCTAAGTGCTAGGCAGAACAGAAACAGCCATATGCTTCGGAGTAGAACTAAGATCGCCTGACGCTCTCTAGAACATCCCTGGGCTCCCGGTTCTACCTGGGTCCACCAATAACCAGCGCCACGCCGGTGCTTC
>DATHPI010000054.1:0-32092 GCA_035484035.1 Chthoniobacterales bacterium
AGTCGCTTGTCTCTAAACCGTCCCCTCCAATAGCTAATGTAATCAATGGTACAGCCTAGACGTTTGCTGATTTCATTGTAGGAACCTCCAGCTGATAACATAAGGATGACCTTTGCTCTTCTCTTAGCCCGCTCCAGCGCCCGAGTTCGACTCCGAGCAAGGCGTTCCAGTTCTCTTCGTTCGAGCGAAGCCAACGTAACTACACTCATCCCTCACCGCCTATGATAAAATGATCAATAAATTCCCAGCATTGAATCCACTAGCTGATTCTCGAGCCGTTCCCTATTCTGGCCCTGACTTTTTTGTTCTCAATCCGGATCTGCGGGAACTCCCGTTTGTCTTTATGAAAATAGCAAATTTCTATCAGCATTGGCCATATCTCCAATGAGGCATGAATCTGACTGACCACGTCATCAACAATTCGGGAGACGTTCTGCTGAAAGAAATCAGGCTCAAACCCATAAAAGGCACGCGCCAGATTATCTGCGAACAATATCAATGCTTTTTTTCGCTCCTCGTTTTTTGTCGAGGAAGCGGCTTTTAGAATGCGTTGATGAACGGTGATGATCTTTTCGAGAATCTCCTCACTATCCTGCAAGCTTACTTCCCCCTGGTAGCCGAACTGGATTGAGAGATCATCCATCGATTCCAGGCTGGCTTTAATCTTTTTCTTTAACAGCGTGCAGATCTCCTCATTGAAAACATCCATCGCCAGCGGATTCCGCATGTAATTATTTTTCACATGCGTCTGGACGGCATCCGTATGGGCAGACGCGAAACCGTTCTGCTGGATCCAAAGTCGATAGATATAGTCTTCAAACCGCAGCCTGGTCGGGAAAAATGGTGGTAGACCAAGCCGGTTATCGTATCCTGCAACACCACAATCGATTCGCCAGTTCTTGTTCGTTACGACCGGACGAAAATTGTCGAGTACGTAAACATCGTTAACGTGATGTAGCTCCGAATGACTCTGCTTCTCGTCATGCAAGTACATGAAAACGTAATCGAGGGCATCGATATCATTTGTCCCGGTCCGAAAGGTCTGTGCGATTTTTATCTGGGCACTCTTTGAGACAGCTCCTTCCTGCAACAATAGCGAGTTCCCGGTCGTGAATTCGGAGGAAACATTCGTTTCCAGATCCATCGAGGTATCCCGAACGAATTCACCAGAAGCATAATTTCCCGGCACCTCACGGACGCGTTTCCCGAGAACATCATCGAACGAGGTGAGCAGGTCAAAAGACTTCTGCAGATAGCCATTGTCCCCAGCCTTATGCAAGCGTCCCCTGGAGATTTCATCGCGGCCCAGTGACTCGGGACTGCCCTCCACTAGTGCATAGGGACGCATATCGTCATCGGCACTGATCATGAACGCCCCAAGCGTGTACATCAAAGTGAAGTTCCGGTTTCCGCCGTAGCTGGGCCGGAAAAGATTTCGGACCAACGTCTCGAGCTTCCGGTCGCGAAGCTTCTTGTTCAAAAACGAGAGAAATTGCTCCTTCTCTCGAGGACCAACGTAAAACACGTCATTGACGGTTTTGGTATTTGCCAGGCGGTTGAAATATTTTTCGTGATTCGGCAGACTCGAGTCGTCGAAGACCATCATCTTGACGGAGTGCCCATTACTCCAGAAATGTTCGTCGTAGGCTTCAATTGTTGCTCCGACATCGCGTAATCGATAGCTGGGAACAACAAATATATTTTCGGCAAGCTTCATACGGAATTGGTAGGAGTGTAAGTAAACAGCACCGAGGCAACCTTCGCTGGAGGGGCCCAGAACACTGTTTGTCGACAATGAATTTTGTTTTTTTGGTGCGAACGCACGATTTGCTTCAATTGGTTATATTTTCTGTTTCAGGCCAGGCCTAAGGTTGTAATGAACATGTCGATCAACTTAATGCCCAAGAAGGGCAGAAGGATTCCTCCTACTCCATAAGTGAAGAGATTCCGCGCCAAAATCTCGGTGGCGGTGAGCGCCCGGAAATGGATTCCCCTGATCGCAAGAGGAATCAGCGCGATGAGGATTATCGCATTGAAGATGAGGGCGCTTAAGATGGCACTCTGCGGCGATTTGAGGAACATGATGTTTAGGGGTGCGATCTGCCGGAAGGTGCCCACTAACATAGCAGGCAAAACCGCAAAGTATTTCGCCACGTCGCTCGCGATACTGAAGGTGGTCAGCGCACCGCGGGTAACGAGCAACTGCTTTCCAATCTCAACGATCTCGATCAGCTTGGTCGGATTCGAGTCAAGGTCGATCATGTTACCGGCCTCTTTGGCTCCCTGGGTGCCGATATTCATTGCCACCCCAACGTCGGCCTGAGCCAGCGCTGGAGCGTCATTTGTGCCGTCACCGGTCATGGCCACCCGGTGCCCCAGGGTTTGCTCTTTCTTGCACAAGGCGAGTTTGTCTTCCGGTTTGGCTTCTGCCAGATAGTCATCGACGCCGGCTTCCAGGGCGATCGCCGAAGCGGTTAAAGCGCTGTCGCCTGTGATCATCACGGTTCGAATTCCCATTGCGCGGAAGCGCGCGAATCGATCTCGCAGACCTCCTTTCACAATATCCCTGAGGTGAACCGTACCGAGCACCTGTTCTTTGCTGGCAACCACCAACGGTGTCCCACCCGATTTTGCTATGAATTTAATATCTTTTTCGACCGCATCCGGCAGCCTTCCTCCGACATAGGCTCGAATCGCGGCCGCCGCACCTTTCCGGTAGTTCACCCCATCGAGATCAGCACCGCTCATCCGGGTTTGAGCAGTGAAAGGCAAAAAGGTAACGTTGGACATCTCGCCAAGTTGCCGAGCGCGGATGCCAAACTTCTTTGCCAGAATAACGATGGATCGTCCCTCCGGCGTTTGGTCTGCGAATGACGCGAGTTGGGCCGCGTCCGCCAACTGGTGCTTGGTTATTCCCGGGCCCGGGAGAAAATCTGTCGCCTGCCGGTTGCCCATCGTCACCGTACCAGTCTTATCAAGAAGCAAGACGTCCACATCTCCAGCCGCTTCCACCGCCCTGCCGCTATTGGCAAGAACGTTCTTCCCCACCAGACGGTCGAGGCCAGCTATACCGATGGCGCTGAGCAATCCGCCCATCGTGGTCGGAATCAGGCCGACCAACAGGGCAACCAGCACCGGAATGGTGAGATTGAGCGAAGAGGCCGTACCAAAGGCTTTCACCGACACCACCGCGATCAAAAAAATAATCGTCAACATCGAAAGCAAGACCGTCAGCACAATTTCGTTCGGTGTTTTTTGACGGTTGGCACCCTCGACAAGGCTAATCATCCGATCCACAAAGCTCTCGCCGGGATTAGAAGTGATTTGGATCTTAATTTGATCGGACAGGACTTTCGTACCGCCGGTAACTGCGCTCCGGTCGCTTCCGGATTCACGAATGACGGGTGCGGACTCACCGGTCATCGCAGATTCGTCCACGCTCGCTGCTCCTTCAACGACTTCCCCATCTCCAGGAATCAGCTCTCCTGCCGAGACAATCACCACATCGCCCTTCCGCAATTGTTGCAGCGAAACTTTCTCAATTGACCCATCGAGTTTCAGGCGCCGTCCAAAAGTCTGGGTTTGCGTGGTACGCAAAGCCCTCGCTCGCGCCTTGCCTCGTTCCTCTGCCAATGCCTCGGCGAAGTTCGCACCCAAGACGATTACCCAGATCCAAAGGGTAATCTGGAATTGGAACCCGAAACTGGGGTCGCGTGCCGTAAAGAGCAGGATCGTAGAAATGGTCGCTCCGACCTCGGTAACAAATATCACCGGGTTCCTGGCCAGCGTGATGGGATTTAGCTTTTTGAACGATTCCCCGATTGCCGGGAAAATCATTCCCGGATCAAAGACTGAATGAGTTTTAGTCGGCACAGGAAAAAGACAAAATCTCAACGAAACAACATTGATGATTCAAGAGGTTCAAAGTTCGGCGACAGGAAATCCTCCAACACAATTGTTACGGATAAGCTAGTCGTATGCCGAAGAAGTCTTTTCTTCGCAATCCCTTCGCTTTCCAGGCCTTACGCTGATACGACATTCCAGACCAAAAGGCGCCCACTCGCATGTCGCGAGTTTTACCTAAAGCAATCCTAGCAAAATGCGAGCCCGCGCTCTGAGGGGAAAGTGGGTTGGGTGACGCGGTGGCTTCCACTAAGAAAGCATCGCACAGAGGTCACAGAGGCCACAGAGGCGGAACTAAAGAGGGAAACTGGGTTGGGTGACGCGGTGGCTTCCAGGGCGAGTCATGCGTTTCTGAGAAAGCATCGCTTCGAGTGGGGCAAAATTCTGGTTATTGCCGCGTAAGCTAATACGCATTAATTCAGCTTACGCCCTTTCCAAAATTCGGTCACCGGCAATCTTTCAGGAGCCAGTAGTGCTGGAGTATTGGAGTTAGGTGTTAGGAGACGTCTCACTCTCTCCACTTCTGTACGAATTCCCCCTCTGTGGCCTCTGTGACCTCTGTGCGATGCTTTTTGGAAACCCGTGATCTTGCACTGGGAGCTGTCATGTCACCAGCCCCTTTTTCCCTTTTTCTAGTTCCCCCTCTGTGGCCTCTGTGACCTCTGTGCGATGCTGTTTTAGAAACCCGTGATCTCGCACTGGAAGCCGCCATGTCACCCAACCCATTTCCCCTTTTCCAGTTCCCCTCCGTGGCCTCTGTGACCTCTGTGCGATGCTTTCTTAAAAACGCGTGATCTCGCACTGGAAGCCGCCATGTCACCAACTCAGTTCCCCCTCTCTAGTTCCCCTCCATGACCTTTGTGCGATGCTTTCCCCACGTGAGGCGTCGCGCAGACACGCTCTTAGTCGCCTAAATCGAAAACTGGGATTGATTCCCAAGCATTATGCCCTGGGCCTCGAGTCGTCGCCCCAGATCGAGTTGCCCCGGTTCCCATTCCTCGAGAGCCGCGTCGATGTCGAGTCGGCGACGTAGTGCCTCGCCGAGAGCGATCGCATTGGCGGCGGCTTTGGATGTGCTGGCTCCGGTGTGCGGGCGGGGGATAAAAGCCGCGTCGCCGACCACTGCGATCCGCTCCTGCCTCATTCGCGGCACCGCGAGGTCGAGGATCGGCTGGGCGAACGGGTTTTTGGTGGCTTTCCATAAATCGAGGAACTGCGGGCAGAACATCTCTTCGGCAATCGCTCTTTGATGTTCGACCAGTTCCTCTCTCATCTGGCCCGGCGGCACGGAGAAATCGCGGACTTTCCCATCGCGACCGGTCATGAAGTCGGGCAGAGCGGATTCGGCGACATTCCAATACCAGACCCAATTCAGTCGGCGGGCGCCTGGGTCCGTCTCGCCATTGGCACCTGGGATCAAATAACACAGAATATGGCTGTGGCGCATTTGCTGGAAGGTGAAGTGATCGGCAAAGATTTCGAGCAGATCGGAACCGGCTTCGTTTTCGGCAACAACCCCGCGCCAAGCCACATAGCCGGCGTAACGAGGCTGCACCTCGGGAAACAGCGTCAAGCGTACGAGCGACCGTGAGCCGTCCGCGCCGACGAGCAGGTCGCATTCGACCTCTCCGCTCTTCGCAAGACGGCATTTCACCTTTCTTTTCGTGCTTTTGAATGAAAGGAGAGCGTCACCTTCGACATAATCTTCCGCAGGGAATGAAGCTCGCATCGCACGATAGAGCAGCCCCCAGGAGGTCATGAGTTGCGGCATCACTTGGTGAAACTCAAGTTTTCCGTCCTTGCCCAAATACTGTCGGTATTGCAGCCAGACGCCCGTCTCTTGCTGCCGCAAACCGCAGCGTCTGATCAGGACCCGCTGGGTCTCCGGCTGCATCACGATCCCGGCACCTCGGTCATCGAGCACGCGCTCGGACCGCTCGTGGATTGACACCGGTAAACCGGCGGCTCGGAGTTCTAGTCCGGCCATCAATCCGCCAAGCGAGCCACCTGCAACCACGTATTTCATCATCTCAGGCACAAGCTTTCATTCCTCCAGTTCTGTCCAGCCGTCGGCTTGATGGGAACCTCGGAAGGAGAGGTTCATGAACGATGCTTTGTAGGCATCAAAACCAAAAAAATAGCATTGGCCGGCAGCCGCGGTGATAGCGATATCTATAAACATCGATTGGATTAGAAAATTGAACGATTCAAAAACAAAGGGGCTGGCCATTGGGTCGGCCTCTCCTTTTTCGGAATAATCTTATGCAATGGTTTTTCTGGGCCCTATCATCCGCTTTTTTTGGCGGAGTAACCGCACTGCTCGCCAAGATCGGAGTCTCTGGTCTCAACTCCAACCTCGCTACAGCCATCAGAACATCGGTCATCCTGATCTTCACTTGGGCGATCGTCTTTGCCACCTCGGGCGGCATCGACGTGCAATCCATCAGCCGAAAAACATGGATCTTTCTTGTTTTATCCGGCATGGCGACGGGTCTCTCATGGCTATGCTATTTTCGGGCGCTGCAGATTGGTGAGTTATCAAAGGTTGCACCGGTCGACAAGCTCAGCGTGGTGATGGCCATGGCCTTTGGAGTCCTGTTTCTGCACGAGCGCCTGACGGCTCGCGAAGGAATCGGCGGATTCTTCATCGCCGCCGGTGCCCTGATTCTGGCCTGGAGGTGAGCTGCGAAACGTCCGCAAAAGCGCTGAGTCATCGACTACCTGAGCCCCGGACTAAGGATGAGGTTGGCCGGCTTGTCCAGGTCCTCAACCATTCGTTCGACCGGCTCGAACGCAGTTTTGAGCAGTCTACCCGTTTCTCTAGCGATGACTCTCACGAACTCAAGACGCCCCTCACCATAATGCGCGGCGAGATAGAATCGGTCCTGAAGGCTGAAGAAGACAACCTGGATAAAAAGCCTTTTGGACAGTTTGCTCGCCGAAACGCAGCGCCTTTGTGATATCGTTGAAAAGCTGCTGTTGCTCTCACGCGCAGATGCCGGGACGCTAACGCTGACTAAGAAAATCCTAGATTTTCGACGTCAACGCTTCCTTTGCATGCCGGGCTGTTCCTGCCAAGCTAGAGGTACGGATCCCACTCGTGAAACCCACGCGGATGAACCGGCCAATGATTCTAAAACCTAGCCCCGTCGACCTCACCGAGGTTGAGCCGCAAAAACATTCGGCATGCGAGCCATCCCGGGACCTCGGACGTCGGGAACAAGGCCGAGATCTACGCTCTCTTTGATGAACTCGCCCTTGCAGGGATTCCCATCCTGATAATCTCCAGTGACTTACCGGAAGTCTTAGCCCTGGCCGACCGGATCCTCGTCATGCGCCATGGCCGGATAACGGGTGAATTGACCCGGGCGGAGGCCACCGAAGAAAAGATCATCCATTTGGCTGCGCTGGGAAGCGACACCTCCCGGTTGAAGAGTGAGGTCCCGGATTTATGATTAAGAGCGCAAATGGCCCTTGCTCTTGGACACGCTAAAATTCAATCTGCGATCGTATGGATCCCGACTACCCCCAAGTGCGGAACGCAATCGCTGAGCTCGGACCGCCTCTCATCGCGACAATATATCTGCTATTTCGGGAATGGGAGACAAGACGGGAGGCTAAACGATGAGCGCGATTGTCCAATCGGTGGCTTGGTGGTGTTTTGTGCCGCAGTTGCTCAGCCCCGAACAGTTTGTGGCGGCGGCGGTCGAGGCCGGATTTCACGCCCTCGACTTGGTACCTCCGGAGCACTGGGGGCCAGTCCGCGATCGGGGCTTGGCTATCTCCTCCATCGCCGGACACCAACCTTTGGAGGTCGGCCTCAATCGCCGGGATCAACACGAACGCATCGAACGGGAAATCCGCGCTGCGATCGGCAATGCGCGTCGATTCGGGATCCCGAACGTCATCTGTTTTAGCGGCAACCGCGAAGGACTGGACGATGCCACCGGCCTGGAAGTCACAGCCGAAGGCCTGCGCCGCGTCGCACCAGCGGCCGAAGAGGCTGAGGTGACCCTGGTGCTGGAGTTGTTGAACAGCAAGGTCGATCACCCGGACTACCAAGCCGACCATACCTCCTGGGGCGCGGGCGTATGCCAGGCGGTGGGCTCCCCGCGGGTCAAACTCCTCTACGATATTTACCACATGCAGATCATGGAGGGCGACGTCATCCGCACCTTACGCGCACACCATCCACTGATCGGCCTTTACCACACGGCGGGTAACCCCGGTCGAAACGACTTGGACGATGCCCAGGAACTCAACTACCCGGCCATTCTAAAGGCCATCCAAGAAACCGCTTACGCGGGCTACCTGGCCCATGAGTTCATCCCCAAAGGAGAGCCTGTGGCAGCCTTGCGGACCATTTTCCAACAGTGCGCGCCTCTTTTATGAGGGCCGGCTCCAACCCGTCAGAAGGTGCGCCCAGGCAAGTTAGGCGGCAGCCGGTGAGGGAAAAACTCAGTAAGTAAGGTCAACCAATCACAACAGAAAACGATGTCACTAAGTGGATCACTGAGCGACACGCAACAACCGACCAATCTGGAAACAATGATATGATCAATGCAGCGGTCTTCGGCGCAGGCCGAATCGGAAAAGTCCACACCCATAATATAGCGAACTTACCGGGAGTCGCCTTGCGTTACGTAGTGGATGTTAACCCGGTCGCGGCGTCCGAACTCGCCGGGACATACGGCGCAAAAGCGGCCACCATTGAGGCGGTGCTCGGCGATCCCGAAGTCCAGGCCGTGATCATTGCTACCAGTACCGACACCCATGCCGATCTCATCCAGCGGGCCGCCGCTGCAGGTAAGGCAATTTTTTGCGAAAAACCGGTGGATCTCGCGTTGGAGCGAGCCCGCCTCTGCGCTGAAGCTGTAACCAAGGCGGGAGTTCTGTGCGGCATCGGTTTTCAACGCCGTTTTGATCCCACCTTTGCGGCCCTTAAAACCCGGCTCGACGCTGGAGAAATCGGCCAGCCGGAAACTCTGCTGATCACCAGTAGAGATCCCGGCGCGCCGCCCGTCTCCTACATCAAGGTCTCCGGTGGAATTTACAAGGACATGCTGATTCACGATTTCGATATCTTTCGTTGGATTCTCGAGGATGAAGCCGTCAGTATTCATGCCACCGGAAGCTGCCTGGTGGATCCGGCCATCGGCGAGGCGGGCGATGTTGACACCACTGCGGTAACCATCCGAACCCGCAAAGGCCGCCTCTGCCAGATCAACACCACTCGACGCGCCGCCTACGGCTACGACCAACGCTTCGAGGTGCTAGGCAGCGCCGGAATGCTCCAGGCAGGGAACCCGCGTCCTACTGAAGTAACTGCTTCGACAAAACTGTCCGTCAGCACCGATATACCAGAACCACTCTTCTTCGACCGCTACCGCGTTGCGTTTGCAGCGGAGATGAAATACTTCTTCGATGCTGTTGGGAGCGGTAAATCAGCTCGAACAGACATTCATGATGGCGTGAAGGCGCTGGAACTCGCCGAGGCCGCCACGCTCTCATGGCGCGAGCAACGAGTTGTTGAGTTGAATGTTTGACAATCGGTTGCGTATCCAGTCGTGGTCGTCTGTTTTTTCGGCTGATACGAGGAGATACAAACCCCGGCTCAACCCAGGCTCAACCCGCCTCAACCCTGGGCTAAGCTATTTTGGTCACTTCGGGCCACGGACTGGAAGCGTCCAAACCCCAGTTTGCTGCGGCTACGGCGCGATTGACGACGTTGTTTTCAGCCAGCAGGATTCACCCGTACGTCTTTTTCTGGGGCCATCCTGGGGGCGAGTCTTCAAAATCCTCCTGTCGTCCGTAGGGCGTCGTATCGAGCAGGCCGTACAGGTCGGTGAGCGATTCAGTACCACGAGCGTACGTCGAATAGGCGTGAAAAAGATCATCATCCAAACGAAAGAATACGCTTAGGCCCGGTTGTTCCCCCCTAAAGCTGTCTTTGCCGCCCATGAGGTCGAGTTCTGCCGCGGTTCGATAGTTATACTCGCGGGGGGCAACACTTTCATCCAAGGTGACATGAAAGTCGTAGTTGAAGTCGCTTTCGAAGGAGGAATACCAAGGAAGGGTCCATCCCCGGAGCGCCTTGTAGGCCGTTAACTTGGACAAGGGAGCCCGGGAGATTATTGCGAACGTGGTGTTTCGCTCGTTCAACATTGAGAGCTTGCCTAATTCATCCACGTAAGAAGTGCACCCGGGACAGCCCTTTTCCCAGGTCGGATCGAACATGAAGTGGTAGACGATGAGTTGTCGACGCCCTTCAAACAGATCGCGGAGTGTCCGCTTGCCGTTTGGATTGTCGAAGACGTAATCCTTTTCAATTTTAACCATCGGCAATCGTCGACGTTCGGCCCGAAGACGATCCAACTGCCGAGTGATCTCCTTTTCGCGCTCAAGATGCGCCTTACGAGCGACAAGCCATTCGTTGGGAGTAACGATTTTCGGATGGGGAATGGAAGTGTCAGACACGATGAGGTTCTTTCAGTTTTCTTGTTATCGATTTTTCTCGATTATGTGGAGTTCTGTCCCAGTCAGAGATACACAATGTCGACGACGAGGTTTGCAAAGAAGGACGGGCGCACATGCATGCGTTGTTTTCATGTCTATAGAACGAATGAGAACGTGCGCGAAGGACATCTCCTTTAAAACTATCGGTATTTTATCCCGCACACGCTGTGTCCAGCCTGGCTACCGCAGCAACATAAACGCCGCTCCCATGATGAGCGTTGGCAAGATGGCCCAAATAAACAGTTTCATCGCTGAGATTCCCTCATCCCCGAACCGAGAGACGAGAATCGATTGGCCGGCGGGGTTCGGAGCATTAGCGATCACCGTCAGGCCGCCACCCGCCACGGCTCCGGCGACCACCGCATATTTTAAGCTGTCTGAAAACCCCGGAACGAGGGAAGCCAGGTAGGTGATAGCTGCGTTATCATTCAAAGCCGTCAGCAGCATCGCACTAATCATCAATGGCCATTCGGACAAACTGCTCAACACCGGTTGGATCCACCATTGTTCGATGCGGCCGTGGATCACCAGGGCCAGCAGAAAAAATCCGACCAACATCGGGCCGCGCAGAGACGTGACGACTTGGTGACGCCGCGTCGCTTCAACAAATGCCAGGAAGAACAAAAAACCGAGAACCACAAGGAGCGGATAATGTGCGACCAGAACCACCCAAGCGATAAAGAGGAGGTGTACGACAATGATCCAACTTGGGATAGGGCGCTGTTCCAACTTCTCTTTCCCAGGCTTTGGACGAAGCTCCGCGAGTTCTCGGCGGAAACGCAGATAGTAGATGGTGTTGGCAACGAGAATGCCGAGAACGGCCTTCCAGCCGAAGTTGGTTAGCATAAATGGGAGGCCCCAGTCCCATCGAGTAGCCACCATGACGATCGGAGGCGCGGCGAAATGGCTTAACGTCCCACCGACTGAGATGTTGACGAATAAAAGAGCCAAGGTCGCGTAGCGGAGCGGGAAACTTGGACGCAAATCATAAAACTTCTGCCGGAGCAGGAGCGCACAGATCGTCATTGCGGCCGGTTCCGTGATAAAGGATCCCAGCAAGGGTCCCACCGTGAGAATCGCCAGCCACCAGGCTGCTACGGTTGATCTTCCCAGACTTGCCACCTTGGCAAGGCATACCTCGGCGAAACGCAAAACAGGTCGGGAACCCGCCATCGCCATAACGACGACTACGAACACCGGTTCGGCCGCATCGATCGATGCGGCGTAACTGGTCAATGTACTCCAGCCCTTCATGGCCAGAATCGCGATCGCCAAAGGAATCAGCCAGATGCCAAAGACGACTTCCACCTCTCCGAAAAAATGAAACAACTGCGCATGAAACTGTAGGCGGTCCCGCGCCCGGGAAAGCTCCTTATCATCGGAGGTGTCCTTTTCCTTCTCCTCCAACGCGTGATACTGATGCTCAAGGCGATGAGCGATCAGCATGAATCGGGAAGCAATGAACGTGTGAATGATGGCACCCAGGAAAATCAAGGTAGCCACGAGATTAAACGGCTCGGCTTGAATCCGTTGAACGAGCTTCGCTGTAATGCCGGGAATTTGCTCGTCATGATATTCCTCCACAGGCTTCGGAAAATGCGGCTCGGTGCCATTTGCTGAAGCCGGTGCGGCCTCTACCGATTGGATCTGTCCAATCGAAACCAGGAAAAAAATCAGGACCCAAGAAAAGCCTTTCACGTTCTGGAATAGTTGAAGACCCTGACGCACAATCCGGAAGAGGCGTTCAGCGTTAGTGCATCGTCTCATAAGTAGGAGGCATACCGTTGGCTTCAAAAGGGTTTGGATGCAAGGCGCGAGTGAGGAGCGTATCCGCTGCGATACGTAACGAACGAGCAACGACGCAGACGAACCCTCTTCAAGCCAACCCGGAGGGCCGATGGCGCTTTTGCCGACGGCGGTATGCCTCCTGCTTATGAGACGATGCACCAATGCATGGTCTCATGTGTAGCTGGCATATGGCTACACATAAGAGACGATGAACAAGATGATCATGGCGGCATTGCGTCTTTAAGGAGGCGAGGTGCGAAATGCTCTCTGAGAACTGGTCCAAGCGTTCTCATTGCACCTCAATTTCCATGCCCGAGTTTTTCTCCGCTCTCCAGCTAAGCCCTTCATTGATATTTTTCATATCTAGTATAGATATTTATACTGCATGGAAAGCCATCTTATGCCTGCGCCCCACCAAGACGCCGTTCGACTTGACCTGCGGCTTTTGCTTCCCATGAGATGAATCGCACCGTCATACAAGGTACAGCCCTGGCAAAATCGCTCCGGCGGTACGAATTTATCTCCAGCTTGGCGGGTCCCCTCGCCATGGTGGTTGGAGGTCTTGTGTTGGCAGGATGGTTGCTGGGATTGCGCTTCTTAGCGAGCGTGATGCCCGACTTTACCACAATGAAGCCAAACACGGCGGCCTGCCTTGTCCTTGCCGGGCTGTCGCTTTGGCTGCTACGGCTTCGCTCGAATCAAGGCGTTGCGTTTAACCCCGCACACCGTCGGTTTGCACAGATCTGCGCTCTGCTGGTGGCTTTCCTCGGTTTGTTAACTCTCGGAGAACATCTTCTCAATCTAAACCTCGGATTAGATCAAATGTTGTTGCGAGACACCTTGACAGATGTCCGATTGCCACCTGGCCGAATGTCCATTCCTGCCGCGTCCGGATTACTCGCTCTCGGTTTCTCACTTTTTTTCCTTGGCACTAAAGGTCCTCACGGCGCGCGGACCGCGCAAATTCTTGCTCTAATCAGCTTGGTCGACGCGGTGCTGGCATTCCTGGGCTACGTCTATGGTTTCCACGGACTCTACGCCATTTCCCACTACACCACGATGGCGATTCACACGGCGCTCGTTGTCGTATTTCTCAGTTTAGGTGTCTTGTTCGCCCGGCCTGATCGGGGGCTGATATCCGTCATCACGAGTGAATTTAGCGGCGGCCAGATGGCACGCCTTATTCTGCCGTTGGCGCTCGCACTGCCACCATTCTTCGGCTGGTTACGCTTAAAAGGTGAATACGCAGGTCTTTTCGGGGAGGAGCTTGGGTTCGCGCTTTTTGCCACGGCCAATATCATCATTTTTTCAATCCTTGTTTGGATCAGCGCGAAGTCTCTGAACACACGCACAGCCGAGTTGAACCAAAGCGCCAACCAATACCGCTTCCTCGCCGATGCGATGCCGCAGATTGTCTGGACGGCAAAACCGGACGGAAATTTAGACTACTACAACAAGCGCTGGTTCGACTACACCGGTACGACCATTGTACAGGCCAATGATTCGGACTGGAAGGGAGTGCTCCACCCAGACGATCTTGCGAGAGTCATTGAGCGCTGGGCAGAAGCACTCACCACTGGTTCCAATTATGAGGCTGAATACCGTCTCAAGCGGGCCTCGGATGGTGTTTATCGCTGGCACATTGGAAGGGCCTTTCCAATGCACAATCCAAACGGCGAGATCATCCAATGGGTCGGTACCTCCACTGACATTGATGATCAAAAGCAGGCGCACCACGAGTTGGAAAAGCGTGTTACGGAACGGTCGCTGGAACTCGCTGGTGCAAGAATGAAGTTGCAGGCGGTACTGGATGAAGAAACGCAGCAAGCAATGATTCGACAACGAGAGTTGACGGAGAAAGCTCGGGCTGCCGAACGAGCCCAGAGCGATTTCCTCGCGGTCATGAGCCACGAAATTCGCACCCCGATGAACGGGGTGATCGGGATGACCGAACTGCTCCTCGATACTGGGCTAAACAGCGAACAGCGCGACTTAGCCGAAACCATCCGCACCAGCGGTGATGCCCTCCTGACCATCATCAATGACATTCTTGATTTTTCCAAGATTGAGGCGGGACAGTTCTCCTTTGAAGAATTGGACTTTGACCTGCGCGAGGTGGTCGAGGACGCCATGGAAATGTTGGCCAGTCAAGCTCAAGCAGGAGGCATCGAGTTGGTCGGTGGCGTAGAGCCAGGAGTTCCTACCAGGGTGCGGGGCGATCCTGGTCGCGTCCGGCAAGTGTTAACGAATCTTATCAGCAATGCGATCAAGTTTACGAAGCACGGTGAAGTCGCCGTTCGGGTGACAGCTCAGGCGAAAACTGAAAGAGAAGTTGAGGTGCGTTTTGAGATCAAAGATACCGGCCCCGGCATTCCGCCAGAAACGCAAGCTCGATTGTTCCAGCCTTTCATTCAAGCAGATAGCTCTATTTCGCGTAAGTTTGGCGGCACCGGCCTGGGATTGGCGATTTGCAAGCGGCTGGCAGAGTCCATGCACGGGAGCATCGGCTTAGAGAGTCGACCAGGCGAAGGTTCGACGTTTTGGGTGGTCTTTAAGTTCGACCGTCAAGGCGAAGCGCAAACAGAACCTCGAAGCATCCGCAAATTCCTTAATACTCGTGTGCTAATTGTCGATGACAATCAAACGAGCCGGCAATTGCTTCACCAGCAAATCATTGCCTGGGGACTAAGTAACGGATGTGCTCGCACCGGCGAGGAGGCTTTGGCGCTGTTGCATCAATCAGTGGCCAAAAAGGTCCCCTATTCCGTAGCGATCATCGACATGCAAATGCCGGAAATGGACGGCCTCGCCCTCGCCCGAAAGATCAATGCGGCCTCCCTGCTCAGCGAAACACGGCTCATCATTTTGACGCCATTTGGAAAGCCAATTCCGACTGAAGAGTTGAAAACCGTAAGAATTGACGCCTGCTGCATCAAACCAGTCCGCCAATCTGCACTACTTGATTGTCTTCTTCAGGTTCTCGCTCGTCCGCCGGCGAGTGCCAATGAAACGGGGCCACCTGAGCTTTTTTTGAGGTCTACAAGCACCATGTCGCCGCAGAGGGAGCGTGTTCTGCTGGCCGAGGATAACTTGATGAATCAGAAGGTTGCCCTGGGCTATTTGAACAGGCTCGGATACGAGGTTGATGTCGCCGCCACTGGGATCGAGGTCCTCAACGCACTCCAGGCCAGGCGATATGAAATTATCCTCATGGATTGTCAGATGCCAGACTTGGATGGGTACGAAGCGACAAAGGAAATCCGGCGGCGGGAGGGGAGAAGTAACCGCGCCTGGATTATCGCGATGACCGCCAACGCGATGGTGAGTGATCGTGAAAAATGTCTCGCTGCAGGCATGGATGACTACTTGAGCAAACCGATACGTCGTCTTGAACTGCAGGCGGTTCTGGAGCGAGGTGCGGTGAAACCGCCCAACCCGCTCCATGTCGTCGAATCACTGCCTGCCCTTAAAGAGGACGCAGAAGGCGAACTCGCTGGTTCGAAGGCAGGCACTCCGCCCGCCATTGCAGAGACGCCGCCTGTCCTCGAGAGACCCCTTCCTGCAGATCTTTGGTTTGATGTCACAGCGCGAGAGCGCGTCACCGCGGCGCTGACCAGCCAGCGACATCGACTGTCGACGATGATGGACAACCTCCCGGACAACATCTGGTTCAAAGATCGCGAGAGCCGCTTTGTGGCGGCAAATCGCGCCATGCTTTCCTGGACCGGCTTCAAGGATCAATCGGAAATCGCCGGAAAAACTGACCATGACTTCTTCTCGGACGAGCATGCGGATGCGGCACTGGCCGACGAGCAAAAAATCATCGCTACCGGGCAACCAATTGATGCCTTTGATGAAAAAGAGACTTGGCCCGACGGACACCAAACCTGGGTATCAACCACTAAAGTGCCATGGCGCGATGCGAGTGGTAATGTGATTGGAATCTTTGGTTGGTCCCGCGACATTACTGCGCGCAGATTAGGCGAAAAAAATCTCGAGGTAGCTAACAAAATCGCGGCAAAGGCCGGCCGTGCCAAAAGCGAGTTCCTGGCCAATATGAGTCACGAAGTCCGAACGCCGATGAATGGCGTTATAGGAATGACGGAGTTACTACTCGACAGCGACTTGAATCAATCGCAGCGCGAGTTGGTGAAAACCTTACAAACCAGTGCCGAATCTCTACTGAAGATCATCAACGATATTCTGGATTTCTCCAAAATCGAGGCGCGCAAACTCACACTCGAAATCCTCGACTTTGACCTCATTAAAGCGTTCGAAAGCACTCTGGACATGCTGTCAGAAAATGCACGGGGCAAAGAGATCGAGTTAATCGGGTCGGTCTTACCGGGAACGCACACCCAACTTCGCGGAGATCCAGGCCGGTTGCGGCAAATTCTTGCGAATCTCATTAGTAACGCCATCAAATTTACGGAAAGAGGAGAAGCCGTTGTCCGGGTTTTCCAAGAGAGCGAAACCGAGACATCGGTGGTGTTGCGTTTTGAGATCCGAGATACCGGCATAGGTATTTCCCTGGAAGCGCAAGCTCGGCTTTTTCAGGCATTTAGTCAGGCCGATGGTTCATCAACCCGCAAATATGGCGGCACCGGCTTGGGACTGGCCGTCGCCAAGCAGCTGGTAGAGATGATGAAGGGCCAAATTGGGGCGCATAGCCAACAGGGAAAGGGTTCAACTTTTTGGTTCACCGCGACACTTGAGAAACAGGCAAATCCCGTAAAAGCCCCGGAAAAATCTTTTCGCGACTTATTCAATTTCCGGGTGCTGGTAGTCGATGACAACGCTACCAATTGCCAGATTCTTCAACGCCAGATTCTGGGGTGGAGAATGCAAGCAGACACTGCAATGGGCGGCGCTGAAGCCTTGAAACTCCTGCGGACGGCGGCGAGAGAATGCAAACCTTACGATTTGGCGCTCCTGGATATGCAGATGCCCCAGATGGACGGTTTGACTCTGGCCCGCGAGATCAGGGCCGACCCGGCCATTGCCGGCACGCGGCTCGTCATGCTCACTGGATTCAGCAAGCAGTTCAGCCCGGAAGAACCGCGCGCGGCAGGGATAACGGACTGTTGCTTTAAACCGGTGCGGCAAGGCAGGCTTTTCGAATGTCTGGCCAACGCCCTGCTCGGGCCTTCAACCATACCGCGCACTTTGGCGAAAGCTCTTTTTGCGCCCCATCCAAGGCCGAAGCAAATTCAAGCGCTCGCTGAAGATTCATTTTTTCCTGAGTTGGTTGAAACCTACAGGCTCAACGCCGCTAGCCCCTTCGCCAAGGGGCAATCGGGCATTGAGAGTGGCGACACCCGCCGGCTGCTCGGGTCAGGCGATGAGCCGAACGGAGCCTCTTCCACTGCTGACGAGGTAGTCAGGGGCGGCATCTGCAGATACGGAGTTCAGTTTAGCTCAGACGGTCAATCCATTCAATCGACGTTTGTTAATGCCGGCAGCTATCACCAGGCTCGGGAAATCTTCGAACGACTTTTTCCTGGCACCATTCTCAGTTCAATTATCTACCAAGGTCCAAGTGGCGAGCTGAATTACCCGCCCGTTCAGGCGGGGTCGGAGATTTCTCTACCGCCGAGCCGGTATTTGTTCGTTTCCCATATGGGGGCGAACGACTCCAATTCCAAATGGTTTGATCTGGCTCTGAAGGCGTTTCAGGGGCGATATCCGAATGTGAAAGCAGAGTATTGGTGTACGGACGAATACAGCATGCCAAGGTACATTCAACTGATTGAGCGGGCGATCTCAACAAAACCTGACGGGCTTGTGGTCGCCGTCACGGACGCTGCGATCCTCGATGGTGTGCTACGTCAGGCGATTAATCAGGGTATTCCCGTCATCGCTTTCAACGCGCCGGATCTCCGCGAACCAGCAGCGCGAATCCCCTATCTAACCTTTGTCGGAACGGATTATTATCAGGATGGGAAGAAGGCGGGCGAACACGCGCTGGCGCATGCGCAAGCCGGCGAAATTCCAATGCCCAAACAGGTTCTCTGCACCAATGTTGACGCGACCCACGGCGGACTGCTAGCCCGCTGCAAAGGAATGTCTGACACCATGAAAGGTGCCGGGATTAAAGCGGAAACGCTCACCACGGACTGGGACCAGGCGCGCGCGGCCAATATTCTGAGTGCGCATCTGGCAAGAAATCCGGACGTAAATTGCATTTACGCGGTGACCGCTGATTTGGGTCCGACGGTTCGAAACGTCTGTCTCAGACTAAGTTTGCACCCCGATTTGGGCGACGAGGAGCACAACGTCACGATCATTGGCGTGGATGATAGTCCCGTATCCCTCTCAGGCGTAAAGGCCGGGCACCTTCTTTCAACGGTCAGTCAAGGATTTTGGCTGCAAGGCTATGTGCCGCTGCAATGGCTTTATTGGTATCGAGAATATGGATATACCCCCGAACGCGATATTCTGACTGGACCGGTCATCATTGACAAAGGGAACGTTGATCAATGGATCACCCTGGTGCAGGGCGTGATCGGTGCTGACGAATTTGAGAAATGGTGAGCAGAACTCCCTTTAACGAGGAGTGTCGCTGGGGGTGACTTTCCGCTGGGGAGATTTTGCAGTTTGGGCCAAACTTTGATGCCACAATTCGAGCAGTCGTACTTTCACATCAACTATTTTGAGCCGCTCGATCGACCGGTGCTTTACATGACCGCTCTTTGATCGGACGGCCACTGCAGGAGTCGGCGGCTGTACCGGAGACCACGAAGTTACATTCGCTGGCACGTGAGGCTGATCTGCGGTGGGAGTCAATCCGCTATTAACGCTCATTCCCTTTCCCGCCGGCACGACGGCGGAGCTCCCTCCGTTCGAGCTACCGCCCTGCTCATTTTTCTCAAAGTCCGCGTTTAGTTCAGTCGAATAGGCATCGTTGGCTGCTTGGTCATTTGATTGGTAGTCGTTGGAGACTGCCTCCGTTATAAGGTCCGTCAAAAGACCGTGCACACCGCTTTTCTCACACTCTTTTAGAATTGCAGCATAATCTTCATTCGCTGCTGCCTTCGGGTTCGAATTCCGGCTCCATGGGATGGTCTCTATAGCTTTTTGGATGGCCGAGAGTTCTTCCCCACTTATAGCGCCCTGGCGGAACTGGTCCGGCTGGTGTTCGACTACTCGGCCTTTGAGTGGTTCGAGTGCAAATGTCGGAGGGTGAGTCGGCGTCGTAGACGGAAGGAGCTCATCTGGAACAGGCGTCGGGGAGGTGGCGAGAGCTGTAGGAGACGCCGCTTTTGTTTGGCGTGAAGCGAAAACCGCTTTTAGCAGATTGTATGAAGAGGTTAAGGTCAGTATGATCGAGGCGCCAATGATTAATTTTCGCATATCTTAGGCTTGCGCCAAAAGTGCACTCAGAACCTCAGACCAAGCGGTGCCGCCAAGACGACGAACTGTTTTAAAGACTTTTGTTGCTCCCTTTTGCTCGGACTAACTTGAGCGCCGTTTAGCTCGAAAAAAGCTAATTCCCTCCATCCACAGCCACCATACCCATCGATAAATAAACAACCGGCGTTGGATGGCTTGGTGCGCGGAACTCCCGTCAGGAACGCGTCCAGAAGCCGAGCTGTACCAGGCGCGCCGCCCCATTCTCCTCGCCCTTGGCAAACCGTCCACAAAGCGCCTTGAAAGCTACAACCGTCCAAACAAAAGCGTGATGTAAAGCAAGAACAGCACGGCAAAAACCGGTGCCAGGAGCTTGTGAACCCATTCTCGTTTAATTATCGCCGCAACGATCGACGTGAGGGCGAAGATCACGTGAAATTTTCCGTTTAGTCGACCGGGCAAATGGCCGGTAAGAGCGAATTCCTTCGCTGCACTGAAGGCTACGCTTGAAAGCATGAAGCCAAAAAACCAGCTTTTATGCGCGAAGTAGTGGGCCCGCAGATCGACGAGTGAGTCCCCGGTGATATCCGGAAGGACTACCGCCGTTGCCATGTAAACGCTGATCGCCTGCAGCACGATCACCATAAATCCGAGGAAGGTCCAACTGGCACGCATTCGCAGACCGAAACTCGCCCACCACGCTTGGATGGCAATAAGGAGCGCGAGCCCTGCCCAGATGACGGTCGGAAGGTAGAGCTTTAGCTTGGCCCTGGTCAGAATGAGTCCGCGGAAGCCTAGCAAGACTTGCGTGATCGCCAACCCAAGAATGATTGAGAGAAGGACCGAGAGGTAGTTAAAAGATTCCATTGCACCGAGTCAGATTACCACAGGATCACAGTCCCCTCTCCGCCCAAAGATTCCGCGGATCAGCAGCAATCGGCGCACACGAAAAGCGAACTGGGCCGCGCAGTCTATACCCAGATAGGGGAAATCCATGAGGGACGGGGAACTAGTGCATCGTCTCATAAGTAGGAGACGACGCACTAACCTCCGTGGTTCATGTCCATATGATCCCTGGGCATATTATTGACGGGCTTTTGCATTTCGTGCGAAGCTGGAGCGTAACCGAGGTCGCGTTGCAACTCTTCGTTGCTGGCCAAGCCGGCCAGGGTGCCGGGCGGATTTTCGTACCAACCAGGGTCATCATAGTTCGTCAGATTTTCACGCACCTTGACGATGGTGAACATCCCTCCCATGTCGATGTAGCCGTGCTTGCCTTGTGCGCCGAGCATCGGGATGCTGTTGCGCGGGACCGGCATTCCCATTTCCCCCATATCACCCATACCGCTCTCCCCCATTGTCATATAACCGGGGAGAAGAGCGCTGACTCTCTTCGCGAGGTCTCCTGGCCGGACCCCAATGAGATTGGGTGCGTTATGCCCCATTTGGTTCATGGTGTGGTGAGTCATATGACAGTGCATCGCCCAATCGCCGGGATTGTCCGCCACAAATTCTACGACTCGGGTTTGACCCACCGCGACCAGGACTGTGTTTCCAGGCTGCTGCGCTAACTCTGAGACTGGTAAGCCATCCATTTCAGTGACTTTCCAGTAGTACCCATGAAGATGGATCGGGTGATGCTCCATCGGGCTTAAATTCCCGAACCTGATTCTGACCCGATCACCGTATTTGGCGACGAGCGGAGCAGTACCTGGAAACGCCCGGGCATTAAATGTGAGGACATTGAAGTCCGTCATTTCAATCGGGTTTGGCCGCCTGGTGCCTACATCGATCCTCCATTCGCTCGACATCAGGACGAAGTCTCGGTCGGGCCTCGGACCATTCGGTTTCCTCGGATGAATGACCAACATCCCCATCATCCCGAGTGCTATCTGGGTCATGTCATCCGAGTGAGAGTGATACATATAGGTTCCGTGCTGTCGAAGCTTGAACTCGTATTTGTAGGTCTCACCCGGCTCTATATTTTTCTGACTAAGCCCCGCTACTCCGTCCATCCCTGATGGCACCAGCAAACCATGCCAGTGAATACTGGTATTTTCCGGAAGCCTGTTCGTTACGTAAATGCGCACCATGTCCCCCTCGACAGCCTCAATCGTTGGGCCATGGACCTGGCCATTGAAACCCCAACAGTAAGCACGTAGTCCCGGTGCGAACTCGTGATCAACTTCTTCAGCGATCAGATGGAATATTTTAGTACCTCTTAACAGTTTGAAAGGAAGCGTCGATCCGTTCGGTGTGATGACCGGAGTATAGTCTTTGCCGGGTTCGCCCGGAGGATACTCCTGCTGGTCCGTTTGGTCACTCCCAATTGCGTTTTCGGGATGCTCGGACGGTTGTCCACCCGACTCCGCTCTCGACATCGAGCCGGTAGCGGTGGCGAGTGCAGCTACGCCAGCCGCAGCAACTGCGTTAGAGAAGAACTTACGACGGGATATCATAGCTTGTTGGAAGTCCGGTTGAATATTTACGCTTTGGCTCAAGAGGTCTGTGTGTCGAAGAACGAACGGCAGAGTCACCTGATCGGCTTTCTTAAAGCCGGCTCTGATTTACCGTCAGCCGACTCCCGGATATTCAGATTGCCGCCCACCGCCCGTTCGAGTTCCGCTCGAGCAATCCAGTAATCTCTGACCGCCTCGAGGTATTCGCGTTCGGTCCGTGCTTCTTCTGCTTTGGCTGTGAAGAGCTCAAAATTCCCAATATCCATCGCGTTATAGTTGATGAGACTTTCTTTCAGGATTCGACGCTGGTCGGGCACGAGCTCGTCGTAATAGAAGCGTGCAATCTCTCTCTTGCTCGTCATCTCGTCCTGCAGTTCTCTTATTTGAGAGCGAACTTCGATGGCCAGGGCTTCAAACTTGTTCCACGCCTGCCTGAGAGCCGCTTCGCCTCTGGCAATCCGCGCCTGCCCCTGGTTAAAGACTGGCAACTCGATGATGAACGTTGGGCCGGTTCTGATTTGCCCGTCTGTTTCCCGCTCCCTTTCAACCCCGAAATCCAATGCACCCAGAAGCCGAAAGGACTTTGTCAGTCCGAGATTTTTTGCCTGGCTGGCGACCTGTAGATAATCTGACTGCAAGTCCAACCGTTGGGAAATTGCCAGGCGTTCGAGTCCTTGGGTGGAAAATTCAGCTTTAGGCACTTCCGGCAGGTCGCTCGAAATTTGCCATCCTGTTTCCGGGCCCCATAATCCAAGCAGGCGATTTAACTTTTCCCGGTTCCGGCGGATTTCGGCCTCCGTCGTGGCGACGTCTAGCCGGGAATGGCTGTAGGTTGTTTGCTGCTGAGTGAGTGCCAAGTCCGAGATATTCCCGGCTTCGAACTGTCGCTGGGCGAGGTCCAGTGAAGCAGCGTTAGCATCGACGATCAGCTTAAAACGCTGCAAAAGTTGCTGAGAAGCCTCCAATGAATAGAAGGCGCTTTTCACGCCTGATATCAGTTCCAGGGTTTCATCCGCTACACGAAGCGCTGCAGACTGCAGTTGATCTTTGGCAACCCGCTTTTTCAGCGGAATCATGAGGATGCTCAAAAAGTCGATAGCTGCACTGTAGTCGATATAGGTACCCGAAGGCGGCTGGTCTGGAAATCTTACGGACAAATCTAACTTCGGATTTGGGATAGTAACGGCTTCCAGCAAGTCCGCGGCCGAAAGCCCGATTTCTTCAAAAGTCGCCTGTAGAGATCGATTATTTAAAAGCGCAATCTGAACAGTGGCATCAACCGTCAAAGGCTTGCGAAGAATCCGGCGCACCTCCTGCAGAGCTTGCTCCCGTGATTTTTGATCTTCTTCCCAGCGAACAGTTTTTCCGGTGCGTTCCTGGACCGATTTTTGCACACCCTGGAAAGCTTCCTCTTTTTCTCGGGCGAATCCAGCCGGCAAGGCGAGCGCGAAAATCGAGCTAAAGATGACGAATCGATGCACAGTCAGGGTGTTATTTCGGGGACATCTTCATTCCGGACATTTGATCCATTTGCTGCTCTTCCGGAATTGGAGCCGAGGGTGGCTGGTCCTCTGGTTTGCCAGCTTGCGTCAGAAGCTCACGCGTCTTTCTCGTCAGGTCATCGGCTGCCAAGGGTCTATGAAGGGGTTGCCCGCCGGCTTCCGGCGCTGACGGATTGGCCGGGTTATCCGCAGAGAGCGACGGTGGGTGTGCCGTGACACAACCTCCCAGGAGGCCCAAGGCGACTAACGGTATGGAATATTTCATGTTTCACCGTGGCGATCTTTGCGTCTGCCCTGATCGGGTCCAACGGGGGCGATGATCGCCGAAAGATGAAGTGTTTCGGCTTTTTGAACGACCAACGCACTCTTTGACATTGGCTGGAATTTAGCGAAAAAGGCAAAAGAAGGCGAGAAGATACAGCGCGGAGGGGAAGCGGGTCGGCGTTGGGCGGGTCGGCGTTGGATGCGAAGCGTCCCCGCTTTGCCATCTTAGTTGCCGGGCCAAACACGAGAGTGTCAATGTCAGTCGCCGGTGAACGAGTCCTACGCCGACACGCCCCAACGCCGACACGCCGACCCGCTTTCCCCCCCGCTTCCCTCAGACATCGATCACTCGCCGGGAACGGGGGCTCTGCGGGGCCTTCGGTACCGATCCAAAATTCTTGCCCGAGGGTTTCCAGATGTTCCCAGGACTTTGTGATCGCTGACTCTTCGCTCGGAGTGCCATTTTTCGCGCTTCGCGCACCCTCAGGAGAATGTAGGCCAGGCAAGTGACCAAAAGCCAAGTGTGCAGCCAATGAGTTTCCAGATTGGTCCAAACTTGTAAAAGGCTCAGAAGAACGATCACTGCCACGGTCGGAAGGATCGCTAGGATAGGTGCAGAAATAATAGATGAACCAACCAACATCGATTCGCGACGGATATAGGCGAAGCAATCTTCCCTCGTTTGAGTTCTAACTATTTTTACGAAGGAGAGATTCCCGACAAAATGAATCGCTAAAATGATCCAAAAACATTGCAGCCAGGAAACGCTGCTAAAGGAGTAAAGTGCACACCAGGCAGCGGTCGCCCCTATGGAAACGTCAAGGATGCCTCTGATCGCAATCCAAAATAAAAACAGAAATTTCATCGGCGCCTGGAAGGTAGGTACGCGTAGCATTTCTTTGTACGACTGATTACAGAAATACTTGAGTCCGGAATGTTAAGCGATTTTGACGAGGCGGCCAAAATTGGCGTCGGAGAATGTCCGATGAACATCGTTGAACCATGATTTCTCACCCAGCCCTCATCGGGCAGGCCTAGCTCAAGCGCGAACCGTGCTGGCTGGCGATAAAATCCTTTCATTCGATTCTGAACGTGATAGGGAATGGCGACGAGGTCACAATTCCTCCGAAAAAAACCAAACCAAGGATCCCCCCGTGCTCAAACGATTACTCTTAGCAACCGTCCTTTTCGTCGCCACAGTTTTGGCATTCTTTTCCCCATCCACCAGTACAGCCCAGAGCGAGAAACCAATCTACTATTGGATTTCCCATGGGTCACCGACTGATCCCGTCTGGACGCTATTTCTCCAGGGAGCGGAGCAGTGGGCCAAAGACACCGGCAACGAGGTTCGCACCTCGTTCCACAGTGGCGATGTTCCATCCCATCAGGAGGCTTTCCGCGCCGCCATCACCGCACATGCTAAAGGGATCGTCACCAGCACGCCTGACCCAGGGAGTTTAACAAAGGTCACTGCGGAGGCACACGCCGCGGGTATCCCGGTCATCATCCTGAACACTGATGATAAGGCAAGCGGTCGCGACGCCTATGTCGGGGGAGATAACGTCGCCGCCGGCCGGCGTCTAGCTCAGTATCTGGTCGACCATGGTTTTGTCAAAAAAGGCGATTTTGTCTGGACGCCGGTTGAGGTGCCCGGGGCAACCTATCAGACGTTGCAAACTCAGGGCTACGACACTGTCTTTAAACCGCTGGGGATAACGACCGACATCACCGAGACCAAGCTGGACCAGGCAGAGGTCATTAGTCGAATGTCAGACTACCTGACCGCCAATCGCAGCAAGATCAAGGCGATCTATTGTATCGGCGACTTAGTGAGCGGCAGCATTAAACGGGTTTTTGATCAAGTCGGGATCAAGGCAGGCGAGATCCCAGTCGTCGGCTGGGGCAATTCGCTCGACACCGCCCAGGAAGTGATCGACGGGTACGTCAATGCCGCCATGTGGCAGGACCCGCAGGCCTCGAGCTATATGGCTTTATCCATGGCTGCGATGACGGCTGCTGGAATTCCTCCCGGCTTCGATATCACCGTTGGCACCCTGTATGAAAAGGAGAAGGCTCCAATCTACCTGAAGGTCATGCAGGGAGGCGCGACGAAGTAGCACCTCTCAGGGCAAAGAACATTTGCTCTGGCATCGAAGGCGATACCGGAGCCTGCTGCACCGCACAACTTTCCAAATCCAGCAACCACCGTTTGCGCTCCATTCCACCACCGTAGCCCGTGAGCTTACCGTTGGACCCGATGACTCGGTGGCAAGGTACGACGATGGAGAGCGGGTTACGTCCGTTGGCGAGGCCGACTGCACGAACCGCGGCCGGCTGGTTAATGCGCCTGGCGAGTTCGCCGTAGGAAATGGTAACGCCAAAAGGGACTTCCTCGAGTGCTTTCCAGACTCGGCGCTGGAAAGCAGTACCGCCGACAGCATCACGGTCGATGTCGACAAAGAAAACCGTCCGCCGACCGGCAAAGTACTCTTCGAGTTGTGCCTTGGCCTCGGCGAAGAAATCATCGGCGCGATGCCAGCCGTGGAGTTGGGCTTGCGAAGGACCGTGACAATGGTTTTCCATGAAGATCCCAGCGAGCCCGTGCTCGGTTCCGCAGAGGCTGATGGTACCGATCGGCGAATTCATTTGGGTGAAGTGTGTGCTTTTCATTTTAGAGAGGAGTGTGAGGTGTCGTGTAAGGTTTGCCAAAGGTGGATGGCCGCGTAGGTCCGCCAGGGCCGCCAGACCGATGCGCGTTCGATGACTTGTTTTTCGTTAGGCAACGGCCGGCCCGTAGACGCAAGTGCCTTACGAACTCCAAGGTCGGCAGCGGGAAAGGCATCTGGGAAACGAAGCGCACGCATGGCCACGTATTGCGCCGTCCATTCCCCGATTCCGCGCACTCGGCGAAGCGAGGTGACAGCCTCGTCGACCGAGGCAGTGAGACCGAAGACCAAATCACCACGCACGGAGGCCAGACCAAGATCGCGCAACGTGGTCGCCCGCGAGCGCGGCAGGCCAATGGTGGCTATATCTTCTACACTGGCCATTGCTATATCTCCCGCGGAAGGTGCGAGCCGGTTGAGATGCGCAAAAGGTGTCGTCAACGGCCGGCCATATTTTTCCGTGAGGCGCGACGCCAGCGTTGAGGCGCCCGTCACGCTGACCTGCTGGCCGAGCACGGCGCGGGCCGCAAGTTCAAACGTGCTCCAGGCGCCCGGCACGCGCAGGCCGGGATGATTTCGCACGCTCGGGCCTAACAGCGGGTCGGCACTGAGATGTCCGTCGATCGAGGCAGGGTTGGCATCCAGATCGAACAGCGCGCGAAGCCGGGTCAGGATCGGCCAAGAGACCTCCGCCAGCGCTGCGGGTAGCATAACATCGAGGGAGTCCTTACCGGGCGAACGGCGGACGACAAGCCAGCCCAAGCGGTCCCCCACCGCGACGGTACGTGAGTAGCTCTGTTGTTCAAGATTCACCCTTTCGACGCCCGGGACGGCTCGTCGCGCGAGGTACTCGAGCAACTCGTTCCACGCCAGCGGCGGCCGAAAGCTGAGTCGCAACTCCAGCGTCCCCGTGCGCTCGGCGAAACCGCCGCGTTTCGCCGAACGGCGCAGTTTCGTCGGCGATAGCGCGTAACGCGAATGGAAGAGTGCATTAAACCGTCGTACGCTGCCGAATCCAGCGCTGAGTGCGACCTGCGCCGCCGGCAACGCTGTTTCCTGTAACAGCTTCTTAGCGAAAAGCAGGCGCTCGGTTTGCATGATTTCCACCGGCGTGACGCCGAAGGATTGCACCATCAAGCGCCGTAACTGCCGCGCGCTGAACCCGGCGTGACTTGCGAGTTGCTCCACCGAGGCCCCCTCGATCGCCCGCTCGCGAATCGCCGCGAAAAGAGCCTCCTCGAGTGAGACCGCCGGCATCGCTGGGGCCAACTCAGGTCGACAGCGCAAGCAAGGGCGAAATCCGGCATGTTCGGCTTCCGCCGTAGTCTCGACGAATACGCAGGAGCGCTTCAGCGGGGGGCGCACCCGGCAAATCGGACGGCAGTAGATTCCCGTCGTTTTCACGCAGACGAAGAACCGGCCATCGAATCGGGCATCCCTGGAGAGAAGGGCTTGGTAGCAATCGAAATCCAGCTTCATTTGTAACAGCACCATAGCGGCACTGAGCAACCTCTGCTCGCCGTTTTCGGCCATGAATATTTCGCCTTCTGGGCGAACTCTCGCTCCTTCAGCTTCAGGGTGGACCATTCATTTTGAGGTTTCCCAGGGTTGAAACCCTGAGCTGTGTCCTCCAGCCCGTTTGGCGTTTGGGGCGAAAATCGCCTGATGCAACCTTACGGTACGGGAAAACAATCGAGATCGTTAGCAAATGCGACGGGACCGGAAAAGTTCTTACTTATCTCCGACAGGCTCTCCTCTTCCTTACCCAGGGTCCGGAGCATCCGGTGAGACAAGACGAGCCGATTGACGTGCGCCTCCTGAGCGATCTGTCCGATCACAGAGGGAGGCATGTGCAACCGGCGTTCAACCCCGGTAGCTCCTTCCGGAACAGCGTTGTGAGCTATCAATAAATCCGCATTTTTTGCCAGGCGCACCAAATCGTCACCCTCTCCATTGGTGTCTCCGGTAAACACAATGGATTTGCCGCCGATCTCGACACGCCATGCTAAGGCCGGCACGGACCCATGGATGACCCGAGCAGCGTACGCCGAAAGATGTTCGCCCCGAAACGCGACCGAGGATGAATCCCCGGGAACGTTGTGAGGCTGCAACTCGTAACCGCCCTCCTCTTGAGGAACCAATACCAGACTCAAATAACGATAAATACCGTTCCGGCTGTTGAACAAAGCGCGGACGAACTCGACCGTCGACGGAAACTCGCTGTTGCCCGCTGGGCCGTACACGGGCAGCGACCGGTTGCGGTCTTCAAACCAGGACGAAAAGATTAGTGAAGGGAAATCGGCGCTATGATCAATGTGGAAGTGGGTGAACAAGATCACGTCGAGTTGGGACATTTTCGCGCCACTCTCTCCGAATCGAAGAGCGCTGCCACCACCAGCATCTACTAACGCCCGCGCCTGTCCGTCTTGCCACACCAAATAGCTGCTGGAAGCACGCTTGTCCTGCAACTCCGGCCCTCCGGAGCCGAGCACTTGAACTGCCACTCCCGCTCCGCCGCAGGTTTGAGCTTCAGCCGAAAGAACGAATGGGCAATTTATCGAAAGAGCCAGTAAACAGAGCAACGGAATATAGAGGAAAACGCTACGATGCATTTGACGTTCGCTCCCTTTGATTGGTTAGTTTTTTCTCCAGCAGTTTCGACTAGTTCCCCTCCCAGCTTCCATATCAATTGTTGCCCTCTGTGACCTCCGTGCGATGCTGTCCTCTTTGATGCCTTCTTGCACGGACGCCGCGTTGTCCCCTCGATGCGTTCCGTTTGCATCTTGATGTCTCGCCGAGTCTTGGTGTACTGCCATCGGTAGTTCATGGCCATCTTGAAATTCCTCACCTCTTTCCTTCGCTTCCTGCTGCTCGCCTTGGTATGGATCATTGCTGGCATCGCCGTTGCCTGGACGGCTGGCGCCCTTTACTTTGACTTACCCGCGCCTGCGCCGCTGCGAACCGTGGCTGCCATCACGTGGGTCCTGGCAGCCTTTTTTGGATTGGTTCTTGGCTGGCGAGGACGTATTGCCGCCCTGCTGGGCTTTCTTGTAATTGCCGGATGGTGGTCCACCTTGCGCCCAACGCAAAATCGTGACTGGCAACCGCAAGTCGCCGTTCTCGCCTACGCCACCAGAGAAGGAGACCAGATCACGGTTCACAATGTCCGGAATTTCGAGTATCGGACCGCGACCGATTTTACGCCTCGTTACGAGACTCGCACCTACAATCTCGACAACCTTCGGGAGCTGGATTTGTTCATCAATTATTGGGGCTCAAAATTGATTGCCCACCCTATTCTCTCCTTCGATTTTGGCACCCAGGGCCGCCTTTGCTTTTCGATTGAAACGCGCTCCGCTCTCGGCCAGGGTTATTCTCCGATTGCCGGGCTCTACCGGCAGTATGAGATCATTTACATCGCTGCCGATGAACGCGACGTCGTTCGTTTGCGGACGAACTTTAAGCATGAAGACCTCTACTTGTACCGGATCTTAATGCCGCCCAAAGAAGTGCGGGACCGGTTCATGGAGTACATCGACCGACTAAACGAGCTTAACGCGCACCCGGCCTGGTACAATGAAATCACGGACAACTGCACCACCAGCATTCGCGCTCAGCGCCCGGCAGCCCTTCGAGAACCGTTCGATTGGCGACTATTAATCAACGGGTTTGGCGACCAAATGCTTTACGAACATCACGCTTTGGCGGGTAACCTGCCTTTTCTGGAGCTTAAAGCCAGATCCCTTATCGATGAACGCGCTCGTGCAGCGGGCGATTCGCCGGATTTTTCAAATCTCATCCGGGTCGGCCTACCCGGTTTTTAGTTTTCTTGTTGTCGCACAGACATCGCTCCACACTCCGGAAAGTTAGTGCAGCATAGGCTTCCAGCCTGTGTTCTGTTCGCACCGTTGGGGGTGACGTCGCTGGGCTGGGCAAGGCGGAAACCCCGGTTCGGACGGAGCCTCACCCTACCCATGGCCCTGCTCAATAAATTGCTGAATCGCCTGGGCCGGCATCGCTCCAGCTTGCCGAGCTACTTCGCGCCCCGCTTTAAGCAATGCGAACGCGGGGATAGAATTGACGTGAAACCGTTGCGCCAGGACAGGCAAATCTTCCGTATTTACCTTGGTGACCAGCCAGCGCCCCCTTCCCTCGGCAGCCACCTTGACTAATTCGGGGGCAACCATTTTGCACGGTCCGCACCATGGTGCCCAGAACTCAACCAAAACCGGCAGGGCCGAATGGCTGGTTACAGCATCGAACAGCGTTTCACTCTTCAATTCAATCGGTTCCCCAGGAGAAGGAATTTCGGTGTGACACTTGCCGCAACGGAAGGTCTGCCCAAGGCGTTCGTAGATCAGCCGATTGCGTTGACCGCATTGCTGGCAGGCCAACAAAAAGCCGCGGTTATCGGGTTCAATGGTGGTCATGGCTTAGAAAATTTGAGTCTGCTGGGCGAAAAGCCATTCGGAATCGATGTTCAACCAGGGTCATTGCCAATCGTCGCTGTGGCCGAGAACGTTGACCACCACTTTAGCCGGCCGAAAGACTTCGTTCCCTCGGCGGTAACCGCGCTGAAAAGTCTCCAGTATTACATGATCGGGTTGATCGGGATCGTGGCGCACGCTGACCGCTTCGTGATACAACGGGTCGAATGGCCGTCCGAGGCACTCTTCCGGTTCGACACCATGGAGACGCAATAGTTGGGTGAGTTGTTGGAGGGTCATCTGGACGCCTTGCCGGAGTTGTTCGGGGGATGTCGAGGCGTCGCTGCCAAGCGCGCGCTCGAGATTGTCAATGACCGGCAACAGGTCGCGGATGAAAGCCTCCTTTTGCATTGCAGCACTTCGCTCCGCTTCCCGCGCAGTTCGCCTGCGGAAGTTGTCAAAATCGGCTGCCAGACGCAGGTAGCGGTCCCGCTCGGCGGCCAATTCCGCTTGCAAAGTTCGTTTGTCAAGCACTGACGCGGGATTGGGCCCGGCGCCGCCAGTCCCTGTTTCGGAGGAATCGGGATCCGCACTCATATTCTCTTCTCTACTCCTTTGCGGTTTCTTCGTTCTGAAGCGGCTCTGTTTCGAAGGTGAGTTGGTCTTTTTTGACGCCGACAATCACGCGGCTGTGTTCCTGGATCGTGCCAGACAGGATTCTTCGAGACAAGGCGGTTTCCAGTTGGCGCTGCAGAAAGCGCTTGAGCGGACGAGCGCCATAGACAGGATCATAACCTTCACGGGCGATGTACTCTTTGGCGGCTTCAGACAAATCCAGTTCCAGGTGGCGCTCGCTCAGCCGGAAGCGCAGGAGCCTGATTTGGAGATCAACGATGCGCTTAATCTCGGGCAGGGTCAGCGGCTTAAACAGTACGATTTCATCGACTCGATTGAGAAACTCCGGTCGAAAGTGAGTCCGCAATTCCGCCATCACTTTGCTACGCACGTGCTCAGCGATTTCGCCCTTTTCGCTCGCATTCTCGATCAGATACGGACTCCCAAGGTTTGAGGTCATAATGATGATGGTATTCTTGAAATCCACCGTGCGGCCTTGACTGTCCGTGAGCCGGCCATCGTCCAGGATCTGCAACAGGACGTTGAACACATCGCTGTGCGCCTTTTCGATTTCATCGAAGAGCACCACACAGTAGGGCTTG
>DATHPI010000055.1:0-11108 GCA_035484035.1 Chthoniobacterales bacterium
CCATAGGTGTTAAAGATCCGAACGATCTTGGTATCGATCCCGTGGAAACGATGATAAGCCATCGTCATGGCCTCGGCGAATCGCTTGGCCTCATCATAGACGCCTCGCGGACCGATCGGGTTAACGTTTCCCCAATAATCTTCGCTTTGCGGATGAACCAGCGGGTCACCGTAACATTCTGAGGTGGAAGCCAGCAGGAATTTCGCAGATTTATCCTTGGCCAAGCCCAGCGAATTATGAGTTCCCAGTGCGCCCACCTTCAATGTCGGAATCGGGTATTCCAAATAGTCGATCGGGCTGGCCGGAGAAGCAAAATGAAAAACGAAGTCAACCTTGCCGGGCACGAAAATAAATTCAGAGACGTCGTGCCGGATAAAGCGGAAATCCGGATTACCGGCTAGATGGGCGACATTGTCCGGTGATCCGGTGATAAAATTATCGATGGCGATGACACGAAAGCCTTCCGCCAGCAACCGATCGCTCAGGTGTGAACCCAAAAATCCGGCGCCCCCCGTCACTACCGCAGTCTTTTTTGAAACCTTTGATTCAAACATTCTTAAACTTTGTCACCTCTAAACGGAGAGTCTTAGAAGTCGAGAGAAAAAGTCAGACAATATCGTGATCAGGTGCCTTGCCAATACACTCAACCGCGGCGGTTACTCCTCCTTGGCCGCGCCAAACGTATGGCGAATATCTTCGGCTTGTTCCCGCCAAAACGCATCTTCGCCAATATTTGTGGCATGGTCGCCGATGCGTTCAAAAGCACGCGCTATGAAAATGATATTGAGGTAAGTCGGCACCTGGTCCGGGTCAATCCCCATCCGTTCGGCCAGCTTATCGTTGAGACCGGAATTCAGGGTGTCCAGGTAACGGTCTCGCGGTTTCAGCTGCAAAGCGAGCTCCGCATCTCCATCCACGAACGAACGAAGGCTATCACGGAATATCCCCATGGCCTCCCGGTAAAGAGGCTCAAGCAGGGAAATTTCCGGAACCGTCGGACGCAAATTCAGCTTTTTCGCCCGCCGTGCGATCGCTACCGACTGGTCAGCGATCCTTTCAAGGTTGGAGCTCAGTTTCATGGTGGAGATCACTTGTCGCATATCCGAGGCCACAGGGTGGAATCGGATCATTATTTCCACCCCCTCTTTGTCGATTTGCTTTTCCAGCACGTCCACCTCTTCATCATCGGCAATCGCTAGATTACAGAGAGTGCTATCCCTTTTTAAAAGGCCTTGCATTGCATTCTCCAGCAACCGCTCGGCGAGACTCGACATCATCAGGGCGTCATTCTTTAAACTATTGAGCGCCGCGTCGAAGCTCGTGCTTATATGTTTGCCGCGTTCCGCCATACCAACTTTGAATAAACGCGAGATAATCCAGGTTTGCCAGCGGCCGCGCTACATTTTTTCAGGGACCTGAATACCCAACAATTCGAGCCCCAATCGCAAAAGACGGGAAAAAACATCACACAATGCTAATCGCGTCTCTCGCACCGCAGGTTCCGCGGACAGCACCGGACAGGATTCATAAAAGGTGTGAAATTCGGCCGCCAATTCGTAGAGATAGTTCGCCAGAAGGTTCGGCTTAAATCCATCCAGAATCGCTGGTATCACATCTGGGAAGAGAAGAATCTTCTTTGCGAGATCGAATTCCGCTTTCTCGCGCAGATCAAACAAAGTCTCCCCGGTGAACGGTTCCGGCAGTTTTCGGAAAATCGAGCGGCATCGGACATAAGCGTTTTGCAGGTAAGGAGCGGTGTTGCCCTGAAGTGATAACATCTTGTCCCAAGAGAAGATATAGTCGGTCATGCGATGCTGGGAGAGTTCAGCGTACTTGACCGCACCGATCCCAACTATCTCGCCTATGGCGAGGCGGTCCTGCTCGGATAATTCGGGGTTCTTCTCGGCAACTATAGCGGTCGCACGGTTCACTGCTTCATCGAGCAAGGTGCGAAGAGGAATCGATTCGCCTGATCGGGTGCGCATGAGTTTCCGATCCTCTCCCAGGATGCTTCCGAATGCAATGTGCTGCAGATCGGCCTCGTAGCCTAAGCGACGTGCCAGGCTGAACAATTGTTGAAAGTGGAGCTGCTGCGGCGCGCCCACCACGTACCAGATCGCCTCCGCCCGCCAGCGATCCCACCGGTACTCCAACGTCGCAATGTCCGTCGTAGCGTACCCATATCCGCCGTCTGATTTTCGAATAATAAATGGATCTCCGCCGAGCGTGCGGTCCCAAACAACGGCGGCTCCGTCGCTAATCTCCGCAAGCCCGCATTCAAGCAACTCCCGGACAACCCGCGGCAGCTCCGGGTTGTAAAAGCTTTCCCCCAGCTGAAAATCAAATTGGACCCCGAGTCGGTCGTAAATCTTGGAGAATTCATCGATTGAAAGATCCACACATCGTTGCCAGATCCTTCGATTTTCCTCGTCACCCTGCTGAAGCTTTACCAATTCCCTTCGGCATTCTTCCAATATCTCGGGAGCCTTTTTGGCCGCCGTGTCCGCTTCGCGATAGATTCGAACCAGTTCCGCGACCGGGTCTGCATCGAGGTTTTCGGGAAGTAGCAAATGTTTCCAACCGTAGATCACCTTCCCGAATTGAGTGCCCCAATCGCCGATATGGTTATCGGTGATCACTTTGTGTCCGAGGAACCGGGTGATTTTTGCCAAAACGTCCCCGAGAATCGTCGACCGAATGTGACCGACATGCATCGGTTTCGCAATATTCGGGGAACTGAAGTCGATGACGACAGTTTTCGGCTTTCCGGTCCGTTCAACGCCAAGGCGTTGATCCAAAGCAAGATCGTGAAGACGATGATCAACAAACTCCTTCGAAAGCCTGAAATTGATAAATCCGGGACCGGCGACTTCAGGCGGTGGCCCAATATCGTGCACCGATATCTCTGCGACGATCAGTCCTGCGAGATTTCTGGGGTTCTGTTTCAGTTTCTTTCCCAGCACCATCGCCACATTTGTCTGGTAATCACCATGGCGCGGATCTGTCGTCGCTGCTATCTGCAGGGGTTCATCGAACGAAATGCCGATCCTTTGAAGGGCGTTTTGCAAGCGCTCTTGCAATAATTTGGAGACGGTCATTCTTCAGGAGTTCATTCTCAGGAGTTCAGGAGTTGCAGGAGTTCAGGAGTTGCAGAAGGCGAAGCCCTGCGGGGGAAGAAATGAATTTCACGACTTGCATCGACTGCCAATGGCACTCCCTCGCGACCATCGACAAGCCAAATTCTGCAACTCCTGAACTTGGGCGATCAGGCTGTCGGGGAACGCGTTGCCTTGTTATCGAATATTCCCAAGATTTCTTCGGACGATTCAGCCTTCGCCAGTTGTTCGCGGACCGATTTGTCGTTCAGGAATTTGGCAATCGCCGCCAGCGTGCGGAGATGAACCTGAAACTGATCTTTCGGCACGACAAATAGCACGATAAATCGGACGGGAGAATTATCGAGCGAATCGAATTCAATTCCGGTAGAGGATCGGCCAAAAGCCGCGACCACCTCACTCACACAGTTCGAAGAGGCGTGAGGAATAGCGATTCCAAATCCGATTCCGGTGCTCATTGTCTCCTCGCGCTGGCGCAAAGCGGCCAGGATCGAATCTCTATCAGAGGTCCGAACGCGATTCTTCTGCACCAACAAGTCAATCAATTCCACGATTGCCGCCCACCTTTCGGTTGCCTTCATCTCGGGAATGATTTGATCTACTGATAATAGGGAGCCCAGTGTCATAGCTCTCGATCGAGAATGCCGCACCTTAGCAAGTCGCCGTCCTTTGACAAGAGTCTTTCACTTCAAAGATGCAAACGCTATTCATAAGGTGGAACATCAAATCCGCCGTTTCGATTAATGTTGAAAGCCCACCGCGTTAACCTAACCACCTAAACCCTGATTCTATTGCATGAAGATTTTAATGGCAACCAGCGAGTTCTCCCCTCTCGGTTCGACCGGTGATCTGGGAGATCAGGTCCGGACCCTGACGATCGAACTGAAGAGACTTGGCCATGACGTCAGCATCGTCATGCCTTTCTATCGATCCATTCGTGAAGGCAAAAACAAAGTCCGCCCGGCCAACATCGAGTTCCAAATTAATCTCGGAGGGAAGCGAGCGTCATCCGACATTGTCGAGACCACCAGCCCGGACGGAATTCAGGTTTACCTGGTTCGCCGTGATGAGTATTTCGATCGAAGCGGTATCTATGGCGCGGACGGAAGGGTCTATGAAGATAACGCCGAGCGATTTATTTTTTTCTCAAAAGCCGTCTTGGAGCTCGCCGGCAGGCTGTCGCCGGCTCCCGAGCTGATCCATTGCCATGACTGGACTACCGCGCTGATTCCAGTCTTTATCCGAGATCGCCAACTGCCGTTTCGCACGGTTATGACGCTGCACAACCTGGAGCATCAGGGATCATTTTGGAGTTTCGACTTCGCGTTGACCAGTCTGCCTGGCAGCTATTTCAGCGCCCAAGGACTCGAGTTTTATGGACGACTGAACTTCCTGAAAAGCGGCATCCTCTTCGCCGATGCTGTGACGTTACCCGGTGAAGCCGTGCTTTTTGACTCTTTCACTCCTCAACACGGCTTTGGCCTCGACTCGGTCCTGCGGGAAAATCGTTCTCACCTTTACGGCATCCTTCACGGGGTAGACTATTCCAAAACCAACCCGCCACTCGACACTCTCATCGGCAAGGACCACAAGTCCGACGACAAGCTTGGTTGCCGGCAAGTACTTCTGGATCGGCTCGGCCTTGAACGAACTACGGGCGGAACTATTCTCTATTTGCCAATCGAACCGGGTGACGTTGAAGCGTTTGGCTCCGTGAAGCCGGTTTTAGACCTCATTTTAACGGCTGATTCGTGCCTGGTGGTGACCGGCAAGGCACCGGATCAGGATCTCGCCGATGTGATTATTGCGGAGAGAAAATATCCCACTCGTTTCGCCTACCGCCCAGAACCGGACGAGAAGCTGCGTCCACTTATTCTGGCCGGAGCCGACGCGATCCTGCTTCCTTCTTCCCTTGGATTCCGCGGGACGAACGTCTTAGCGGCCATGCGGTACGGTACGTTGCCCATCGTGAAGGCTTACGGCGGGATCCATCAGCTCTTGTCCGACTATGATCCCGCCTCGGAGGAAGGCTGCGGATTTATGTACAACAATCACTCTTCAATGGCCCTTTGGGATTCCGTCCGGCGCGCCAACCACATTTTCCGGCATTCGGAAGAATGGAAGAAACTGGCGCAACGCGCGAGGGCTATCGATTTCTCGTGGTCTGAGTCGGCCAAGGCGTTCGCCAAATTGTATGCCAACCTTTTGCGGCATCAGGTGGCCACCGCGGCCTGACCGGCAGGAATCACGCTAACGGCTTCCGATGCTGCCAGAAATCGTCACTCCGATACCAGGACCACGCTCGCGCGAACTCGCCTCCTCGCTCTCGAAATACGAAAATCGCAATGTGACGTATCTCGCTCCGGGCTTTCCGGTATTTTGGGAGAAAGCCTCCGGAGCGAATGTCTGGGATGTGGACGGAAATCGGTTTCTGGATCTCACCGCCGGTTTCGCCGTCGCGGCACACGGCCATACCCATCCGTCGATTCGTGAGGCCATCGTCGATCAATCCGCCAAGCTGCTGCACGCCATGGGGGACGTCCACCCTGCCGAGAACAAGCTCCTTCTTTGCCAGAAACTGAGCCAGATCACCTTCGAGAGGTGGGGGCTCGGTGTCGGTAAAACAACTCTGTGCAATTCTGGTTTTGAAGCAGTCGAGGTCGCGATTAAGACCTCTCTGCTGCACAGTGGAAAACCAGGGGTCATCGCCTTTGCGGGCGGATATCACGGATTGGGATACGGAGCTCTGGAGGTGATCGGGATTCGGTGGTTTCGCGAACCGTTTCACCAACAATTGCGGGACTTCGCCGTTTCGATTCCTTATCCGAACTGTTTTCGATGTCCGTTCGGAAGAATGGAAGGATACCGTCTGGACGGATCGCGATTTCCGAACTGCGCCAGCTCTTGTTTGACCGCCATCGAGGACCAGATCATACAGGCCATTCGTCAGCGGCCGATTGGCTGCATCGTGGTTGAACCTTGCCAGGGGCGAGGGGGTGAAGTGGTCCCACCGCTGGATTTCCTGCGAATGCTGCGCCAATTATGTGACACCTATAAGATTCTGCTCGTTTTCGACGAAATCTATACCGGGTTCAATCGAACCGGAGCGCTTTTTGCCAGCGATCAATTTGGTGTGTACCCGGACCTGCTCTGTCTTGGAAAAGGATTGACGACCGGGTTTCCCATGGCTGCGTGCGTTGGCCGGGCGGAGATTATGGATGCCTGGCCGAGATCGGCCGGTGAAGCGCTGCACACCACCACGTTTCTTGGAAATCCAGTCGGCTGTGCGATGGCCCTGGCATCAATCCAACTTCATCTGGAGGGTAGCGTCACGAAGCGCGTTCAGACACTCGGAAAACGCTTTCGTGACGGGCTCGAAAAAATGGCTTTGCCGGTGATCGGCCATGTGCGAGGTCTAGGTCTGATGATTGGCGCAGAATTGGTCAGCAAGGATGGTTCGCCTGATCCTGATCTTGCGCTCCAGACGGTTCTCTCAGCGCTTAAGGACGGTCTACTTTTTCTGAGTGGTGGGCCGAGTGGGAATGTTTTGTCATTCACGCCGCCCTTTTGTATCGAGTCCGAAGAAATCGATTACACCTGCGCCAAAATCTACGAATACTTGCGTTTGGGATCGGTCTCGTAGTCCAAAACCATCGAACCCTCTGTATTGGGCTTGATCGTTTCTTCCATGAATTTGATGTAGACCGGGTCCTCGAAAAACATTGCCATGCGCTCTTTGGAGTCGAACTCGACCGTATAAAAGAAAGGCCACTCGTTTTTCTGGTCGATCCGTCGGCCGCATCGCACATTCATCGCAACCGGAATTTTCAACAGCTGCATCCGCGTCTGCATCAAGAGTCCCTCCACTCGTTCTGGGGTACTCTCCGGTTTGAGTTTATACAAAACGATGTGATGAATCATTTGCGCGTCTTCTTCTAGAAAGTCGTTCTGCAGTAAGCAAGGATTATCGATTGAATGCTCGTCTGGAGAAAAATAAGCAGTGAAAAATGGCTCGATTCCTGGCAGGAAAGATTAGCTTTCCTTGGGTGGGAGCGTCTTGTCAGCACTCAAATCGCAAGCTCCCGCCGAGTCCGCCTCGAGATTTTCGACATTACGTCCGATGAATCAGCTCTGCTCTTGCGACGTTTCGGCGGCGAGATTCGCGACCTCAATCGTTCAACCGCGGATTGGGTTCGCAGCGTCGTCTTGAAAAAGCCGATCTCTATTCGGGGACGATTGCGAATAGTTAATCACGAACCGATTGCAGGAGCCTTGCACGATTCGCGTACCATTTATATTCCAGCCAACCTGGCCTTCGGAACAGGAGAGCACGCTACGACGGCAGGGTGCCTTCGACTATTAACCGATATCGCGCCGAAGACAGGCGATTGGGAATTCCTCGATGCGGGCACCGGGACCGGGATTCTGGCCATCGCTGCTTTCCGACTTGGAGCGAGCAGAGTTCTGGCATTCGATTTTGATGCGACCGCCATTCGGGTTGCGAAAACAAACGCTCAACTGAATAAGGCCGATGGCCTGAAACTGGTTCGCGCCGATGTCCTGGACTACTCGCCGGAAGGCAAATTCGATGTGGTAACCGCGAATCTCTATGGCGATCTGTTCCGAAAAGCGGCATCGAGGCTTTGGTCGGCGATCAAACCAGGGGGCGGATTGATCATTTCAGGAGTGATGCGAGATCAGGTCGAGCAAGTCACCGAGAAAATCTACGAACTCCGCGGACGGATCGAAATAAAACGAACCCGTGGAAAATGGGTAACGATGCTGGCGCGGCGGGACTAGCTAAAGGAAGGAGTTCAGGAGTTGCCGGAGTTCAGGAGTTGCAGGAGGAACCTGCGGTAGCTGCGCCCCGACGCGAGAAATCCGAAGGTCCATTCTGCAACTCCTGAACTCCTGCAACTCCTGAACTTCTGAATATGCCACTCCTGAACTCCTGAATAGAATATGAACTCCTGAACGAATTCCTTGGTTGAAAAGACCGGGTGGCACATGTAGTCCTGAAACAGTCTTTTATGCAACTTTCATCTAGAGCCTCCACTTTAACTCCGTCTCTTACCCTTTCGATCGACAGCAAGGCCAAGGCGATGAAATCCGAAGGGATCGATGTGTGCGGATTCGGAGCGGGCGAGCCGGACTTCGATACTCCCGAACACATCAAGGCTGCTGCCATCGCGGCTCTTCAAGCAGGATTTACCAAGTACACACCCAGCTCAGGCATCCCTGAACTTCGTCAGGCGGTGGCCGACAAATTCCTGCTGGACAACGGCATTGACTACAAACCTTCCCAGATCATCATCAGCGACGGCGCAAAGCATTCCTGTTACAATGCTATTATCGCCACCTGCCAAGCAGGCGACGAGGTGATTATTCCGGCTCCTTATTGGCTAAGCTACCCCGAGATGGTCCGCCTGGCCGGAGCCGATCCCGTATTCGTTCATACCCGTGAAGAAAACGGCTGGAAGTTGACGGCGGACGAGTTCGAAAACGCAATGACTCCGCGGACCAAGATGATCATTTTGAACAGTCCTGGCAACCCGACCGGCTCGGTCTATACGAAAGAGGAGCTGGACGCCATTGGAAAAGTAGCCGCTGAAGAAGAGATCCTGATCCTTTCAGACGAGATCTACGAAAAACTTGTCTACGACGATTCCAAGCACTTCAGTATCGCGGCACTCGGACAGGAGTATTATAATCTCGCCATCACCGTCAACGGCTTTAGCAAATCGTATGCAATGACCGGTTGGCGTCTCGGCTATCTCGGTGCGCCTGAAGCGATCGCCAAGGCAATCGATTCCATTCAGAGCCATAGCACTTCGAACGCCTGTTCTTTCGCGCAAAAAGGAGCTCTCGCTGCGCTGAAGGGTGATCAGCAACCTGTGGCAGACATGCGTGACGAGTTCAATCTCCGCCGCGAATATATGCTTGAACGGCTCTCCAAAATGCCGCACCTCAGTGTGGTCCGTCCAAATGGGGCGTTTTACGTTCTGGTCAACGTCAGCCTGCTTGGACTTACCTCACAGAATTTCGCCGATCGCCTCCTCAGTAAGGCGAACGTCGCGGTCGTTCCAGGAATCGCCTTCGGAGACGACCGAACCGTCCGGTTGAGCTATGCGACCAGCCTGGATGTGATCAAAAAAGGAATGGATCGGTTCGAAGAATTCTGCCGGACACTTTGATTCAGAATTCAGAATTCAGCATTCAGGAGTCAGAAGTAAGAATGCCGAAGGCCGGCTAGTTGGGCCCAATCTTTCCTGTAGCGTCCAATTTTTCTAAGTACGAAAATCGAATGAATGAGCGGCGACAGGAGGAACGCCAGTCGCCCCTATCTGCGGCTCGCGATTTCCGACTTCTGAATCCTGACTCCTGGCTTCTGAATTCTGTCTCGAAATATTGGTCCGTCTACTCGGTCATGCTCCGCAACTCCCTGGTTAGGGAGATGAATTTCAAACTGAATTTTCTCCTGTGGATGATCGTGGAATCGCTTTGGTTTGTGGGCCAATTGGTCTTTATCGAGGTGATATTCAGTAACGTCGACCAGATTGGCGACTGGACGAAGTGGCAGATGGTCCTTCTGGTTGGCACCCACCAGATTATCAGCCAGATCTTTCAGGGGTTCTTCTTTACCAACCTGGTCAATCTACCGGAACTGGTTCGGACTGGGAAACTCGACTTCATCCTTCTGCAGCCGGTGGATGGCCAGTTTACCGCCTCGGTCAGGCAATTTGGGATGGACAGCATCGTTAACGCACTGGTTGGGGTCGGCATCGTGACCTATTCGTTGCACAGACTCCATGTTGTTCCGGGCGCGAGCCAGATCATTCTATATCTGGCCACCATGCTCCTCGGGGTAACGATTCATTACTCGATCTTGTTCTCTCTTGGAACGGCAAGCTTCTGGATCATCCGGTCACAGGGCCTCGTATGGGGCTATTATAATCTTATAGGCCTGGCTCGTTATCCTGACGCCGTCTTCAAGGGCGTTGTTAAATTTGTCTTCAGCTGGCTTATCCCAGTCATTGTCGTCACGAATGTCCCTGCGCGGGTTTTGATGAACGCTTCTGAGACGCCTTGGTGGTTAATTATACATCTTATGCTCGCTTCAGCTCTTATGCTTCTTACATCAAGAATCCTTTGGCGATTTGCCCTAAATCGGTACTCTAGCGCAAGTTCCTAGAAGGCTGATATTTCCTCTTGCACGGCTATTCAATCGCCAGTATATGTTCGCCCTCTTAGTTGGGAACGATTAGCAGAACCGCAGATTCGTTTGAGAGCGTATGCCGAAATCAAAAGGACAAAAAAAGGACGAGTCGTTGGAAAACGGGCAGACTGACCCGGCCGAAATCGAGCAACAGGAGGAAGAATCGTTGAGCATCGAAGAAGGCGACGAGAAGCTTCCTCCGTTTCTGCGGAAACAGAAGAGCAAGTTGCTTCAACTTCGTGACAGTCTCCTGGATTCGATGACGGGGGTTTCGCGGGATACGCTCCGATCGCGTGCAGAAGGCAGCGAGGCGTCCGCGTTCGGAATGCATCAAGCAGACGCCGGTAGCGACGCCTACGATCGGGATTTCGCATTGAGTCTGCTCTCGCAGGAGCAGGACGCGCTGTACGAAATCGAAGAAGCGCTCAAACGCGTGGAAGCCGGCACTTATGGCATCTGCGAGATGTCGGGTAAACCGATTCCGCACGCGCGTCTCGAGGCGATCCCATTTGCAAGATTTACGGTCGAATGCCAGACCCAGATTGAAAAACAAAAAAAGGCATTACGTGTCCGGCAGCCTGTAACCTCTCTTTTCGGCTTAACCGATGAAGAGGGTGGTGAAGGAGAAGAAGAAGACACGATCACAGATTCGAAGGATTAGCTGTCATGCCACGGGAAATCATCACTCTTGAATGCACGGAGGCGAAGGCGGAGGGTAAACCGGTTTCCCGTTACGTCAGCACGCGCAACAAAAAAAGCCTGAACACACCTGGGCG
>DATHPI010000056.1:0-14610 GCA_035484035.1 Chthoniobacterales bacterium
AATGTCGGCGCGCAGGTGATCGCGCTCCTCCGCGGCCAGCTTCTGCTGGGAAAGATGCTGAAGATGTGCCGGTTGTGTTTCCATCAACAATGAGTTTGTGAGTACCCGACCCTCCTCCGGGAAAAACCCTAAGTCAATCCCCAGGCGCATCACAGACAGAAAGTTCAACGCTTCTTTGGAAGAAACTGAATAGGCGTGAGTCAAAATCCCGTACGCTCTGCCGACTTGATCCATCAACATGGTTCGCTTGGTTTCAACCAGATTCTCGCGAGCCTGGTTCTCACGCTGGATCAATGTTTCGATCACCTTGTTCAGTCGTTCGATGATCTGGTTTTCGTTTTCACCCAGGGTAGTCTGGTTGGAAACCTGGAAAAGATTGCCCATCGCCTCGGTCCCTTCTCCGTACAAGCCTCGCACCGCCAGTCCGATCTTGTTAATTGAATTAATCACTTGGTTGATTTGCTCGCTTAAGACCAGACCCGGCAAATGGACCATTGCGGAAGCTCGCATCCCCGTTCCGACGTTGGTCGGACAGGCCGTCAGGTATCCCAGCTCCGGGTCGAACGCGAAATCGAGGTGGGCTTCCAGAGCGGTATCCACTTCGTCGATGATCCGAAAGGTTTTCTGCAGTTCTAACCCGGAGGTGATCGCTTGCATGCGCAAATGATCTTCCTCGTTCATCATAATGCTGATCGCCTGAGTCGAATTAATGGCGACGGCGCTGCCCATTCCTTTTGCCGCATGTTCGCGGCTGATGAGATGCCGTTCCACCAAAACCTGCTTTTCCAACGCGGAAAGTTCGTTCAGTTGCTCCGAAAACGCATTGCGCATTGGCGCCAAATTGTCCACTTCGGGCTTGATCTCATCCAGGATCCGAATTCGTTCCGTTTTTTTTGCCCAGCCGGGAAATGGCAGTTTCGCCAGATTGCGAGCCAGTCGGACGCGGCTGCTGATCACGATTGGATGGGTGCCGGCGTCCGCTGACATCCAATCGCCGCGTGTTTTTAAAATCGTGCTGATTTTCATGTTATTTTTCTTCCTCCAGCTCGAGCTGGCGGATTTCGTCCCGGATCGTCGCGGCCGATTCGTAATCCTCTTTTAAAACGGCATCTTCCAAACTTCGTTTCAACTCATTAAGGCGATCGGAGCGCACAATATCTCTGAAAAGGCGTGCCGGAACTTTGCCGATGTGCTTGGTCCCTTTGTGCATCGCTTTAATCAGCGAGGCTAGTCCATCGGCAAAGGTATCGTAACATTCGCTGCATCCCAGCCGGCCCGTCTTTTTGAAATCTGCCTGGGTGAATCCGCAAACTGCGCAGTGTTCCGTGGGAGCAGCCTGCTCGACCTGCTGCGTTTCTCCAAGCCCCAGCAAGAGATCCGCCAGAGCAAACCCGGTCGGATCAGAGACACCTTTGTCTTTGGAACATGCCTCGCAGAGATTGATCTTCTTCATGTTCCCATCGACGATCTGCGTCAGGTAGACTGTCGCGGTGTTTGTTTTGCAGACGTCACAAATCATGCCGTTGATACTCCGTTATTCGTCCGGTCTCATTTTCACTAAAGCACACTACTCATAAATCGGAGTGCCCGTCGTGCGTGTCAACTCGCGGAAACTCTCAATGAATTTCAAAGTCACCGGTCCGGGTTGACCATTCCCGATCAGGCGCCGGTCCAATTGGACCGCAGGAATGACTTCAGCGGCGGTCCCGGTCAGAAAACATTCCTCCGCGGTGTAAACGTCATACCTGCTGAGTTCGCATTCGATCGTCCGAATCTGCAGTCTCTCCGCGAGTTCAAAGACCACGGCCCGGGTGACGCCTTCCAGTATCCCGGCGTTCAGATGAGGCGTGAAAATCTGGCCCTGCTTGAGAATGAAAATGTTATCGCCGGTACACTCCGCGACGTACCCTTGTTCGTTCAACATGAGACCTTCCCCCGCGCCTGCGTTCTGAGCCTCCAGCTTGGCCATGATGTTGTTCAAGTAGTTCAACGATTTGACCCGCGGATTCAAAGCGGCGGGGGATGTTCGCCGCGTCGCACAAGTGACCATGGTCAATCCCTTGTGATATAAATCCTCTGGATAAAGCGCGATGGTAGCCGCGATGATGATTACGCTGGGCCGACGGCAGGAATCCGGACTGAGCCCGAGCGATCCAGGGCCGCGGGTCACAATGAGACGAATATAACCGTCGTGCAGATCGTTCTGCCGGATAGTCTCCAAGGTTGCCGCGATAAGCTCCGACTTCGACATCGGAAGATCCAGGGCAATCGATCGGGATGAGTCCCAAAGACGGTCGATATGTTCATCCAAACGGAAGACCCGATCATTGTAAAATCGGATCCCTTCGAACACTCCATCACCGTAAAGCAGACCATGATCGAAGACGGAAATCTTGGCCTCAGCCTGGTTGTAGAAATTTCCGTCAATGTAGATTTTAAGGTTCATAGCGAGGGGTTCAAGGTTAGTTGGTAAGTAGTCCGTCTCGAATGTCAACGCGCCGGTCACCGGCAGACGCTAGCCTCTGATCGTGAGTCACGACGACCAATGTTTTCTGCTTCTCTCTGGCCAAAGCAAGTAACAATTCCATGATTGCATCTCCATTGGCAGTGTCGAGATTGCCGGTCGGTTCATCGGCGAAAATGATGGCAGGATCATTGATCAGGGCCCGTGCGATTGCCACGCGCTGCTGTTCTCCGCCGGACAGCTCGTTAGGCAAATGGTTCATCCGATCGGCTAGACCGACACGCCGGAGTTGCTCAATGGCGCCTCCCAGTTCTTGTTTGTTCCGAATCAGAGAGGGAACAAGCACATTCTCGAGTGCGGTGAGTTCCGGCAGCAAAAAATAACTCTGAAAGACAAACCCCATCTTTTCACTCCGGATCCTGGCGTCCGCAGACGAACCATTTCGATAAAGTCTGTGCCCCTCGAAAACCACTTCACCGGCCTCGGGCCGCTCCAAGCCGGCCAAGGTGTAGAGCAAAGTCGTTTTTCCGGCCCCAGAGACCCCGCAGAGGAACAGCGCTTCTCCGCGATGAACCTCCATGCTGATGCCTCGAAGCACTTCAATCTTTCGCGCACCGATTTTGAAAGAACGATGGATTTCCTTGGCGGTGAGCTGTGGCTGATTATTCACAATCACGTTGGACCTGGCGAACGCCTTCGAACAAAACAATGGCTACCGCCGTCGCGAGATTTAAACTTCGGGCTTCCGCGCACATCGGAATGGTTAAACAATTTTCTGACTCGGAAGAAAGGAGACTCTCCGGCAAGCCTTTTGTTTCACGGCCGAACACCAGATAATCTCCGTCGCGAAATTTGGCGTCCCAATACCTGCGCTTGGACTTGGTCGTCAGAAAAAAGCGGCGGGCGGGGGTGCGCGTCGCAATTTCAAATTCAGTCAGGTTTTTCCAATACTGCACATCGACCCGATCCCAATAATCCATGCCTGCGCGCCGAAGTTGACGGTCGTTCACCGTAAAACCGAGGGGTTCCACCAAATGCAGCCGGCTTCGCGTCGCCAGGCAAAGGCGGGCGATATTTCCGGTATTCGGTGGAATTTCTGGTTCAATGAGCACGACGTTCAACATATTACGGCAAAAACAAAAAAAGCGCCTCAACGTCCGAGGCGCTTTTTCCGTCGGGAGGGAATATTTGATGCCGGATTAGTTGGTCGAACTAACTTGCGCCACTTCCACTGGTTCGACATTGACCCTGCGACCACTTCGATCGAACCGAACGATACCGTCTACCAGAGCAAAAATCGTGTAATCGCGACCCAGTCCGACGTTTTTGCCTGGCAAAAACTTCGTTCCGCGTTGCCGAATAATGATGTTTCCAGCCACCACTTGCTCACTCCCAAACTTCTTGACCCCTAGGCGTTTGCTGACGCTGTCGCGCCCGTTCTTAACGCTGCCTTGACCTTTTTTGTGCGCCATAACTTCAGATCTCCAATCCAACAAAAGAGTTACTGGTCAATCGCTTCGATTTTCACCCGAGTCAGGGCCCGACGATGTCCCACCGTCCGGTGGTATCCCTTGCGGCGCCTGTATTTGAAGGCGATCACTTTTTTGTCCTTGAACTGTTCGATAACTTCGCCCGACACTTTAACACCCGATACGATTGGGTCACCCGCGGTAACAGTTGCGCCATCAGCGACCATTACCACCTCCCCGAATGTGACCTTTTCTCCAAGCTCTGCCGAGAGTTTTTCAACGGTGATGGTCTGTCCGGGGCTTACCCGATATTGCTTGCCTCCGGAACGAATGATCGCGTACGCCATGGTCAGTGTCTAATTGGAAAATTGGAAAGATCCTGAGACTGCCATGGCTTGCTCACCCTGACAAATGGTTTTTTGGTATTCGTCAACGTGGCGTTCATGCACAATCCCCTAATACTCTCTGTCCAACAGATAGTCGGCGAGCCCACGCAGAACATCGGCTTTCCGCCCAAACGACTTAAGCGAGTTACGGGCTTCACCCGTTAATTTTTTTGCTACTTTCCGTGACTGCTCAAGTCCGACAATCGATGGATAGGTCGCCTTTTCCGAAGCGATGTCTTTACCGGCGCTCTTGCCGAGCGTTTCGGAAGTCTGGGTGACATCCAGAATATCGTCAATCACCTGGAAGGCGAGCCCAAGCGACATTCCAAACCCTGACAAATTGGCAAGTTGGGCCGGCGTCGCATTGGCACTCATCCCGCCGAGCCGGATCGCTGTCCGAAGGAGGGCGGCGGTTTTGGAGGTGTGGATAAACTTGAGCAATGCCAACGGGACTTGTTTTCCTTCGCTTTCCAGATCGAGCACCTGGCCGGCAATCAGGTTCTGGCTACCCGAAGCAACCGCCAGTTCCCTGATGATTTCGCCCAATGAATAGCGCGGCCATCCGGGGACTTGGACGGCCAATTCGAAGGCAAACGAAAGCAAGGCATCGCCCGTCAGCACTGCAATCGCCTCTCCAAACACTTTGTGTGAAGTGGGCATGCCTCGGCGGAGATCATCATCGTCCATACACGGCAAGTCGTCGTGAATCAGCGAATAGGTGTGAATACACTCGACGGCGCATGCCAGGGGAAGAGCTGTGGCGGCTTCCCCGCCGCAACTTTCTGCGGCGGCCAAACACAAGATTGGCCGAAGCCGCTTGCCTCCGGCGAACACGCTATAGCGCATCGCTTTGTGGATCGTCTTCGGTTTGACACTCGGCTTTGGCAGGTAGCGTTGCAACGCGTCGTCCACCAATTTCTGGCGCGAAGCTATGTACTCTTTCATTTCCTGGAAAGAATTCGGTCCTTATTGGCATCGGCGTCGCCCACGGTGGCGTTGATCTGAGCGAAACCAATTCGCATCGAAATTGTTGCCAGGATATTTCATATCGCGTTGTGAACAACGGCAAACTTCCGTCTGCCTTACCGAATCTGCCGGGCAGGGCTGGGCTGCCGGATGTTAAGGGCTGATAATGTTTCGGGATCCCCCACGTCCGCCCAGTTGCCCTTGAGCTCGACCGCTTTGACTTTTTTGCCCTCACGGGCCATTGCGCTGACCGCGTCAGTCAGCTCATATTCGCCTCTGGGCGATTTTTCCAATCGAGCGACGTATGAAAAAATCGTGGATTTGAAGGTGTAGACGCCGGCGTTGTACCAAGGGGTGCTAGCCTCTCCGGGTCGTTGCTTTTCGCGAAGATCAGTGACTTCAAATTTTTCGTTGAGATACACGGCGCCTCCTTTCGAAGGATCATCCGTATGCCGCACGGTCAGGATGAGATCGGCGTCGCCGGGGTGCGTAAGGAGGTGATAACTGGATGGATCCACCAGAATATCCCCATAGCTGAGAATGAAGAAGTCCGGCCCGCAGAATTCTTTAGCCAGTTCCACGACCTTCCCCGTGCCATCCTGCATGATTTGCTCGATATAAGCGATTTCCAATCCGAGAGCCGAACCGTTTCCGAAATGGTCCATGACCACATCTTTTCGGTATCCGACCACAATAAGTATCTGCCGGAGGCCCGCGTCGCGCAGGCCCTCAAGGATGTAGGAGAGGACCGGTTTCCCGCGGACTTCCACCATCGGCTTTGGCAGCGTCAGGGTCAGATCGCCCATCCGCGTCCCTCGTCCGGCAGCAAGAATTACCGCTTTTGTGACTGCTTCATTCATCGTCGTCCGATCTCTTCAACAAACTTCTCAATTCGTTCCGTGGCCTCTTTGAGTTTGTCCATCCCAGTCGCGAAACAACAACGTACGTAGCCTTCACCCGAATCCCCGAAGGCGCTGCCGGGAACAACCGCTACTTTTTTGTGTTTCAATAATTGGAGGGAGAAGTCTTTGCTCCTCAGACCGGTAGCCTTGATGCTGGGAAACGCATAAAAAGCGCCCTTGGGCGTATGACATTTAAGCCCAATCTCGTTTAATCGGTTAACGACGTAATTTCTGCGCCGTTCATAGTCATTGCGCATGACTTCAACTTCCTTTTGACAGTTCTCGAGGGCTTCGATCGCCGCCTCCTGGGACATGTTCGAGGCGCACATGATGGCATATTGATGAATTTTCATCATCGCCTCAATGATCGGTCCGGGCGCACAAGCATACCCGACTCGAAAACCGGTCATCGCGAAAGACTTGGAACATCCGTTCAAAAGGACCGTGCGCTCCTTCATCCCAGGTAACGAGGCGATCGACCTGTGCTCGGCACCGTCGTAGGTCAGCTCCGAGTAAATTTCATCGGAAAGCACAATGAGATCGTGGCGCTCGCAAAGATCGGCAATCGGCTTGAGATCCGCTGCTGAAAGTATTCCTCCGGTCGGATTGGTTGGGAAACTCAGCAGAAGCGCCTTGGAACGGGGAGTGATGACTCGCTCGATATCTTCAGGCAGAACGCGAAATTCACGGTCGCTGGAAGTTCGTACCGGGATGGGTTTGCCATGACAGAGCAGGACGCTCGGACTATACGAGACGTAGCTTGGCTCATGGTAGATGACTTCGTCTCCGGGATTGAGCAATGCCCGCAAAGCCAGGTCCAAAGCTTCGGAAACGCCGACGCTAATTAAAATCTCGGTGCTCGGGTCATAACTGACACCGCATCGGCATTCGAGATACTTCGACACCGCCTCTCTCAGTTTCGGCGTGCCCAGGTTCGAAGTGTATCCAGTTTTCCCTTTCTCCATTGCGAAGATAGCCGCTTCCCGGATCCGCCAGGGAGTGAGATAATCCGGCTCTCCGATGCCGAGCGAAATGACGTCGGACATCGTCTGCACTACCTCGAAAAAATCCCGAATTCCGGAGCGCGGAATCTCGAGGACGCGGTCAGCTATGTATTTTGAGAAATCCATCCAACGAATAATTGCTTTGGCTCCCGCGGTGCGGTCGACGATGCGGCCGGTACGAGGTTCCGCTCCGGGCTGCTTCTACCGGGCTGCTTCTAAGGTGTCACGAGCAACCTTTCGGGGCTGGTGGGCTGGCTTAACAGCATGCCGTTTTGTTTGTAGGTCTTGAGGCGAAAGCGGGTCGCCGTTGAAACGACACCTTCCACCGTACTCAGTTTCTCAGAGACAAAACGGGCGATTTCTCGCAAGTTGTTGCCCTCAACCAGGATCGCGAGGTCGTACCCTCCGCTCATTAGCCAACAGCTTTTGACTTCATCAAAGCGGGCTATCCGTTCGGCCAGGCGATCGAATCCGCCGCCTCTTTCCGGGGTGATGCTGACCTCGATAAATGCGGTCACCGCGTCGGCATCGATTTTTTCCGGATCCACCACTGCCTGATAACCGAGAATCACCTGATCTTTCTCGTAGCGATCGATCCGGTCATCGATCTCTTCGACCGATAAATTCAACATTTTTGCCAGATCGCCTCGGGGGATGGTGGCGTTTTGATGAAGGAGCTCAAGCAAGGGATCCATAGAGGCGAATCTTATCGTTTTGGAGCATGCTATCTTTGGAAAGCCTGGTTTCCCGTCGGCCGTCCGGCTGCAGCCCACTGATCGTAAAGTGTCCATCCGCGGCTTAACAGCTGGCTGGCAGCCGTGATACGGTCGGTTGCCGCGAGAACCACGACATTGAGTCGGCGCGGTGTGACAAGTGTCGTGCCGCCTTGTTGCGTGATCTCCGGGTCCCGTTGAGCGGAGATGATAATACAATCGCCGGCTTTTGCTGTTCTGCCGGTCTTGACTCCATCAATCCCGTCGGTTCCCACCAATTCATTCGTGTTTCGCAAAAGATACTGGAAAACCTGGCTGCCCCGGCTGAAGGAGATTTTTCTTTCTTTTTGCGAGACGTAAAAGCGGAAAGCGGCATCCTTCATTGCATAAGAGGTCAATTTGATCATATCGACCGCTGTGGAATAAGGTTGAAGGCCTTTCCGCGGTTCGAGACCGTGCGGATTGACGAAAAGTGTTCTCTCCATGCCCAATTGCCTCGCCAAGGCATTCATTTGGGAAACGAATACTTCGACTGCGCCGAGTTCGCGCATCCGGTCACCCCCGGCGGGCCTGAGCGCCGCTCCGACGTAATAGGCAAGTGTAGTGGCCGCGGCATTGTCTGATTGCATAAGAGCGGCGTAAAGCAGATCCCGGTAGCTGATCAGGTCGTTTGGCAGCAGTCCCATCGGATTCGTGCCGCCCGACTCTTCTATTGCTTGGGGCGGTATTACCACTTGCTGCGCCAGGTCTGTATTTGTCTTTGACGCCCAATCGAGGACCACTTTCCCGGTGGCGATTTTCGTTAGACTTGCGACTTGACGTTTCTCCGTACCCTTGGAGGCCTCGAGAACATAACCCGTGGTCTGATCGGCTATCGCATAAGCTGCCGCCATTTGCGCCTCCGCCCCGGAAGCGAACCGGAGAACGGCCGCTATTACAAAAAGACTTCTTACAACGCTCCGCATGTTATTCAAAACTCGCGCACACTCTATTTCGGTTCCAGGCTAAGACAATCGAGAACTCATCTATCGCCAGAGGTTCCCTGGATACCTAGAGCAAGAATTGGCGCCGCGACCGGGCTCCAGGGATTGGTTTTGAACTCCGCTTCCTCGATCGCAACGACGTTTTTTAAGCAAAGTTCGAGGACCGAACCGACATCGAGATCGAGGAACCTGGGCAAGTATGGTTCGAGGTTGGCGTACGCGAGTTTAAATAATCGCCAAGCCGGGCGGAGTCGGCGCCCGTCGGTTGGATGTTCCGGACGCCTGTACTGCTTCTGCAGATGCACGAAAGCCCCGGCCAGCTGGATGAGTCCTTTAAAAAATTGATGGGAGAGGCCTTGCTCCTTCAGCCAGAGGTGTTCCAGCACGTCGTGCGCTTCGTAATATTTCTGGTCATTAAAGCAAACGAAATAGCCCTCATAACAAGGGTCGTGGGCCGATCCCCCGCCTAAAGTCTCCACAAATGCTTGGATCTTTTCGCCTTTTTTCATTCGCGCCTGCTTTGAATTTGCTTGTCAGCCCGCTGATCGCAAAGAGAATTCCGTCCAATGGGGAGATCTGGCGAGGTGGACCAAGGCAAATGTCGATTCCAGTCGTTGTTTTGACGTCTTTAGTACTTGCTCTGCTGGCCGTTGTCTCTGCCTTTTTCTCCGGCATGGAAACAGCCCTCTTCTCCATCAACGGATTTCAGGTTCGCCGCTGGAGGGAACGCGAACCGGTGGTCGCGGCCCAGTTTGAAAAATTGATGTTGAACTCCAGAGGTGTCCTGAGCGTGATCCTCTTAACTGACACGCTGGTCAACGTTCCGCTGATCATTATCGCTCTTGATTTTGTGAACGCCATCCCGATGCCGGTACCGAATTGGGTCAAAACCCTTGTCATTTTCGGACTCATCGTTTTTGTTTGCGATCTGCTGCCAAAGCTCCTGGCGCTGGCGGATCCGTTTCGGTTTTCAAAGAGCGCTCTTCAGATCCTCGCCGTATGGATGCCGATCGCAGAACCATTTTCGCGATCTCTGCAGGAGCTCGCCGAAAAAATCGCGGATCTTTTCGCAAAAGAGCGACCACACCCACAGGACCGCCTGGATGAGGAGGAGCTGGAAACCTTGGTGGAGCTAGGTGTGGAAGAAGGAGAACTCAGCCCGGGGGAAAAGGAGATGATCCAGGAGATCATCAAACTGGGTGATAAAACCGTCAAAGACTGCATGACCCCGCGGGTGGATGCTTTTACGATTTCCGATACGCTCTCGAACGAGGAGGTAATCGACCAGGTCCGGGTGAAGCGGTATGGGAGAGTGCCTGTTTACGGGGATAGCCCGGATGAGATTCTAGGTGTTCTTGACGTGAAGAGCTTTCTCCTTGATCACGGCGAGCATTACACCGAGCGCCTGGAGGCCCCTTCTTTCGTGCCGGAAACGATGCGGGCGTTGGATTTACTGCGAAGTTTTCTCACCCACACTCAACGCCTGGCTATTGTGGTCGACGAGTTTGGGGGGACCGAAGGAGTGGTCACCTTCAACGATATCGTCGAAGAAGTGATCGGTGATGCAGTGCCGCGTGGAGACGAAGCCCTTTACATCGAACAGATTGGGAAAGGAAAGTGGCTGGCCAGCGGGAGTGCCCGGCTCGACGATTTAGGCGAGTTGGTGGGCGTCAATTTAGAGCGAGAAGGTCTCGATACCATCGGCGGGTTGATTTTCAATCAGCTCGGCTATCTGCCGAAACCCGGAACCAGTGTCGAGATCCCTCCGCTCCGTCTCGAAATCCGCCAAAGCAGCCGCAAACGAGTGCTCGAGGTCGCGCTGGAGAGAATAGAAGGATTGTCTTCGGAGAGCGAAGCATGACCTGGTTTTTACTATTGTTGTGCCTCGGCGCCTCGTTTCTCGTCTCCGGGACAGAAGCCGGCATCCTTTCTTTGCACCGCCTGCGTTTGCGTCGGCTGGCACGGCGGCAAGATCACGCCGCCGTTCAACTTCAGCAGCTTTTAGAACAACCCGCCCGGCTTCTGGTGACGGCTCTGGTGATCACCAGCCTGCTGAATATCGTCGCCTTGGCGCTTTTGGTGAAGACCCTTGTCAGCTGGTTGAGCTGGATGGGATATATCCTCACGTTGGTTCTCGCCTTGCCGATTTTCCTCTTGGTCGCCGAACTTTTGCCTCAGGCGATTTTTCGCCGTGTAGCTTACCAGCGATTGGCATCCCTGGCCGTTCCGCTCGATATCGCGGCCAGGATCCTCACGCCCGCTCTCTATGTTGGATCGATTATTGCCAAAAGCTTCTTCGGGTTGAAACGCCCGCGCGAAATATTTGTCGCTCGCGAGGATCTGAAATACCTCACCAGCGAGATCGAACGCATGGGAATGTTGAGCAGCATTGAACGACAAATGATTCACAACGTCGTCGATTTCCGTTCCGTCAAGGTGCGGGACGTCATGGTGGCGATTCCCAATGTGGTCACTGTCCGGCCGGACACGACCATCGAACAACTGATCCAACTTTCGCGGCACTCGCGATTTGACCGGTATCCTGTCGTCGATCGACGGGGCAGGATTATCGGGATGGTGAACATTTTTGACCTGCTCGTTGACCAGTCGCTTATTTCCAAAGTTCGCGGATTTATGCGCCGGATACTGACCGTCCGCCAAGACGATCAGGCTTCGATCGTTTTGAGCAGGCTACGTGCTGCTCCCAGCAGCCTCGCCGCGGTGGTCGATGAGCAGGGAAATACCACCGGCATTGTCAGTGTCGAAGATCTCCTGAATCCACTGGTGAAGGTCGGATAGTTGCCAGTGTCTCCCAGTTGTCAGTGTCAGTTGCCAGTTGTCAGTGGGGGGAGGGGGAAGCTCCCGTTCCCCTTTGGCAACTGACAACTGACAACTGACACTGACAACTGAAAGACACTGGCAACTTGCACTCCGCTGCCGGCGCCAATATCTTCTGCGGCTCTATGTCAATGTCGTTGCCAACAGCTCCGTATTCTCGCAAAAATCCATTTCCGGCGACGCTCCTCGTCAGCGAGAAACTGAACCGGGAAGGTTCAGAGAAGGAAACCTGGCATTACGAGTTCTCACTGGCTGGCTCCGGTTATCAGTATGAAGTCGGGGATTCGATGGGCATACTACCCCGGAACAATCCTCAGCTGGTCCAAGACCTTCTCGATGCGCTGCACTTTTCTGGGGATGAACAGGTCAAAAATAAAGAAGGCGAAACCTTTTCGATTCGAGAAGGGCTCTTGAAGCATTACCAGATCACGCAGCCTTCGAAGCAATATTTGGAGGCGATTGTCGAGCGGTCCCAGAGCGCCACCGAGTTGCGAGAGTTAATGAATCCGGATCGCAAAAAAGACCTTGAGCATTATCTTTGGGGCCTCGAAATCATCGATTTTTTGCTCGATGCCCCCTCCGTTCGCTTCAGTCCTGACGAGTTTGTCAGCAAGCTTCGCAAATTACAGCCGCGCCTCTATTCGATCGCATCCAGCCTTAAGGCTTTTCCTGATCAGGTCCATTTTATTGTCGCGAGCGTTCGCTATGAAAGCCGCGGACGCAGACGCGAAGGAGTGGCTTCGACTTATCTCGCCGACCGACTCGAACGGAACACCCAGGTACCCACTTTTGTTCATGTCGCTAAAGGCTTTCGGCTGCCTGAAGATAAGGCTTGCCCGATCATTATGGTTGGGCCCGGAACCGGGGTTGCCCCCTTCCGCGCCTACCTGCAAGAGCGAAAGGCGATCGGCGCATCGGGCCGGAACTGGCTGATATTCGGAGAACAACGGTCACAGTGCGATTTTTTCTACCAGGACGAGTTTGCCTCCCTCCAGAAGGAAGGAGTTCTCACCAGGTTTGACACGGCGTTTTCACGTGATCAAGCCTACAAGGTCTACGTTCAACATCGTTTGTTGGAGAACGCCAAAGAGATTTACGCCTGGCTGCAGGAGGGAGCCCACTTCTACGTGTGTGGAGATGAATCCCGAATGGCAAAAGACGTTGATCAGGCGCTTCATCTGATCGTTGAAAAAGAGGGCGGATTGTCTCCTGAAGCCGCCGCCTCCTATGTCGAAGGGCTGAGGAAAGAAAAACGCTATAAACGCGACGTTTATTAAAACAGGAGTCAGGAGTTGCAGGAGTTCAGGAGTTGCAGAATGTAAGACGCGTAAGACGCGAACTTCCGAGCTCCAGACTGCTGCTTCCCCATTCTGCAACTCCTGAACTCCTGCAACTCCTGACTCATCAGTCCGCGCTAGTTACCTCGCGAACGTAGATGTTCACCTGGCCGTCTGCTCCACGACGCACATCATCGATTTGAAAGGGTCGCTCAGCCGCACGCTGAAAGACTTCTCCCTCCCGGGGAGTTGGAACTCCGCGCGGATATTCGACGATGATACGCGCGTTACCACGATTAAAAACATGATCGGCCAAGGACAGACGCGGTCGTAAGACTGCGCGATTATCCCGCACAGCGGTAACGGTGAAATCCCCGCGAAGATAAATCGTGACATTGCCGATTCCCTTATCTGCGAGCTCCGTGGTTTGATCGACGTCGAGTAGGCGGCCCCGAGGCATCTGCCCCGGCCGATAGGTTTGCCAGGCTTCGAGTCGTCCGCTCGTTGCGGGAGTCGGTGAAGCGGTGAGGAACGGTTGTAACGGCACATTATTTGCCGCCACTACGACCGGAGTCGGAGTGGGAGTGGCCACCGCTGAAGCCTTCGGCGTTGCAGACGGGGCTGCCGCTAACTGACCTGATGTGGTTTTCCCCGCCGGCGTCGCGATCGCCTTTGGAGTGACTTCAGCGATGCTAGCGCTCGTTGCCGAGGTCGCCGCAGCGGACGGTTCCGCGCCGACCAGGTTGGGCTGCGATTTGGCGTTGACTTGCGCCGAAGCCGTCTCCTGGCTGATCATCGCCCGGCGATACTGAGCCAATCGATGATCGGCATCACGAAACTGAACTTGGCTGACTACCGGCAGTCCAGCCTTCAGGTTCACGGATTTCGGCGGATCCAGCTGGAAACCCGAGCCGCTCTGGGTGGTTCCATACGGTCCGTAAAGCAGTGGAATCAAGGTAAAAAGCAACCGGCCTCCTCCGAGATTGTCAATGTGGACGATGGCCGACAGATCGTAAGAGCGCCGAAGTTCGATCCCGAGGCCGGTCGTCAATGTTCGTTGCATCGCAGCCAACTGCTCCGTTCCGGCCGGAAACAGATGTTCAATATAGATCGACGGGACATCAACTGACTGCGCAATGACGACGACGCCAGAATCGCAAAACTTGGTCTGGGACAAAGGGTAACTATCCAGTACGGTAAACTTCCCGGTGACATAGGGCACCTTACCGGTCTGGTGGTCGTAATTTCGCAGAAACGCCCGGAGCAAATTCTTGCTCTCATCGTCAATTTGCCAGACGCTCATCGCCCCGTACTTGGTCAATAGCTTTTCGGGCGTCAAAAACTCGCCGGTGGGCGCACCGGTCAATTCAAAGCGCTTGGGCGGATCAAGTTTCTTGAGCTTGGCGAGAATGTGATAATTGAACGGTTCTTCCGGGTGAGTGAAGATGTAAAAGGTGCCAATCCAGCAAGCGACGGCAAATCCGCAAAGTAAGAGGATAAAAACTGTCCAACCGAATAAATTGTCGCTTTCCGGTTGTTGACGAGATCTCCTGCCGGATCGTCCAAGCTCGACCGTTTTCATGGCTCAACTGACGGGCAAACACGAAA
>DATHPI010000057.1:0-2934 GCA_035484035.1 Chthoniobacterales bacterium
GGCGGCCTGCGCAAAGGTCTTGGATGAAAAGGGCATTGGCTATTGCTAGTTATTTAAATTTCTAAGCTATTTAATGCCGCCAAGATTGCAACAACTTTAAATTATTAGGGTATACATACCGGAGTTTCATTCGTTTGTAGCACGCTTGTGCATCGGAAGGGACGAGCATTCTGTCGTCTTTGAGGAACACGAACACGCGGACGTGAACACAGCGCGCAACAACATGCGCGCCGCAGTGACTCATATCATCGCCGATGCTGCCGAATTGTTCTCTCGTAGCCTGGCCCTGTGCCGAGCCCCGGTGCCACTCTGCGAACAGCTGGCCCTCGGGATTCTCGTACAGCAAAGCAGTCACGTGCCATTGGTCAATTTCTCGGAACAGCCATTGCCGACCAACGAAGTCCTTGCGCTTCTCCAGAATAAACAGGGTGAAATCCCAAGGCTGGGGCAACCCTTCCCACTTGCGTTCTGGCGAGTTTTTATGCAATGAGATGAAATCGAACCGCTGGTTCGCCAAATATGAGACTGCATCCGACAGGTTTGGAGAACAGGGGGAGCGGATTGAGTTCCAGGGATTCGATAGGCTTGAAGATGCGCAGGCATTTTGCTAGAAAAATGCGCTAGATGTAGAACGAGCGCTACACGGCGGGATCGCCTCCCAAACGCCTTGAGTTGAGGGCTGAGATCTGACCCTTGCCGGGCATGGTTCTTTCGGTAGAAGCTCCGTCTGAACCGGGATCCCCGACGACAACCGAGAAAGGGCTGACTCGCCAACAGACCGGCATTCAAAGACGGTCCCGCGAACCGGTAGGCGTTTTCCACGCTAACCGCCTGCAATAGCGCCGATGACCAGGAACGGCTCCCCGCCAGTGGCGACAGCTTCGGGCGGTGAAGAGAACCCAATGAGGCCGGGTACGCTGCGACACTCGAATACTGGCAATGGCACTTACTGCTCGCTCTATAGATGTGAATGCACCGCTGCGGGCTGTGTATGATCAGTGGACTCGATTCGAAGAATTTCCGCTCTTCATGGAAGGCGTCGAAGAAGTTCGCTTGGAATCCGAAAAATTCCTTCTCTGGAAGGTAAAGATCGCGGGCAAAATCAAAAACTGGGAGGCCGAAATTACGAATCGAGTTTCGGATCAAGAGATCTCGTGGGAAAGTGTGGACGGCTCTTTGAACTCAGGGACAATAACATTCGAGGAACTAGACCCTCGATGGACGCGCGTGACTGCATCGATCGGGTACGAACCTGAAGGAATTTTGGAGAAGACTGGAGAGGTATTGGGCATTAACTCAGGACGCGTTGAGAGAGATTTGGAACAATTCCGCGACTTTATACAAGGTAAGGCAAAAGGATCTAGTGGATGGACAAGACGGGTCGCAAACGAAAACACGGTCGAAACGGATGTTTTGCCTATGGGGGGACCTGGTTTCAGGAAAGGAACAGAGATGCGGGACGATTTAGAATCCGAATTTGTTGAAAAAACACCCGTTGTTGGACCTCTAGTCGAGAAGCGTCCTTGATGTGCTCCCCTGGGAAGATGCAATGACTCGCCACCTGCTTGGTCCACTTCAACGGGCTATCGATCGCCAAGGCGATCCCACCGCAAAGTGGTTTTCGTGCAACGGTCCGGGCCAGATGGCTTGAAAGGCGGTCGCGAATATTGACCGCTGGAAGTATCGCCATGACTGCCAATGCTATGAAAGAAGACCGAGAGCGTTGCCTTCCTGCGGGTATGGACGACTATCTCAGCAAGCCGATACTGCCCAACCCAATCAAAGCCGCCATGGAACGCGCAGCCAAGGCTCATAGGCGTTAACTAAAATCGATAAATGCGAAGCCGGAATTGCTTAAGGTGTACTGATCGCCCGCGACTCGCATGATTGAAACGTCTTTCATCCACCTGTGCACCGAAACACGATAAGAATCAAAGACGCGGGAGTGCCGGTATGGCACGCAGGCCCACTCATCAGAAATCATGAAATATGTCGCGTTCAAAGTCGTGACTAGTGATTCGTCCACGCGTTCCGCCCAAGTCGACGGAGGCACAGGATCGAGACCCCAAGGAAACGGGTGAGGCGGTATCCCGAGTGGAACAAAGGAACAAAAGGGAATTACTCGACTCGAAACAACATAGGCCGAGATCATTTTGCCTTCACAAAAAGCTGTATTAAGGCTTGACACTTATGAAAAAATATCTCCACGGCTGATCGGTTGTGTTTTCTTGGGTAGTTTTCTGTTTTCAATTCTCGGATGCGCCTCGATTAGCCTAGAGCCTCAGCGGGAGGACGCAACGCGGCGTCTAAGAAGAAAGCCACAAGTACTCATCGTGAAGGACTTTAGTTTTCCGCGCCAAGCGGCGGTGCGAGCAGACCGTAGCGGACAAGAATTGGTGGTCTTCGAGGAAAAGCTGCAGATTTCGTTGCGCGAGCAGCTTGTCCGCGCGCTCGGCCGGTATGGCATCCCGGTAACTGTCGCAAAAAAGCCGGAAAGGCCAAACGTCCCGGCGAATTATAAGTCGAATGTGATGAGTGGAACTATCGGCGGGTACCTCGGCTCGGCTGGCAAGACGCCCGACCTACTTTGCCTGGAAGAGTCCTTCCCCGAGCGGTTGCACACCTAACATTTTGTAGAGGCGAATTCCAAGAACCTTTTTTGCTTCCTTAAAAGTGAACTTATACCCTCGGGCGACAAGCGCATCGTATATATCCGCGGTCTTTAGGGGTTTATCGCTCTCCTTCAGTACCGCGACCACAGCTGGTCGTAGCGTTCCTCTTCCGTCACCGGATCCGTTAGGAGCTGCCGATTCGACCTTTTTTGGCAAAGCGATTCTGCGTTTCGTTGATGCTCTTGGAGTGATCGCTCCCTTTGAATTGTTCTTTTTTTGCTCTATCGGTTTTGCTCCCTGGAGCAAAACGCTGAGTTTGGTT
>DATHPI010000058.1:0-7095 GCA_035484035.1 Chthoniobacterales bacterium
CAGGGCCGTGACCGAAGATTTCAGGCAATCCTTCCGATCCGCGGAAAACTCATCAACGTCGAAAAAGCCCGTCTGGATAAGGTCCTGCAGAATCTGGAAATTCAAACGATGATCACCGCGATTGGCACCGGAATCGGAGACGGTGACGGCGAAGGATCCTTCAACCTGGAGAAACTGCGGTACGGCCGGATCATTATCATGACCGATGCGGACGTGGATGGATCGCACATCCGAACGCTTCTTCTGACCTTTTTCTATCGGCAGATGCCGGAGTTGGTACGACGCGGGCACATCTACATCGCACAGCCGCCCCTTTACCAGATCAAGCGGAAGAAGCGCGAAGAATATGTCGACGACGATTACCAGTTGAACAAGATCCTGATTTCCCTCGGAGCCGAGGAAGTACAGCTCAAACACTTGGTCGACGGCCGGGAGTTCACCAAGGAGCAGTTGGGCGAAGTTCTCGATTTGCTCGAAAGACTCTCTAAACTGAGCGACTCCATTCGCCGGCACGGTGGCGACTTTGAAGAGTATCTGTCGAACCGGGAACCGATTTCCGGAAAGTTGCCAGAGTACCTGGTGATCGTGCGGGAAGGAAATAACGAGTACGTGAAATATTTTCACGACGAGGGACCGCTTCGTGATTTCGCGACTCAGAACCTCGATCTCAATCTCTACGAAGAGGAACCCGTCGGCGAAAACGGTGACGGCGTGGCACCGATGACTCCCCCGGCCAACGGCAACGGAAATCCCCCGGTCGCCTCTTACATGCGGCGCAGAGCTCGGCGAGTTGAACTGCACGAGTCGCACTCAGTCGCGAAGGTCTTTCAGGAACTCGAAAATCGCGGCATGACGATCGACCACTATTCGGCGAGCGACCAGCCGATCTTCGAGCTGATCGAAGGCGAAGGTGAACGAACGACAGTCACTCCACTTTTCTCGATTCCGAGGATCCTGGATGCCATCAAAGAAATTGGCCGGCGCGGCGTCCAGATTAAACGATTCAAAGGTCTCGGAGAGATGAACGCAAAGGAACTCTTTTCGACCACGATGGATCCGGTTCGCCGCAAGCTACTCCGGGTTGACCTGAACGAGAACAACGCCAGCGAGGCGGACAAGATGTTTACCATTTTGATGGGCGACGTCGTCGAACCGCGTCGCGCTTTTATCGAAGACAACGCGCTCAATGTCAGAAATCTCGACATTTGAAAACGTTCAGCCTGGTATGCGAAGCGTCCCGCTTTGCTTCTTCAAGGCCGATAGGGCGAACCCGAACGCTGTGGATGCGAAACCCTCCCGGTTTGCCCGGGATCCAAGGCGGCAAAGCGGGGACGCTTCGCATACATTGAGAAACACCGAACACCGAACACCGAACGCCTCACTCCTCACGCCTTTCCTCCATGCCGATTCTCCCGAATGAAAAAATAGAGCCGATCAACGTCGCCGAAGAGATGTCGAAGTCGTTTCTCGACTACTCGATGTCTGTCATCATTTCGCGGGCGCTACCGGATGCCAGAGACGGGCTAAAGCCTTCTCAGCGGCGAATTCTCTATGCCATGAACGGTCTCGGGCTTCAACCGAACCGCAAACATAGCAAATGCGCCAAGATCGTCGGTGAAACGATGGGTAACTACCATCCGCATGGGGACATGGCTATTTACCCCACGCTGGTGCACATGGCCCAACCGTGGGCCATGCGAGACACCCTGATCGAAGGTCAGGGGAACTTTGGATCCATGGATGGCGATCCTCCCGCGTCGATGCGGTACACGGAAGCGCGCCTCACTCATCTCGGCGCGATTCTCATGGAGGACATGGAGAAGGATACGGTCAACTTCGTGCCGAACTACGACGAGACGACGACTGAACCGGTCGTTTTTCCCGCAGCCTTTCCCAATCTCCTGGTCAACGGGGGAACCGGCATCGCTGTCGGGATGGCGACCAACATGCCTCCCCATAATCTGGTTGAGATTGTTGACGGGATTTGCGCTCTCATTGATCAGCCCGATATCGGCACCGATCAATTGCTCGGGTACATTCAAGGACCCGATTTCCCAACCGGATGCACGATCTACGGAACGACAGGGATCCGCCAATATTTTGAAACTGGCCGAGGGAGCCTGAAGGTGCGCGGCACGGCCACGATCGAAGAGACGAAAAATGGACGCGAACAGATCGTCATCAGCGAAATCCCGTACAACGTCAATCGCGCTGAACTGATCAAACGCATTGCGGGCCTGATTCAGGAAAAGGTTATCACCGACATCAGTGACCTGAGGGATCTGTCAGACGAAAAGACCAGGATCGAACTGGAACTTAAGCGGGACGCAAACTCCAAGGTCGTCCTGAACAACCTTTACATGTACACCGCGATGGAGAGCTCCTTCGCCGTAAACATGCTCGCCATCGACCATGGTCGCCCCAAACTGCTTTCACTCAAGGAAGCGCTCCTTTGCTACATTGAACATCGCCGGGAGGTGGTTCTCAGGCGGACCCGTTTTCTCCTACGTCAAGCCGAAGCCAGAGCTGAAACCCTTGAAGGCTATCTCATCGCACTTGCGAACCTGGATGATTTTATCGACATCATTCGCCGTTCCGCAAATCGCGACGAAGCCAGGATCAAGCTTCTCGCCTATGAATTCAGTCGGGAAACGGTCGAACAGATCGGTGTTCGGATCAGGAGCGAAAGTCGCTTAGTAGATGGTCGATATGTCTTCAGCGAACACCAGGCGGATCAGATTCTCGATCTGCGCCTTTACCAGCTCACCGGACTTGAACGTGAAAAGATTATCGACGAATACGGCGAAATCATCCGGAAGATTGACGATCTCCTCGACATTCTCCATCGCGCCGATCGGGTGATGACGATCATCAAGGAGGAATTGCTTCGGATCAGGGATAAGTACGGTTCCGAACGGCTTACCGCGATCCTCCCGGGACAGGGAGATATTGCCTATGAGGATCTGATCGCCAACGAGGGATGCATCATTACCATTACCCACGGCGGCTACATTAAACGGACAGCGGAAAGCGAATTTCGTGCCCAGAGACGCGGCGGTCGGGGTGTCATCGGGATGACTACCCGTGAAGCGCAGGTCAGCGGGGATCAGGGTGATTTCGTGGAACACCTTTTCACGGCCAGCACCCATGATTCCCTCATGTTCTTCACCCAGGCAGGCCGCTGCTACGTGGAAAAAGTCTATGAAATCCCTGAAATGGGCCGCGCCTCCAAGGGCCGTTCGATCGCCAATCTGCTGGAGCTGCGTCCAGAAGAAAAAATCGCCGCGACGTTGCGGATCGAGGCCGTAGATCAAACCGGCAACGCCGGAGGCGACGAAGGGACATGGAATCCAGCACTCCATATCATGTTTGCCGCCCGTTCCGGGATCGTGAAAAAGACGAATTTGGCAGACTTCAGCAACGTCCGAAAAGGCGGTATTATCGCGATCCAGATCGAGGAGGGAGATGAGTTGATCGATGCGCTGCTGACCAACGGAATGGATGAAGTTGTCCTCATCACGCGCCAGGGTATAAGCATCCGTTTCCATGAGGGCGATGTTCGGGATATGGGACGAAATGCTGTCGGCGTCTGGGGTATCCGGCCGGATGCGGGGGATGAAGTCGTCGGAATAGCCAAGATTATTCCGGAAGCGCAACTCTTGGTAGCCGGATCCAACGGAATTGGGAAACGGACCGGGTTCGACGAATATCGCGTTCAATCCCGCGGCGGAAAGGGCATCATCACCATGAAGACCGGCGAACGCACGGGCGACGTGGTGGGTGCATTGACCGTACGCGATTCCGACGAATTAATGCTCATCACGACTGGCGGACAAATGGTCCGGATCAGGGTCAGCGAGGTACGCGAAACCGGCCGCAACACTATGGGCGTGAAACTAATGGATCTTCGTGAGAATGAGACCCTTCAAGATATCGCGCCCGTTGTCTCCCAGGAAGAAGTAGAGGTTGAGGAGGAGACGTAAGATCAGGAGTCAGGAGTTCAGGAGTTGCAGGAGTTCAGAAACGGTTCGACCGGCACGACTCATGGCCATTTAGCGCCTGTACTAAAGTGACAAGGCATTTCATCGCCTTGCGAAACGTGTCCAAGAAAAGTGCTCCGGTTATCAGTCGCGCCTCAACATTCTGGGCTGTTTCGCACTCTTCACGCGATTTGGTCTGTCAAAACCGCAGCTAAATCCGTTCCTCCTGCAACTCCTGAACTCCTGCAACTCCTGACTCCTGAGCATTTGACCTTCTCGCCGGTTCGGTGAATTTGGCTGCGATGAAATATCGCAGACTTGGCAATGCAGGATTGAAAGTGAGCGAACTTTCTTTTGGTTCATGGCTCACCTTCGGTAACCAGATCTCCGAAGAACTCGCAGAGGACTTGATGCGCAAATGCTACGAGAACGGCGTTAACTTTTTCGACAATGCCGAGGGCTATGCACGAGGGCGCTCCGAACTGGTGATGGGCAAAATCCTGGAGAAAGTTGGATGGCCTCGAGACACCTGGCTGGTCTCGAGCAAAGTATTTTTTGGCGCGGCAGAAGAGCCGCAGAAGCCGAACCAATATGGGCTGAGCCGGAAGCACGTTTTCGAAGCATGTCACGCTGCCCTGCGCCGGTTGCGGGTTGACTATCTCGACCTCTTCTTTTGTCACCGGCCCGATCCCGAGACACCGATCGAGGAAACTGTCCGCGTCATGAGTGATCTGATCGCCCAGGGCAAGGTTCTCTATTGGGGTACCAGCGAATGGAGCGCCCAGGAAATTATGCAAGCCGTGACCATCGCCAGACAATACAATCTTGTTCCCCCGACGATGGAGCAGCCGCAATACAGCCTGCTGGTCCGCGAACGCGTCGAAAAAGAATATGCTCGTCTCTACTCGGAAATCGGCCTCGGAACGACCATCTGGTCCCCTTTGGCAAGCGGTTTGCTGACGGGGAAATATAACGACGGAATTCCGAAGGAGACGCGACTCGGTTTTGAGTCGAACGAATGGCTCCGGGAATATGTCATCAGCGATGAAAAGATCGCAAAAGTAAAGGCGCTGGCGGCCGTAGCAGCTGACCTCGGAATCTCCCAGGCGGTCATGGCAATTGCCTGGTGTCTCAAAAATCCACACGTGAGCACTGTCATTCTAGGCGCCTCTAAGGAAAGCCAGCTTACCGAGACGCTCACGGCATCGGAAGCGGCGGAAAAGCTGACTCCCGACATTCTGGAAAAAATCGAGCAAATCCTTCAAAATAAGCCGGTCAGTTAAGACCCTAGCAGGAACCGGGTCGAGGAACAGCCTGGGGCGTTCGGCGTTCCAAGTTCAACGGAAGGGAAGGTTTGTCGTTTGTCTTTCAAAGGGCGAACAAGGCAGGCAGGACGGACCTCCGATTTGAACGCCAACGCTTCATGCACTTCTGTTTTCGGGTGTCAAAATGCACTGCGAGAAACTGCAAACGTTCGCCCCAAAAATTTGTTCCTAACTTATCTCTTTGTGGTTGCGACGCTATTTTTAGCCTCTAGACTATTGGCACTTTCTCTTATGGGAAATCGAAAGAGAAAACTCTCATTTAAGAAGCTCCCCGTTCTACGGCAGCTCCAGTTTCCGACTGAGGGCGAATATTTCGACCTGAAAACGTTGTTCGACAAATTAAATGCCGAATATTTCGGTAACGCCCTGAAAGGTTACACCATCACTTGGGGCCGCAAACGGAAGCGCCCTCCAAAAGAATACTTCGTCTTTGGAACGATCCAGGAGGAGGACAAAATGATCCGGATCCATCCGCTGTTGGATGCGCCTTTCGTTCCAACCTGGTTCCTTGAGTACGTCGTTTACCACGAAATGCTCCACGCTGTGGTACCGGAGGAGATCGATGAACACGGGCGAAGAAGAGTGCACACCCGCGAGTTCTATCGCCGGGAACGCAAATTTCACTGCTACTACAGAGCCCGGCGCTGGGAAGATGAAAATCTCGACCGGTTCCTGCGCTAGGTAGGGTGAGGCTCCTTCCGAACCGGGCTTTCCGCGTAAACTCGCCCGGCAAGGTGGGGCCCAACCCAAATTCTCAGACTATTTCAACAGCCCGACCGAGCGTCACATCTCGCCTCGCGCATTTTCTGTCTTACGCTGCCAATGGCCACGCACCTCTTAATCGATCCAACGGATTAGGGGGTGACATCACAATCGAGGAAGCCCCGGTTTCGGCCAGAGCCTCACCCTAACACCTCTGCACTTAGCGCGGCTTTTTGCCTAAATCCCCGGTTGCAGGACGGACGGTCGTTGCCGGGGTGTTGGTCGAAGCAGCCGGCTTTTGCGAGGCGCCCGGTGTTGCCGTGGCGGACGGACGGCTGGAATTCAGCTTGGTAATAACCGAATCACTGAAGTCGTAGTTGTCCCTCGAGTAAATCAATACCGGAACAATGTTGTTTGCACTGAATCCAGACCTGTCAAAGACTATATCGTAGTTTGACGTTCTCACCTGGTCATTGACCACTTTCATGATCTCGTCCACGATGCCGTCCCGCATCCGTTTCAGCTGATCCTGAATCTGCTTTTCGCGCGTCTGGCGAAAGTCTGATATTTCCTTTTCCAAACCCTTCGTCTCGGAGATTTTAGAATCGCGTTCCTGGGCCTTTTGATCCTTGGAGGCTCCGCTCAGTTCGGGCTTGTTCATCTCTTCATTCAACTTATTGATGACGTCGAGATTTTTTTTGTAGGCGTCCATGCGCTGATCGAGCTCATCTTTGTAAGCTCTCTGCGCCTCCTTAAGCTTATCTTCCGCGTCATGGGTCTTGTAGTAGGCCGTAAAGACCTTTTGCATGTCGATGGTTCCGACCTTCATTTGAGCTTGCGCTTGAGAGGCAAACCCTAAGCTAAGGGCCAGCAGACCAATTATCGTGAGCGATGAGGAATTCTTCATAAGGTAGACGAACTGATACGAATCGGCGGAAGCGATTGTGGGTGAGACTGGACGAGGGAGCTTTCGTTCAAAATTGATAACCGACACTAAACTGGAATTGCCCGCTCTTGCTGCTAAAGCTGTCCAACTCGACCGGGTAACCGTAATCAAGCCGCAACGGTCCAATTGGCAAATCCAATCG